>CAYPWK010000056.1:0-18746 GCA_964414365.1 uncultured Burkholderia sp.
GCTCTTGCACTTCATAATGAGCCGCGTGACAGAGCGCACGCAGCGCGGCGGGCGGTTCCCCATCGACGACGCCGAGCGCAATGCCCGCCGCCCCGGCGGCTTCGATGCGTGCTTCCAGATGTCTCCGGGCGGCGGCGGCGATCGTCACGCGCGCCACATCGCCGCTGTCCGGCGAGGCGCCTGTCGAGCCGCAGCCGCGATTCGTTTCGTCGACGAACCAGTCCACCGCCAGCGCCTGACGCTCGATGGCGGCTAGGCGCTCGGCGTGCGCATACACGGCAGGTTCGAGTGCCTCCAGTGTGTCCATGCGTGTTGCGCTGCCGGCATCCGCCGACGGAAGCGGGAGCGGAATCGAGTCGATCAGTGTGGCGCTGCCGGGCAACGCCATCGCGCATGACAGGAGCCCGGTGGCGCGCCGCCGTGGCCATTGCCCGAAAAGCGCGGCAATTGCCCGCGAGACCGCCGCGCTATCAACGATTTCCACGCCGGACAGGGCCGCGCGGTCAAGCGGCACCGCACCCAGCCATTCGACGCGCAGCGGAGCCTCGCGCCGCGCGCGGCGGCTCAGCACGACAAGTCTCGCTTCGCCCGCGCTCACGTCGATCCCTGCGGCAAAGCGGCGCGTGAATGGCTGACGTAATGGCGGGTACAGCAGTTCGTTTGCTACCAGCATGGGTTCTCCTTGCAACGGCCCGGCCGGCGTGGCCGCGGCTTCGATTCGCGTCGGAGAAATTCTGCGGGGCGCGCGATCGGCGCGACAGTCGACCAAACGGCCAACGCCGGTGTGACTACTGCGCGACGACCCGCGGTTGGAGCGCCCGATACGTCGACACTCGAGGTTTTGCTACTGCCCGTTCAGATAGTCGAAACGACACGTTCCGCCCGCTATAATCGCGGCCTTCCTTACATCGCCTTTCATATGCAGCCGCCCGCCTCGCCGCCTCCTCTCGAGCCGTCAGCGCCCGCGTCGTCACGCGCGCGCCGTCTGCTCGCGAAGCTTCTTGCGGGCCTCGCGGGCCTCGTCGCCGCGGGCGCGATCGCAGGGGGACTCGTCGTCGCATACGCGCTGACCGTGGCGAGTCCACGTCTGCCGTCCATCGACGCGCTCACGGACTACCGGCCGAAGATTCCGTTGCGGATCTACACGGCCGATCACGTGCTGATCGGGGAATTCGGCGATGAGCGGCGCGACGTTGTCCATATCGCGGACGTGCCGCTCTACCTGAAGCAGGCGATTATCGCCATTGAAGATGCGCGCTTTTACGATCACGGCGGCGTCGATCCCGCTGGCATCGTGCGCGCCGGCATGGCGGCGCTGACGAACGGCCACGCCACTCAAGGCGCGAGCACGATCACGATGCAAGTGGCGCGCAACTTCTTTCTCTCTAGCGAGAAAACGTACACGCGCAAGATCTACGAGATGATGCTTGCGTATAAGATCGAAAGCGAGCTGACGAAGGATCAGATTCTCGAGGTGTATATGAATCAGATCTACTTGGGTCAGCGTGCCTACGGATTCGCATCGGCCGCGCGCATCTATTTCGGCAAAAACCTCAAGGAGATCACGCTAGCGGAAGCGGCCATGCTGGCGGGGTTGCCCAAGGCGCCGTCGGCCTATAACCCCGTCGTCAATCCGGCCCGCGCGAAGCTTCGCCAGCAGTACATTCTGCAGCGGATGCTCGAGCTTGGCTTCATCACGCAGGCGCAGTACGAAGCGGCGGCGAAGGAACCGCTCGCGCTAGCCAAAGGGCAGGCCCAGCAATTCAGCGTGCATGCCGAATACGTCGCCGAACTGGTGCGGCAGGCGATGTACCAGCAATACCACGACGAGGCCTACACTCGAGGGCTGGTCGTCGTGACGACGATCGATTCGGCCGATCAGGCGAGCGCCTATCGCGCGCTGCGCCGGGGCCTTCTGGCCTACGACGCGCGCCGCGGCTATCGCGGCCCGGAAGCCTTCATCGCTCTACCCGCCGACGCTCGCGCGCGCAGCGAATCGATTTCCAATGCGCTCTCGGCACGGTCGGACGCCGGAGAGATCGCGGCGGCTGTCGTGACGGCCGCCGATCCCGGGCGCGTCGAGGCCGTTCTGGCCGACGGCAGCGTCGCGCGGATCGAAGGGGAAGGTCTGCGCTTTGCGGCGGGTGCGCTCAATGCGCGGGCGGATGAGCGCTCACGCATTCGCCCGGGCGCGATCGTGCGTGTCGCGAAGCGCGATGACGGCAGCTGGGCGATCGTCCAGCTGCCGCAAGTCGAAGGGGCATTCATCTCGATCGTGCCGCAAGACGGGGCGATCCGCTCGCTCATTGGCGGCTTCGATTTCAACAAGAACAAGTTCAACCATGTGACGCAGGCGTGGCGCCAGCCTGGATCGAGCTTCAAGCCTTTCATCTACTCGGCCTCGCTCGACAAGGGCCTGGGGCCCGCGACTATCATCAATGATGCGCCGCTCTTTTTCAGCGCCGCGCAGACGGGCGGAACGCCATGGGAACCAAAAAATTACGGTGGCGGCTTCGACGGACCGATGACGATGCGAACTGCACTGCAAAAGTCGCGCAATCTCGTCTCGATCCGCATCCTCGCGCACATCGGCACGCACTACACACAGCAATACATCACGCGCCTCGGCTTCGATGCCGAGCGGCATCCGGCTTACTTGCCGATGGCGCTCGGCGCGGGCCTCGTCACGCCGCTGCAGATGGCTGCGGCGTACTCCGTCTTCGCCAACGGCGGCTATCGCGTGAACCCTTTTCTGATTTCGGAAGTCACCGATCAGCACGGCGTCGTGCTAGCGCGAGCCGCGCCGATCGTAGCGGAGAAGGATGCGCCGCGTGCCATTGATGCTCGCAACGACTATGTGATGAACAGTCTGCTGCAAAGCGTGGCGCAGCGGGGGACAGGTGCGAAGTCGAACGAGCTCGGACGCAAGGATCTTGCGGGCAAGACAGGCACGACCAACGAGTCGCGCGATGCCTGGTTCGCGGGATACCAGCATGGGCTTGCTGCGATCGCCTGGGTCGGTTACGACAGTCCGCGCAGCCTGGGCGACCGCGAAACGGGCGGCGGCGTGGCACTGCCGATATGGATGGACTACATGCGCGATGCGCTAAATGGCGTGCCTGAATACCAGATGCCGATGCCGCCCGATGTCGTGTCGGCCAATGGCGAACTGTATTTCGATGGATTCCTGCCAGGACACGGCTTCGTTGCGTCGGTCGGCGTGCCTGCGGCAGCCGGAAGTGAAGCGGGCGACAACCAAGAAGCCGAACGAGCTAAAGCCGCGGCGGGCCCGGAAAGCATCGCGCCCGGCGCAGCGGGAACTCCGACCACCGAGAACGGCGCGGCGTCCCCAGCAACGCTTCACGGCTCGAACGTCACCGGCTCGCCTGCCTGCTGCGAAGCATAGTCGGATAAAGCAGCAAAGAACTCGGTCCCATTGCGCGTGTCGCGCCATTCGCCGCCGACGAACTTGAAATGAAAGCCCCCCGCCTTCGCGGCAATCCAGATTTCCTGCATCGGCGGCTGCAAATTAACGATGATCTTCGAGCCGTTCGCGAACTCGAGCGTGATGACGTTGCCGCTGCGCTCGGCCTCGATGTCGGCGTCGGTATAGTCGAGCGCGCGCTCGACGGCTGCCAGAACGGCTTCCGCACGGGTCAGGTAGTCACTGTCGGTCATGCTAAACTCCACGCAGTTTAAACACTTCACGGACCCAGCAGTCATGCGAGTCGTCTTCAGGATGAGCGCGATTGTAGCGGCTTTGACCGTTGCCATCGCAGGGGGCGGCGCGCTCACGGGCTGCGGACAACGCGGACCGCTTTATCTGCCGACGGTCCCGCCGCTTCCGCCCAAGCCCGCCGCCGCAACAGAAGCTCCGCAAAGCGCAGCGTCCGACGCACGTCCGGCATCGAGGCCCGCCGCGTCGGCTGCGCCCGGCGCGTCGAATCCCTCGCCAAACCAGTAAAGCACGCTCACGCAACACGGCTGTCACCGCATGACTCATTCCGCTTTCAACTATATCGACGGCGTCTTGCACGCTGAGCAGGTCAGCGCCGTTTCGCTTGCCGACGAATTCGGCACGCCGCTCTACGTCTATTCGCGCGCCGCATTGACTGACGCATACCAAGCCTACGCGCGTGCCTGCGCGGGCCGTCGTGCGTCAGTGCACGTGGCCGTCAAGGCGAACAGCAACCTTGCGGTGCTCAACATCTTCGCACGGCTCGGCGCCGGCTTCGACATCGTATCGGGCGGCGAGCTCGCCCGCGTGCTCGCGGCGGGCGGCAAAGCGGAGGACGTCGTATTCTCGGGTGTCGGCAAAAGCACCGGAGAAATGCGCGATGCGCTCGCCGCCGGCGTGAAATGCTTCAACGTCGAATCGGTCGCCGAACTTGACCGGCTCGATGCCGTCGCGGCCGCGCTCGGCAAGAAGGCGCCCGTTTCGCTGCGCGTGAATCCCGACGTCGATCCGAAGACGCACCCCTATATCTCGACGGGCCTGAAGGCGAACAAGTTTGGGGTCGCTTTCGACGATGCGCGCGATGCCTATCGGCGTGCCGCCGCGATGCCGCACCTCGAAGTAATCGGCATCGATTGCCATATCGGCTCGCAAATTACCGAGATCGCCCCTTATCTAGATGCCGTCGATCGCCTGCTCGCACTCGTGGAGCAGATTGAAGCCGATGGCACGACGATCCATCACGTCGACGTCGGCGGCGGCCTCGGCATCACCTACGACGACGAAACGCCGCCCGACACGGGCTTGTTCGTGCGCACGCTGCTGGACCATATCGAGGCACGCGGGCACGGCCACCGTTCAGTATTCTTTGAGCCTGGCCGCTCCGTAACCGGCAATGCCGGCATTCTGCTCACGCGGGTCGAATTCCTGAAGCCCGGTGAGGAAAAGAACTTCGCGATCGTCGACGCCGCGATGAACGACCTCGCCCGCCCCGCGATGTATCAGGCGTATCACGCGATCGATCCCGTTGTGCCGCGCAACGAGACGCCGCGCGTCTATGATGTGGTCGGCCCCGTTTGCGAAAGCGGCGATTGGCTCGGCCGCGAGCGCTCGCTCGCCGTCGCGCCCGGCGATTTGCTGGCGATCCGCTCCGCGGGCGCCTACGGCTTCGTGATGAGTTCGAATTACAACACGCGCCCGCGCGCGGCCGAAGTCATCGTCGACTCGGACAAGGCCTACCTCTCGCGTCCGCGCGAAACGGTGGAGTCGCTTCTCGCGACGGAAACGCTATTGCCTGGCTGACCTGTCGCGCGCGATCCGCGACCGCATCCAGACGACGAGGCGCCAGCCGAGCAGGATAGCCATGACCGAGCCGTAGATCTTCGGCTCGAAGAAATCATGCTTGCCGGCCTTCATCCACCAGAAGTGCAGAATCGCGAGCGCGCCGATGATATAGACGGCGCGATGCAACGTCTGCCAGCGCCGCCCCAGCTTGCGCGCGGCGGCACGCGGCGACGTGGCGGCCAACGCGATAAGCAAGACGAACGCGGCGAATCCGACGGTGATGAACGGCCGCTTGCCGATGTCTTTGACAATTCCCGCGATGTTGAACCACTGGTCGAACCAGATGTACGTGATGAAGTGCAACGTCGCGTAAAAGAACGCGTAAAGGCCGAGCATCCGCCTGAAACGCAATAGCGCGTTGATCCCCGTCAGCTTGCGCAGGGGTGTCACGGCGAGCGTGATGCAAAGAAAGATCAGCGTCCAGGTTCCTGTCGACCAGGTGATGAAGCGGATGGGGTCGGCCGTGAGCCGATCGGTCAATCCGTACACGACAAGCCGCACGAGCGGAAACCAGGCCGCCACGAAGACGGCGATCTTGGCCGGCACGACCCAGCTTTCGCCTTTGCGGGCGGTGCCCGCCGCGCGCGCGGGGCGGCCTGTGCGCGCTGCTGGGCGAGCCGCGGCCGGGCGACCCTCATCGCTTTGCGTGCCGACTGCTGCGGCCTGTCTCGAGCCGGTCATGGTGGACGATTCGGTCGTCATGGTTGCGATTGGCCAGGAGTTTTTAGGCATTGCCTCAAATCAGAAGTACTTGCGCAGGTCCATGCCCTGATACATCGAGGCGACGAGATTACCGTACCCGTTGAACATCAGCGTCTTGCGCTTCGGCGTGAAAAAGCCGTCCTCGCCGATGCGGCGCTCGGTGGCCTGACTCCAGCGCGGGTGGTCGACGTTCGGGTTCACGTTCGAATAAAAGCCGTACTCGTTCGAGGCATACGTGTTCCATGACGTCGGCGGCTCTTTTTCGACGAAGCGAATCTTCACGATCGACTTGGCGCTCTTGAAGCCGTACTTCCACGGAACGACGATGCGAATCGGCGCGCCGTTCTGATTCGGCAATACTTGCCCATAGAGGCCTACCGTCAACAGCGTGAGCGGATTCATCGCCTCATCCATGCGCAGCCCTTCCGAGTACGGCCAATTGAGAATGGGAGTCGAAATGCCCGGCATCTGCGACGGATCGGCGAGCGTGATGAACTGCACGAACTTTGCATTGCCCGTCGGCTGAGCGCGCTTGATCAGTTCGGCGAGCGGGTAGCCGATCCATGGAACGACGATCGACCAACCCTCGACGCATCGATGCCGGTAAACACGCTCCTCGAGCGGAGCGAGCTTCAGCAGCTCGTCGATGTCATAGACCTTCGCATTCTTGACCTCGCCTTCCACGCTCACGCGCCACGGATGCGGCCTCAGCGTCCCCGCGTTTTGCGATGGGTCGCTCTTGTCGGTGCCGAACTCGTAGAAGTTGTTGTAGGTGGTGATGTCCTTGAACGACGTGACCTTGTCGGGCGCGACGAACTTCGCGTTCGTCGCCGCGGCCAGCTTTTGCGCTTTGGGATCGGGTGAGGCGTACTCGGCGAGCGCGGCGGGGCTCGCAAGACCGAGCGCCCCGCCCGCCGCGGCGAGTCCGGCAAACCCGGTTGCCTTCAACAAACGCCGACGGTCCTCGAAGACAGCGCGCGGCGCGATTTCGCTCGGGCGGAGGTCTTCGCCCGTCAGCAGCCGGCTCCGTTCTCGTTTGATCAACACGATGACTGCTCCTCATCAAGAAGACGTCGGGCGCCTGCCTTGGGGCAGGTTCGATCGACCGATCGGGCCCGTCGCTTTGATATACCGATTGTTTTGGCGTTTGGATGCAGCGAACCTTCACACGAGCGGCACGTCGCAATCCACCGACGAATGAAAAAAACCGCCGGGAGCCAAGGCCCACCGGCGGTTTCGCGGTGAAATCGCGTTAGAAGGCTTACAGCTTCCCGTAGCTATGAAGGCCCGACAGGAACATATTGACACCGAGGAAGGCAAATGTCGTTACCAGTAGCCCCGTTAATGCCCACCAGGCGGCGGCGGCGCCGCGCAAGCCCTTCATCAGCCGCATATGAAGCCAGGCGGCGTAGTTGAGCCAGACGATGAGCGCCCACGTCTCCTTAGGGTCCCAGCTCCAGTAGCCGCCCCAGGCTTCGGCGGCCCACAGTGCGCCGAGAATCGTCGCGATCGTGAAGAAAGCGAAGCCGACGGCGATCGACTTGTACATGACATCGTCGAGCACCTCGAGCGCCGGCAGCCGATCGAGGAGCACGCCGCGCTCCTTGACGAGGTAGGCGACGCCGACCATCGCCGACAGCGCAAAGCTGCCATAGCCAATGAAGTTCGCCGGCACGTGAATCTTCATCCACCAACTCTGCAGCGCCGGCACGAGCGGCTGAATCTGCTGCGCGTCGCGCGCGATCGAATACCACATGAGAAAGCCGACGGCCGCGCTGGTCACAAGCATGACGAACGCGCCCAGCGCGCGCGTGGCGTAGTGCTGTTCGTAATACAGATAGAAGAGCGACGTGATGAGGCAGAAGAGAACGAAGACTTCGTAGAGGTTCGAAATCGGGATGTGCCCGACGTCCGCGCCGATCAGGTACGACTCGTACCAGCGCACCATCATCCCGGTGAAGCCCATGAGGACGGCGAACCAGGTGAGCCGCGTGCCGATTGCACCGCCCGACGGCGAGCGCGAGAGCATGCCGATCCAGTAGAACACTGTGGCGAGCACGAAAAGTGCGCTCATCCAGAGAATCGCAGACTGACTGGAGAGGAAATACTTGAGCAGGAATGCGCTGTCAGCGCGTGCGAGATCGCCGTGATAGACGTTGATGGACAGCAATGACAGCACGGCGATGGCGGCCAGGAGCGGCCGGGCGGACTTCCAACGCCAACCGAGTGCAATGAGCGCTGGCGTCGCGCCGACGAGCACGAGCTTGTCGTAGTAGTTCATGAACGCGTGGTAGCGCGAAAGCGCGAACCCCGCGCCGCCTACAAGCGCGATTGCGAACAGCCAGTCGATCGAGCTCAAGCGCCGGAAGAACGAACGATCGTCGAAGACGTGGCTCGCGGAGGCGGAAGAGTCGTCCGCCTTGGGGGGAGTGCGGGAGACGTTTGTCAGATCCATGCTGTTACCGGGAGAGATCGCGGCTCACGGGTTCCGCCGGAGAGCCTGTTGCTGCGTCATGGGCCGCCGCGCCGAGCGTGACACCCACCGTATCGCGCGTGCGCGCGAATTCCTTTTCGAAATCGAGTGTCTTGCGTGCCGACGACATGGCCATCACGACGCTAGTCCCTGTGGCGGCATCCTTGAGCCAGAACCAGAGCCGCCGCTCGCGCACGTAGAACATCGAAAAGATGCCTGCCACGAGCAGCAGGCTGCCAAGATATACCACTTTCTTGCCGGGCGCGCGCGTCAGTTGAAATACCGATGCCTGCACCTGCTTGAACGAATCGAGCTGAAGATAAACGGGGGATCCGTACAGAAAGCTATCCGAAAGCGCATTGATCGAGCTTTGCACGAAACGGCTGGCCGCCGCGTCGGACTGCGCATCGGGCTCGCCGGCCTGCTCACGGGCGAGTTGCCAGAGATCCCATGTGGCGCCCTCGAGCATGCGCAGCAACAACGATGCCGCCTTTTCCTGCTCGGCCTTCGGCACGGAATGATCTATAAAGGTCGCGATGGCCTGGAAACCCGCATTCGCTGGGCCGGCGCCGGCTTGCGCCACGGCAGACGGCCCGCCGGGCCCGGCGAAGAGCGTCAACACGCGCGATGCGCTCTCTTCGAGATGCTGGCGCAACACCGCATTGTTGTCGGGCACCGAGCGCTCGGCGAAGCGATGCGCGGCCTGCGCGCGCAGCGACGGATTCTCGAGCGCCGCGCGCAGCATCATCCACTCCTTGACCGTGCCGGCGCTGTCGGCCGGAATGCGCAGATAGCGGAATGGGTCGTCGGGCGCAAGTCGCACCCCGGCGAGAAACACGCGCTCGCCGTCGATATCCACGGGCGCCATGTAGTTGTTGAACTCGCGCGCCTGCCCGTCCGTATCACGCACTTTGTACTGCACCGACGGGCCGATGTTGCGGAGCTCGACGGGCTTGTCCGTCTTCGCCCCCGAGCCGAGACGATCGTCGAAAAACTGGGTGAGCGTCTTTTGCGACGTCACGCCGCGCGCATCGGTTTTGCCGCTCGCGTTCGTAATGTTTTCGACGTTGATCGCCCTGAAATCCGCAAACTCAACGGTCTGCCCGGAGACACCCGGCATCGACGCCGAGAGCGGTGCGGAGGCGCCGACCGCGCCGTCGAACGGCATCGTCTTCGCACTCGCGCCCATCATCGGCCATGCCGTCATCGACAGCTGAGACCCGCCGTCCTGAAAGCTCGACTGATAAATGGAGACACCGTCGTACTCGAACGGCTTGTTGACCTCGACACGGGCCGGGATTCGCTTGCCCGTCTTGTGGTCGACTACAACGATATCGCTCGCAAAAAGCTTCGGCATGCCGGTCGAGTAGTAGTCGACGATGAACTTCTCGAGCTCGATCGAGAACGGCAGGTCTTGAATCAGCGAGCCGCTGGGCTCATTGAGGATCGCCGTCGAGACATGCTGTCCCTCGGGCACCCATGCATAGCCGCGGAACGTTGGATTCGAGGACGACAGCCGATGCTCGGGCGAGATCTCGGCGATCGGGGCATTGCTCGCCACAGGCGATTTGCCGAACAGCCACATCTGGAATTTGATAGGCAGATTGCTATCGAGCAGCCCGCCGAGGCAAATGATGACGATGGCGAGATGCGCGAAGATGTAGCCCATTTTCGTGAGCGCACCGCGCTTCGCCGCCACGAGCGTGGCGCCGTCGCGCTCCCGAACGACGTAGCGGTAGCCGAGCTTGCCCAGCAACGACGCGAGACGCGACGCGGTTTCGGCACGCGTGCCGCGCACCGCATATTCGGCCTTGTGGTGAAACGCGCGCAGGCTGCCCTCGCGGACTTTGTCCTTCCAACTGCGGATGTCGGCGATCATCTTCGGCGCGTTGCGGATCACGCAAAGCGAGATCGACACGATCAGAAAGCCGAGGATCAGCATGAACCACCAGGCGCTGTAGACCGTGTAGAGGCTGAGTCCGCGGAAGATGTCGGCCCAGAATGGACCGAATTGGTTGACGTAGTTGGGATAGGGATCGTCCTGCGTCAGCACCGTCCCGACGATGCTCGCGATCGCGAGGACGACGAGAAGCGCGATTGCAAACCGCATGGAGCTCAACAACTCGACGGCGCTTTTCAGCGCGCGCCGGTCCGACTTCAACTCATAACCCGAGGTGGTGACACTCATTACCACTCCAAAACTGCCAGCAAAAAAGGGCAGGGCCGCCGACCGACGGTGCGGCGCCCCACCCTTTTTGTTTTTCGTGCGCTTTCGCGCTTCGAGCGTTTAGTGCAGGCCGGCCATGTAATCGGCAACCGCCTTCACTTCCTGATCCGACAATCGCTGTGCGATGTCGTGCATCGGCGCGCTATTGTTGCGCGTTCCTTGCTGAAACGCTGTCAACTGCGCAGCAAGGTAGTCGCCCCACTGCCCCGACACGCGCGGATACTCGGTCGGTATCCCCTGGCCCGTCGGCCCATGACAGCCGGCGCAGGCCGGCACACCCTTATCCGCGATACCGCCGCGATAAATCTTCTGCCCGAGCGGTACCGTCGCCGCATCGCGCGCAACGCCAGGCTTCGGCGTCTGCGACGCGAAGTATGCCGCGACGTTGACCATGTCCTGATCGGAAAGCGATGCGACGATGCCGGCCATGACCGGGTTCTGGCGCGCGGCGACCTTTTCGCCCGCCTTGGTCTTGAAATCCTTCAACTGCTTGACCAGATACTGCTGAGGCTGACCCGCAAGCTTCGGAAACGCGGCCGTGGCGCTATTGCCGTCGGCACCGTGGCAGGCAGCGCAAACGCCTGTCGCAATCGCCTGCCCCCGATTCATGTCCGGCTTCGGTGCCTCAGCCGCACTCACTTCTCCTGCCCAAACCAACCAACTTGCCGCCACCAGTTCAAGGACCACCAAGGACTTGCAGAGTCGATTCATTCGCACACCCGGTCTTGTCTCGTCTTTTGGAATGGAATGCCGACGCATGCATAGGACTCGCGCATGCCCCCGGCGGGTGCAAACCTTCGTATTGTACAATACCGCGCTATCGCCTAAGACGCCAGTCGGCGACACCCTGGCCGCTCCCTGCCGCTCTCCGCGAATTACATCGTGGTCTCGCGCGCCCGCGGTTCCGATCTTCCACGCCCCTCGAGCGCGTTTCCGATTTTTCCTATGGCCTTCTTGCTGCACCAGTCGCGGTTTTTCACGACCGTCAATCATCTGCGCGATCTGCCTGCCACGGTAGTGCCCGAGATCGCCTTCGCGGGCCGTTCGAACGCGGGCAAATCGACGGCGATCAACGTGCTCTGCAATCAGAAGCGCCTGGCGTTCGCCAGTAAAACGCCGGGGCGCACGCAGCATATCAATTATTTCAGCGTCGGGCCCGTTGACGAACCGGCCGGCTATCTCGTCGACCTGCCGGGCTACGGGTACGCCGAGGTGCCGAGCGCGGCGAAGGCGCATTGGGAAGCGCTGCTCTCGAGCTATCTGCAAAGCCGCGCGCAACTGCGTGGCATGGTGCTCATGATGGACGCGAGGCGGCCGCTGACGGAACTCGACCGGCGCATGATCGAATGGTTCGCGCCGACGGGCAAGCCGATTCATACGTTGCTGACCAAATGCGACAAATTGACGCGGCAGGAAAGTGTCAACGCCCTGCGCGCCACACAAAAAGGGCTCACCGAATATCGCGATGCGGGATACGCCGGCGAGCTGACGGTTCAACTTTTCTCCGCGTTGAAGCGCACCGGTCTCGATGAGGCGCACGTACTGATCGAAGCGTGGCTGGCAACGGAAGGTGCGGGCTCTTCCGAGCCGCAGTGAATTGCGCGGACGCTGATAAAAAAACCCGCCGGAACTCGGCGGGTTAAACAGCCTAATCGAAAAAACGACAGGCACCCGCTCAGGGAGGAGAAGCGGGGAGCTTCGCGCCAAGCGCGTCGCTCGATGGCTATCATATACCATCAAGCCGGGAGTTACCGCTTTAGCGATCTGTCCGCCGCCCCAATCCCTGACAACCCATCGATCGCCGTTTTCCGACGCCTATGAGTCTCCATCCCCACTACCGTCCGCGCCGCATGCGCCGGGACGAGTTTTCCCGCCGTCTGATGCGCGAAAACGTCCTGACAACGAACGATCTCATCTACCCCGTTTTCATCACGGAAGGCTCCAATGCGCGGCAGGCGGTTCCATCGATGCCGGGCGTCGAGCGCCTGTCGGTCGATCTGCTACTCCGCGTGGCGGAGCAATGCCTGGAGCTCGGCGTGCCGGTCCTGTCGCTGTTTCCTGCCATCGAACCGTCGCTGAAGACCCCTGATGGCCGCGAAGCCGCGAATCCCGGCGGGCTCATTCCGCGCGCGGTGCGGGAGCTCAAGACACGGTTTCCCGAACTCGGCGTGCTGACCGACGTCGCACTCGATCCGTACACGAGCCATGGCCAGGATGGCGTGCTGGACGAATCCGGCTACGTGATCAACGACCAGACGATCGAAATCCTCGTTGAACAGGCGCGCGCGCAGGCCGAAGCCGGCGTCGACATCGTGGCGCCGTCGGACATGATGGACGGCCGTATCGGCGCGTTGCGTCGCATGCTCGAGGACGAAGGCCACATCCACACGAAGATCATGGCGTATGCCGCGAAGTACGCGTCGGCGTTCTACGGACCATTTCGCGATGCGGTCGGCTCGGCCTCGAACCTCGGCAAGAGCAACAAGATGACGTACCAGATGGACCCGGCGAATTCGGACGAGGCGCTGCGCGAGGTACGGCTCGACATCGACGAAGGCGCCGACATGGTGATGGTCAAGCCCGGGATGCCGTATCTCGACATCGTGCGGCGCGTGAAGGACGAATTCCGCTTTCCGACGTTCGTCTATCAGGTGAGCGGCGAATACGCAATGCTGAAGGCCGCTGCGCAAAACGGCTGGCTGGATCACGACAAGGTCATGATGGAGTCGCTGCTCGCATTTAAGCGCGCGGGCGCGGACGGCATGCTGACCTACTTTGCGCTCGATGCCGCACGACTGTTGCGCGCGCAAAAATGAGCGACAACAGGGCGCCGGCGAACGAGCCGGCGCGCTCAGGACTGCGGTGCGCCGCTCAGCCGGTCGAGGCTGCGCAAGAATGTGTCGGCCGATTCATATCCGACGACGCGCGTGACCTCCTTCCCGTCACGATCAAAGAACACGATACCCGGCGGCCCGAACAACGCGAAACGCTTGAGTAACGCCTGATCGTCCGCATCGTTGGCCGTCACGTCCGCACGCAACAATTGCAGTTGGGCCAACCGAGCGCGTACCCGCGGGTCGCTGAACGTGAAGCGCTCCATTTCCTTGCAGCTCACGCACCAATCGGCATAGAAGTCGAGCATTGCGGGCCGCCCCGCCCCCTTCAACGCTCGGTCGAGCAAGAGCGACGAGCGCACGGGCTCGAACGTCAGCGCGTCGGTCGCGTTGGCGGGGGTTCCGGCGCCAGCCGTCGCCGGCTGCTCCGGCGCAACGCCGCGCCCCGCCAACACAGCCAGCGGGTGCAGCGGGTCTGCCGAGCCCGCAGCGAGACCGACCAGCAATGCCGCAGCCCAGATGGCGAGTGCGGCACCGAGGCCTCGGCCCAGGCGCCGCCAGACCGAAACGGCCGTCGCGTGCGGACTGAATAGCCCGAGCGTCGCTGCCGCCAGCAGCAGCCACAGCGCGCCGAGCAGCATTCGCGCCGTTGGCGCGAGCACGGGCCAGATAATCCACAACGCGGCGGCGAGCAGCATTACGCCGAAAAAGACCTTGATGCCTTCCATCCATGCACCGGCCTTCGGCAGGATCGTGCCGGCGCCGAGACCGACGATCATCAGCGGTACGCCGAGCCCGAGCCCCATCGAAAAGAGCGCCGCACCACCGAGCACGGCGTCGCCGGTATGGGCAATGAACGCGAGCACGGCGAAGAGCGGCGCGGTCATGCAGGCGCCGACGACGAGTGCCGACAGCGCACCCATCCCGGCAACGGCGGCGAACTTGCCGCCCGAACGGCGGTTCGATGCCTCCGTCACTTGGTCCTGCCAGCGCTGCGGCAGCACGATATCGACGCCGGCCATCAGCGTGAGCGCGAACACGGTCAGCAGGAGCGCGAACGCCCCGAGCACCCAAGGGTTCTGCAGCCAGCTCCCGAGGCTTTGCCCGACGAGCGCCGCGGCAATGCCAAGCATCGTATAGACGAGCGCCATGCCGACGACGTAGGCAAGCGAGAGCGCGAATCCTCGTGCATGCGTCACCTTGTGACCTTCGCCGACGATGATTGCCGAGACGATCGGAATCATCGGATAGGAGCATGGCAGCAGGCTGAGGACGATGCCCGCGAGAAAGTACAGGCCGACAGTGGCAAAAAAGCTGCCGCCCTCAAGCAGCGATTGCGCATAATCAGCGCTCGTCGCACGGTCGAGCCACGACTGACGCTCCCGCGCGTCGGCGGTACCCGCTACCGATCCATTCGGGCCGCCGGCATCTCCCCCGGTCGAGGCAGCAGTCCGCTGCAGCGCCGCGCCTTCGACCCGGTACGTATGCGTTGCCGGTGGATAGCATACGCCCGCATCCGCGCATCCCTGCGACGTCACGGCGAGCTCGAACGGTCCGCTTGCGGCTTCGACAGGCAAGCGAATATCGACCTCCTGCCGGTAGGTCTCGACATTCTTTTGAAAGGTCGAATCGAACTTCACGTGCCCCGCGGGCATCTGAGCGGCGCCAAGCGTCGCTGTTCCGCTCTTTACGGTGAATGCAAAACGCTCGCGGTAAAGGTAGTAGCCGTCCGCGATCTTGAATTTGACGTCGACCTCGCCCGGCTTTTCGCTTGCGCTGAAGCGAAATGCAGCCGACGGATCGAGGAAATCGTCGGCGCGCGCCGCGTTCGCCAAGCCGGCTGCCAGGCACGCGGCGAGCAGCCACAGAATGAAGCGCAGAAAGCATGCGTTGCCGCGCAGGTGGGTCGGTTTAAACATGAGTCGGACGATGAGTTTCGCTGACCACCCATTGCCCGTAGGCGGCGGACGCGGTCGCGGGCCATGAGATGATTTCAGGCGTCTCGTAGGGGTGGTTCGCCGCGATGAACCGCTCGAGTTCGACTGCACGCGCTGCGCTCGTCTTGAAGAGCAGTTGCACTTCCTCGGCCGATTCGACTTCGCCCTTCCAGCGGTAGTGCGAACGGACATGACCGAGTTCCGTTATGCACGCTGCCAGCCGCTCGTCGAGCACTCCCTCGGCGAGCTTTTGCGCCGACGCCGGGTCAGGCAGCGTCGTCAGCATCAGAACGATTTCGAGCGGCATGTCTCCCTCCAACGACAGGCAATCAGCACCGCACTATCGTATCACCGGCCGCGAGTTCGCCTTGGCCATCGGCACTGGCCAGTGTTGCGAGAAACGAGCGCAGCCGCACCGCCCGCACGGGAGCGGATCGACGAGCCATGAAAAAAGGGCCAAGCCGCAAATCAGCTTGACCCCTTTATTTCGGCTACAGCCAGCGCTTATTCCGCCTCTTGCGCCTCTTCCGCTTCGACCGGTTCCGGACGGTCAAGCAGCTCGACGAGGGCCATCGGCGCGTTGTCGCCAACGCGGAAGCCGAACTTCAGAATGCGCAGGTAGCCACCCGGACGATTCGCGAAGCGCGGACCGAGCACGTCGAAGAGCTTCGTCACCGAATCGCGATCGCGAAGGCGGTTGAAAGCCAGACGACGATTGGCGAGCGAGGGCTTCTTGCCGAGCGTGATCAGCGGCTCGACGACTTTACGGAGTTCCTTCGCCTTCGGCAGCGTCGTCTTGATGACTTCGTGCTCGATCAGCGAGTTGGACATGTTACGGAGCATTGCCAGACGGTGGCTGCTCGTGCGGTTCAGTTTCCGCAAACCATGACGGTGACGCATTTTAGTTTCCTTGATTCAAAGTTTTGATCCAGCTCTTCTATCGCTCCCGACTCCAAACGAAAACGGGAACACGGGCCGGTACGAAAAAAACGGCAAGGCGCGGATTGTAAAGCGAAATCCGCCGCCTCGCCAGTCGCCGTGCAGCCCCGGCGGCTTACTTGTCGAGACCGGCCGGCGGCCAGTTCTCGAGTTTCATGCCGAGCGTGAGGCCGCGCGAAGCGAGCACTTCCTTGATCTCGTTCAGCGACTTGCGGCCGAGGTTCGGCGTCTTCAACAGCTCATTCTCCGTGCGCTGGATCAGATCGCCGATGTAATAGATGTTTTCGGCCTTGAGGCAGTTCGCCGAACGAACGGTGAGCTCGAGATCGTCGACGGGGCGCAACAAGATCGGATCGATCTGCGGCGCACGCGAAGGCGCTTCCGCGGCGGCTTCCGTGCCTTCCAGCGCCGCGAACACGGCGAGCTGGTCGACGAGAATGCGCGCCGACTGGCGGATCGCTTCTTCGGGCGAGATGACGCCGTTCGTCTCGATGTTCATCACGAGCTTGTCCAGATCGGTGCGCTGCTCGACGCGCGCGCTCTCGACGGCGTAGCTCACGCGGCGAACCGGCGAGAACGACGCATCGAGGACGATGCGGCCGATGATCTTCGCCGCTTCGTCGCCGTAGCGGCGCACGTTGCCGGGCACATAGCCGCGGCCCTTTTCGACCTTGATCTGCACGTCGAGCTTGCCGCCCTTCGACAGATGGGCGACGATGTGATCGGGGTTGATCACCTCGGCGTCATGCGGCAGTTCGATGTCGCGCGCGGTCACCACACCTTCGCCTTCCTTGCGCAGCGTGACCGTCACTTCGTCGCGATTGTGCAGCTTGAACACGACGCCTTTCAGATTCAGCAACAGGTTGACGACGTCTTCCTGCACCCCGTCGAGCGTCGAGTACTCGTGCACGACGCCTGCGATCGTCACTTCGGTCGGCGCATAGCCGATCATCGACGACAGCAGGACGCGCCGAAGCGCGTTGCCCAAAGTGTGGCCGTACCCGCGTTCAAACGGCTCCATCACCACTTTCGCGTGGCTGTCGCCAAGCGATTCGACGGCGATGATTTTGGGCTTCAACAAACTGGTTTGCATATAGGTTTTCCTTTTCAATACCCTCGGCTCGTTACACCGATAAGGCTGACCGGTAACAACCTTAAAAAGATGAGCCGAGGCGCCCCTCTTGCCCCAGGCAATCGGGTACCCCGGCCGTAGATCCGATTAACGCGAATACAATTCGACGATCAGGCTTTCGTTGATGTCGCCAGCGATGTCGGCGCGCTCGGGCACTTGCTTGAACGTGCCTTCATACTTCTTCGTGTCGACCGAGACCCAGCTCGGCATACCGTT
This sequence comes from uncultured Burkholderia sp., assembly GCA_964414365.1. Lineage (GTDB taxonomy): Bacteria > Pseudomonadota > Gammaproteobacteria > Burkholderiales > Burkholderiaceae > Trinickia. The sequence goes on from CAYPWK010000056.1 coordinate 17,760, forward strand.
TTGCTCGGCAAGCGACACCGCTTCGAGAATCCGGGCTTGCTTCTTCGCCTGCTCGCGCACGGCGATGACATCGCCCGCCTTCACTTGCAGCGACGGAATGTTCGCGACCTGGCCGTTCACCGTGATGGCACGATGGCTCACGAGCTGACGCGCTTCGGCGCGCGTCGAGCCGAAGCCCATACGGTAGACGACGTTGTCGAGACGCGACTCCAGCAACTGGAGCAGATTCTCACCGGTGTTCCCCTTGCGGCGATCCGCTTCGGCGAAATAGCGGCGGAACTGGCGCTCGAGCACACCGTAGATACGCTTCACCTTTTGCTTTTCGCGCAACTGCGTGCCATAGTCGGACGTGCGCGCACCCGAGGTGCGGCCATGCTGACCAGGCTTGCTGTCGAGCTTGCACTTGTCGGCGAGCGAGCGGCGAGCGCTCTTCAGGAAGAGATCGGTGCCTTCGCGGCGGGACAGCTTGGCTTTGGGGCCGGTATAACGTGCCACTTTGCGTTCCTTCTGGGTTTGATCACGCGGGCTCTTCGCGCCGCGCTAGTCCGACCCCTGGCGGGCCGAACGGTGGACTTAGCAAATCTATCGATGCAAATAGCCTGCTGGCGCAACCCTTGCTGCGCAAGCAGGCGTCTTACGTAAGCGCGCCTTAGATGCGGCGGCGCTTCGGCGGACGGCAACCGTTGTGCGGGATGGGCGTCACGTCGGAGATCGCGGTGATCTTGATGCCAAGACCATGCAACGCGCGCACCGCCGATTCGCGGCCGGGGCCGGGGCCCTTGATCCGCACTTCGAGGTTCTTCACGCCGTATTCCATCGCCACGCGGCCAGCCGACTCGGCGGCAACCTGCGCCGCGAACGGCGTCGATTTCCGCGAGCCCTTGAAGCCCTGACCACCCGACGTCGCCCATGCAAGCGCGTTGCCCTGGCGATCGGTGATCGTGATGATGGTGTTGTTGAACGACGCGTGAACGTGAACCACGCCCT
>CAYPWK010000057.1:0-18703 GCA_964414365.1 uncultured Burkholderia sp.
ATCCCCTTGGGGGACATCGCCAGTAGTGGGAATCTCCGGCCTTTAGGCCGGAGAGGACGCCAAGAATTGCCTCCGATTGAAAAGACGGCTTTTGCAAGCCGATTGCTCGTTTATCGAATACAGGTAATGTCAGACGTCGGCATATAGGAGTTCCCCGCCTGACCGCGACAACCTTGAACGAGATCAGGATCCACCGAACCAGTTGTACCCCTGGTCGCTCCAATAGCCGCCCGGAAACGTGTTGGTCACGAAGATTTCCATGATGTGCTTTGGATTCTTGTAGCCCAGCTTTGTCGGCATACGCAGCTTCATCGGGAACCCATACTTCGGCGGTAGGGTCTCGCCGTCATATTGAAAGGCAAGCAGCGTTTGCGGATGGAGCGCCGTCGGCATGTCGATGCTTTCGTAGTAGTCGTCGGCGCACTTGAAACCGACAAATTTGGCGCTCGTGTCTGCGCCCACGCGGCGTAGGAAGTCCGCGAATGGCGTTCCGCCCCAGCGTCCGATTGCGCTCCATCCTTCGACACAGATGTGCCGCGTGATTTGCTCCGCATAGGGCAAGGCGTAAAGTTCGGGCAGGGTCCAGGAGCGCTTTCCGCTGACGAACCCGCTCAATTTCAGATTGAAAGTGGCGGCGTCGACTTCCGGTACCTCGTCGATGCCGTAATACGCGTTAAAGGGGAAGGGGCGTGTAAGTTCTCGCTCGCTGTAGGTTGGTGCAAGCCGCTTAGGGTCGAATAGCCATGTCTGAATGCGATCGTTCATGCGCGAGACGCTCATCAGGAATGCGTTGACCGATTCATCGTCCGTGAGGGAGCACCCCGTCAGCATCAGCAGGCCGCCGAGGGACAGTATGCGTTTACCAAATTCGCGTCGCGAGGGCAGAGCCAACTCGCGACGCGCGTCGGCGAGGATCGCCTTTGAATCGAGTGAAAGCGCTCGATCCTCAGTATGGGTAAGAATTTCGGACCGTTTCACTGATGCCTCCTTCGGCGCTTCTGGACGATCACGCTTATCGGCCGCGCAGCATCGCGATTAGCGAGCGTGGCACAAGTGCGGCCATCACAATGTGGACGATGAGAAACACAGCCAGGATGGCCATCGCGCAAAAATGTACGACGCGCGCGGAGTCATAGCCGCCCATCATGTCGCGCAACAGTGGGAACTGCACCGACTTCCAGATTGCGAGACCTGAAAGGACGAGCACGACGAGATCAGCAATGGCGGCAACGTAGGCGAGCCGCTGCACGGCGTTGTATTGAGAGAGGTCTGCATGCGAGAGTCTGCCCTTGATTGCCAGTGCAACGTCGCGCCAGACGGCGCCCGGTGACAGCGGGAAGAACTTGGAGAAGAGGCGCCCCGTCGCAATCCCGAGGGCGAGATAGATAATGCCGTTCGCGACGAGGAGCCACATCGCTGCGAAGTGCCACTGCAACGCTCCGGCTAGCCAGCCGCCGAGCGTGATCGACATCGGGAACGCGAACCCCCGAAAGATCGGCGACGCGTCGTAGATTTGCCATCCCGAGAGCATCATGACGATCGCCGCGAGTGCATTCAGCCAATGCGTGATACGAACCCAAAGCGGATGCACGAGCGAGGGTCGTTGTACGGGTACCCGGTGTGGCCCGTCACGGGCTTGCGAGGTTGCCATAGGGTGGACCTCCGTCATCTGATTGAACGGAAAACCGGCCGACCGACTTGGGCGGAAAACCGCCCGTTCAGCAGGCAGCGAAAAAGTTCTTCACCGAGGGTTCAAGATCGGCTTGGGTGACACTTAGACAGCGTATGGATGCACGCCGTTTCTGTATGGTTCCGCTACATGACGTTATACGCGCTCACCTCTGTTTCGGATGCGAATTGCCGTGATCATCGCGGCCGCCGGTTACTAGAAGTCTCGCTCCGTGGAACCTACGCCAAGACCCTACGCTGAACTTCCCTTGAATGGGGACAAAAGAGAGGCCAAGAGCCCCCGCACTTACGCTCCGAGAAGCTGGCGCTTGAAATCCGTGTAGCGTTGCGTTACACTACACGCATGATCAAGTCCTTCCGACATAAGGGCCTTCAGGGTTTCTTCGAGACTGGCTCCAAGAAGGGTATTCGACCAGATCACGCCGACAAGTTGCGTCGCCAATTGGCCCGACTGGACTTAGCCAGCGGCCCCGAGGACATGAACGTACCGGGCTGGCGGCTGCATCCCCTGGCGCAGGATCTTGCGGGGCACTATGCGGTGAAAGTGAATGGCAACTGGCGCATGACGTTCACCTTTGATGGCACCGATGCAATTCTGGTGGACTACCAAGATTATCACTGAGGCAATCATGACTCGAATCTTCAATCCGCCGCACCCGGGCGAAACGCTGCGCGAAGACGTATTACCCGAACTGGGGCTCACGGTCACGCAAGCAGCCGAGCAGCTTGGCGTGACACGCTCGGCTCTGTCGCGCGTGCTGAACGGTCATGCGGCAATCTCGCCCGAAATGGCATTGCGCCTCGAGCAATGGCTGGGCATCGAAAATGGCGGGCGTGCCGACTTGTGGATTGCCCAGCAAGCGGCCTACGACCTTTGGCAAGCTCGCCAGAAAGGTGTGCCGCATGTCGAGCGGGTTCATCTTGCCGCTTGAGACAGGTATCGATGCGGCATGGACGGATTCATCATCGCCGCCTCGGCCAGCAACATCGCCAGGCTTCTGCTCCAAGGGTGACCAGGGCGTTCACATCAATTGGATTTTGCTCGTCCGACATCGCTCCCCCTGACCGCATTTATCGAGCTACGGGAACTACTCTCCGGCGGACGTACTGCGTACGAAGGGGCGCGCTGGCGTAGCTTTTTTCGCAACGAAAAAAACCTACTCCAGCGCAGCCGGTTCAGACATGCCAAGGCGGCCGAGATTCATCAAGGGAGCGTTCCGAGTCGATCGTGATTTGCTTAAACAAAAGCAATTACACGCGGCCGCCCGAATCTGGCCTTGCATTCATTCATTATCTTCCGCCACCCGATAAAATCCGCGCTACCACGCCAGCCCCGCGACACAAAAATTTCATGAATCAAGTGGTTGCGGTCAGGATATCCCGAGCAAAGCGGCGACTCGCAGCCCCAAACCCGAACTACTCATTTTCTTCGAAGTAATGCCCGAACTTGACCTGTTTCGTACGGATGTATCGCTCGTTTTCGTCTCGGACGGGGATCGCAAGCGCCACCCGTTCGCAGACCGGGATTCCGTGCTTCGCGAGCGTATCGAACTTCTTCGGGTTGTTACTGATCAATCTGACCGACGTGACCTTCAGTATTCGCAGAATCGCAGCCGCGGAGTCGTATTCGCGTGCATCGTCGGGCAAGCCGAGCTCGAGGTTCGCTTCGACCGTGTCGAGCCCCTGCTCCTGCAGTGCATAAGCCCGGATCTTGTTGGAGAGGCCGATGCCGCGCCCCTCGTGGCCGCGCAGGTAAAGCAGCACCCCACGCCCCTCCGCCGCGATATAGCGCAGCGCCAGATCGAGTTGTTCGCCGCAGTCGCAGCGGTAGGAACCCAGTACGTCGCCGGTCAGGCATTCTGAATGCAGTCGCGTCAGCACCGAAGCCTGGTCGCTCACGTCGCCCATGACGAGCGCAAGATGTTCGGCGTCGCCCGACACCATACGAAACGCGTACGACTTGAACGTCCCGTACCGGGTGGGGAGCGTCGCCGTAGCGACGAGCTTGACGCATTCTTCTGCACGGTCGCCGCCCTTCGACGACGCTGGGGAAAACGTGGGCATGACTCTCGCTGGACAAAAAAGCACGATCTACGCAGCATCAGCGGCGCGTAGACCGGAGTGTACCCTCATTCCTCGGTGCGCGCCGGGCCGCCCCAAGCGCACCGAGGCCCCCCTCGGGGGGCAGCGAACATAGCGAGCGTGGGGGCCGTCCATTCCTCGGTGCGCGCCGGGCCACCCCAAGCGCACCGACGCCCCCCTCGGGGGGCAGCGAACATAGTGAGCGTGGGGGCCGTCCATTCCTCGGTGCGCGCCGGGCCGCCCCAAGCGCACTGAGGACCCCCTCGAGGGGCAGCGAACGCAGTGAGCGTGGGGGCCGTCCATTATTCGGTGCGCGCCGGGCCGCCCCAAGCGCACTGAGGCCCCCCCTCGGGGGCAGGGCCGTAGCAATGCGGGCCAGGGCACCACATCGCCGGCTCGACCACCTATACTGCAGTCGACAGATCGGCGCCCTGCTCCATTCGCGCCGCCAGCTTTCCCGGGCTGTTATCGAGAGACGAAAGGAGACGAAACCATGCCGAGCGTTGCACAAGTCCTCAATACAAAGTCGGAACCGCGACAGTACCGCGGAAGTGCCGTTGTGACCATCGATGCCGACGATTCGGTCTACCAGGCCGTCAAGCTGATGGCCGAACATCAGATTGGCGCGCTCATCGTCACGGAAGGCCCCGCGAACAACATTGCCGGCATCATCACCGAGCGCGATTACGCCCGCAAGATCGTGCTCATGGAGCGCTCGTCCAAGACCACGCCCGTGCGCGACATCATGACCACCCACGTCCGCTACGTGCGGCCAACGGATACCGTCGAAGAATGCATGGCGATCATGACGGCCCATAAGATGCGTCACCTGCCCGTCATCGACGAAGACCGGCTCGTCGGCATGGTATCGATAGGCGACCTCGTGAAGACGATCATCTCCGAGCAGCAATTCACGATTCAGCAACTCGAGCAATACATCATGGGCGCGCACACCTGAGCGCCCTCCCTCGGCCGCCCCGATGTCGTTCACTTGGGGCGCCCGAATGTAGTCCCCATCTATCACAATGCGCTGCGAGCGCGAGCCCGCTCTCAGCTGTGCGCATTGCGCCGCACGGCATTGCTATGCCCGCCCGAAATGGAATCGGTTCGATTTATAAAAGACGGCCATTTGCATTCTTATGGCAATGATGTAAATCACCAAGGACCAGATCTGTAATCGATTCCGGGCGCCTGAATTTTGAAACTCTAGTCGAAATTTGCATTTCTGATATCCGATTGCAGGCAGCGCGGTACAGACAACGACAACTTCAATGGCATCATTGCAATGCGGAGCCGATAGGTGCTCGGCTGCCCCAATCTTCAAACATCAATTCACAACGATTTCCGCGGAAAACGGCCTTGAAAAAGATATCGCCACGGCCCTCCCGGGCACGCAATCCAGACTTGCGAGGATTTATGCCGCGTCAGTTCATCGAACCGATGTCGTCGCTGTGGCGCGCAACCGACGAAAGGTCCTGGTTTCGTGCGCTCTGTCAGACGGCGCGCCGATGTGGGTTCGACCATACCCTCTTCGCCGTGATGCCTCGTCCGGGCATGCGATACGCCGACGTCTATTTGCACAGCAACCACGCTTCGTCATGGCGAGAGACTTACGACGAGCGAGCGTTCGTGCGGATCGACCCCACTGTCATCCATTGCATGAAGCAGACGGCGCCGCTCATTTGGTCGTCCGCGGCTTTTACGGAGCCCGAGCAAAAGGAAATGTACGAGGAAGCCCGCCGCCACGGTCTCGCTGCCGGCGTCTCACTGCCGATCCACGGCCCGAAACAGGAAGTCGGTATGCTTTCTTTCGCATGCGGCAATCAATCGCGGCGCGAACTGGAGGCCCAGGTGCGGCGCCATTTGCCGTTTCTGACGTTGCTGCGCGACGTGGCTTTCGATACGGGCCAACGCTTCCTGACGAGCCATGCGAAGACGTTGATACCAAAACTCACGCCGCGCGAGTACGAGTGTCTGAAATGGACTGCGCAAGGCAAATCGACTTGGGAGATCGCAAGGATCTTCGGCTGCTCTGAAGCCACCGTGAACTTCCATATGGCCAACATCCGCGCGAAGTTCGGCGTCAGTTCGAGAAGCGCCGCGGCCGTCAAAGCGACCCGAATGGGTTTAATAGATCCCGACTGAACGTGGCGGGCCGAGGAGCCGGCGCGCGCTTTCCCGTGACGCCTAGGAGATCGGCATCGGTGATGCGATGCGCGAAATAAAGCCTCAGCAACAGCATGACCGGTTTGGGAATGTTCGCGCCGAGCTCGAAACGGCTGCCGCGCGATTGCGTCACGCCGAAACGCGCCCAAAACACTTTTTGGCTCTCTCTTATTCTGCGCCGATAAGCCTGAACGAACGCATTATCGATATCCGCGTCACGCGGATCGACAAGATCATGGGCGGCGGATTCGGTACAGCGAGCATCGATCATCGACATTTTATTTTTACCTCATTCCGTACTCGGTACGCGAATCATCGCAATTGTCGGCAGCTATTTGTACCTATCTTGCTTGACAGTTACGCGCCGCAAGCGGACTGACTAGCGTTTATGCGCATCGGCTAGGCCCAACCACACTGGAGGACGAGATGAAAGCAAAAATCGCGATCGACACTCAGAAAAATTTCGATGTCGACGTGCTCGCCCGGATGTATCGGTTACGTGCTCGCGTTTTCGGCGAGCGAATGGGGTGGCAGGTGGCCATCCTCTCGGGCATGGAGATCGATGGATACGATGCGCTTTCGCCGCACTACATGCTGATCCGCGACCAACGCGACACGCTTTGCGGCTGCTGGCGCCTCATGCCCACCACGGGACCGTACATGCTTCGCGATACGTTTGCCGATCTCCTGCACGGCCGGCAGCCACCCCAATCGCCGCACATCTGGGAGCTGAGCCGGTTCGCAATCGTCTCCCCGGAAAAAAATGGCTTCGGGTTCGCGACGCTCGCACTCGAGGCGATGCGCGAAGTCGTGAGGTTTGCGGACAGGATGGAGATCCAGAGTTACGTGACGGTCACGACGACGGCCGTCGAACGCATGCTCAGGAAAGCCGGCGTCGAGACGCACCGCTTTGGTCCTCCCATGCGCATTGGCGCCGAACATGCGGTGGCCCTCACGATCGAGCTGTGCGCGCAAACACGCCAGGCGCTTTTCGAATCCGTGGCCGTCGCCGCCTGAGCGCGACGCCATGTGCGTTCAATCAGGGACGGAGGCGGCCGCCAGCAATCGCTTTGGACCGCTGACGAACGGGCTGCCGGGCTCGTAAAAGCGCAGCAGGGCATGCATTTCTCGCGATAGCCCAATGCGCTTCGTCGCCGCGACCGGCTGCTCATGACCGCCTCGGGCGTCCGAACGATCGCTCACACGCCCGATCCAGAGGGCGGCGCCGCCGCATAGATCGATGCAGTCCCACTCGGGACCGATATCGAACGCCGCGCAAAGTCGGCCCGGCCCGCGAGCGAGCTCGACGATGCGGGCGCCGGGACGCCGCGCCTGCATCAAGTCGACACCGTCAAGCGGTTCGACGGCGCGAAAGAGCACGGCCGCGCCAATTCCCTCTTCCTCGCTCGACATGTTGATCGTGTATGAGACGCCGTACACACGCCGCACATACGCGTGCCCGCGCGCACGAAAGAGCGGCTCGTTGTAAGGCCGCAGCCCGCGATAGGCATAGCTCGTCGAATCGCCTACGGGGTAGGCTTCCGTTTCGACGACTCTGCCGCTGATTCGTCCATGCGGCGAATCGTGCACGAGGCACTTCCCCACCATGAAGCGGGCGAGCTCGATCGTATCGACAGGCAACTCGTCGCGCGCCAGCGGAACGATCGAGTAAGGTTCGGCATTCACATTGATTCGAAAGAGTATTTGCCTCGATGCACGGGCGTCTGGCATCTTACTGCACCGTGAACGCGTTTCCCACGCCGCCGCCTCGTGAAGGCTGCCGCTCTGCCGAACAAAGGACAAGAAAAGATGCACGAACCGCCTCACCCGCTGCCCCGTTGGACGCCTCACGCACTGATGCGAGCGGCTGGCGAGATGGCACCCCGTCCGCCTAACGGTGCGTCGATCGAATCGTTACCGCGGCTTGCGTCGCCGATGGTTGCAAACGTAACCTGTAGATACACAATTGACAAACGGCGCGACTTCGTTGCCCGGTTAAAATACGCCGCGCTCGCTCGCATGTTTCCCCGGCGGCAGCGCCTTTTGGCGGCGTGGCGGCCGTTGTTCCGTAATCGCTCCTGGACCATAACGCGTCCCTAGCAGCATGACAAACGACGCAACTTTAATGGACTCGCTGGCCGTCGCAGAACGAGTCCGCGCATTGATGACGCGACGCGGCATCGCCAAGCGGCAGCAGACCACCGAGCTTTGCCGCATCCTCGAGCTGAGCTTCTCTCAGGGGCACCGCAAGCTGCGCGGCAGCAGTCCGTGGACACTCGCACAAATCCGCAAGGTGGCCGAAGCGTTCAACGAGCCCGCGGCGCAGCTCATCGGCATGGCTCAGGATGATCCGGGCGTGGCAGAGGCAAGCGCACGAGAGGCATTGCTTTGCGTCGGCAACACCGAATGGCCCTGCATCGCGTGGATCGGCGATCGGGTCGGTTCGCATGGGCACGTTGAGTTCGTCGCCTATCCTCAGGCCGATCGATGGCGCGTCGTGCACGCGGAAGGGTCGCATCCGGCCGACGCGTGGGAGGTCGTCAAGATCGAAATCCACCCGCAGCGGGTACAGGAGCGCCGCCCCGTCGTCGCGGTGGTGGACAGCGATCACACAGCTGCCGAAGCCCTGCGTGCCTATCTGGAGCAAAGCGGTTTCAGCCCTGTTGTGCACGAAACCCTGTCTACCTTCGAGCACGCATTGCGCACGCAAACGTTTGACGCCGTCGTGACGGATTGGCTCTTCGGCGACGAGACGGCGGCCGAGGCAATCGAGGCCGTTCGCCGCTCGCGCAAACCGGCCGCTCCCGTCTTCTTGTTGACCGGCGAGTTGCTCACAGGCAAGGCGAGCGAATCGGAAATCAGCGACATCATTCGCCGCCTCGACGTTTCTTGCTACGAAAAGCCCGCGCGGCTCGCTATCCTTGTTGCGGATCTATCTAAGCGGCTCGGTTTCGCCTAGCGGCGTCTGTTCAATTCAGACGTCGAACTTCACGCCCTGTGCCAGCGGCAATTCGCGGCTGTAATTGATCGTGTTCGTGGCGCGCCGCATGTAGCTCTTCCACGCGTCGGAACCGGATTCGCGCCCGCCTCCCGTTTCCTTTTCCCCGCCGAACGCGCCGCCGATTTCGGCCCCGCTCGTGCCGATATTGACATTGACGATCCCGCAATCGCTGCCGGACGCGGACATGAATCGCTCCGCCTCCCGAATATCGTTCGTGAACACGGCGGAAGACAGCCCTTGCGGCACGGCATTGTGCAATGCGATAGCCTCATCGAAATCGTCGTAGACGAGCGCATAGAGGATCGGCGCGAATGTCTCACGTTCGACCACGGCCGTTTGCGCCGGCATGCGCACGAGCGCGGGGCGCACGTAGTATGCGTCGTCATATCCGGCGTCGACTCGCTCTCCGCCTGTCGTCTCGCCGCCATCGGCCCGCGCCTCGGCGAGCGCGCTTTGCATCGCTTCGAATGCCGCACGATCGATGAGCGGACCGACGAGCGTATCGGCATCGAGCGGATCGCCGACCTTCACCGAAGCGAAAGCTCTTGTAAGCCGCGCGAGCAGCGTATCGGCCACCGAGCGATGGACGATAAGGCGGCGCAATGTCGTGCAGCGCTGGCCGGCGGTGCCGACGGCCGCGAACGTGACGGCGCGCACGACGAGATCGAGATCGGCGCTCGGCGCGACGATCATCCCATTGTTGCCGCCGAGCTCGAGGACGCTGCGGGCGAGACGCTTCGCGAGCGTTTGCGCGACCTCCCTGCCCATCCGTACGCTACCCGTCGCACTGACGAGCGGCACCTTCGCCGAGCGGGCGAGCGCCTCGCCGACGTCGCGTCCGCCGATCGTGACCTGCAGAAGCCCCCCCGGCGCGACACCCGGATGGGTTTCGTCGAACTTGCGCAGCGCTCGGACAAACAACGCATGGCAGGCGATCGCCGTGAGCGGGGTCTTCTCCGACGGTTTCCAGACAACAGGATCTCCGCAAACGAGCGCGAGCGCCGCATTCCATGCCCAGACGGCTACGGGAAAGTTGAAGGCCGATATGACGCCGCATACGCCAAGCGGATGCCAGGTCTCCATCATCCGGTGACCGGGCCGCTCCGACGCGATCGTGAGCCCATAGAGCTGGCGCGAGAGCCCGACCGCAAAATCGCAGATGTCGATCATCTCTTGCACTTCGCCGAGCCCCTCGGAGCGGATCTTGCCCGCTTCGAGCGTGACGAGCCGCCCGAGCATCTCCTTCTCGTCGCGCAGCACATTGCCGAATACGCGCACGAGCTCGCCGCGCAAAGGCGCGGGCACGCCACGCCATTTCAGAAAATCGGCATGGGCGGCATCGACCTTGCGCTCGACATCGGCGACCGTATCGACTGCGAGCTTCGCGAGCGTCGCGCCGTCGCGAGGCGAACGCGCCACAAGCGCGTTGCCCGCCCATGCGGAAAGATCGACCTCGAGCGCCGCGAGAATATCGTTGACTAGCATGACGTCCCCTCCGTTTGGCATCCCCTCGAGGGGATTCCCCATATTGTTCTGGAGCGGCGACGCGGTCAACCCTGGGGCTGCGCCTCGCCGACGATCCGGTTGATGAACGGTTGCATCCCCACTGTCCTGACCTTGGACTTGACTTAGGTAAGCCAGTAGCCGCCCGTATCGACTTCGATGTCGAACGCCGCCGAGGCTTCAAATGCGCGCAGCCCGTTCAAAGGCAGGTTACGTCCCATCTTCAGACGATCCGTAGGATCTTATGGAAATGAGCCATTATCATCGATGCCCGTTAAACAGCGAACGCACACGACGATGACGAACCTGCCCGCAATGAGTTATTACGAAGCCACGGTCACGCGGCGCGAGCTCCCGGAGTTAGGCGCCGGCAAGGTCGGGGCCGACGTCTGCATCGTCGGGGGCGGGCTCGCGGGCCTTTGCACGGCGCTCGGCCTTCTCGAACGGGGCATGCGCGAAGTAATGGTCCTCGAAGCCGAGCGCGTCGGCCACGGTGCGTCTGGTCGCAACGGCGGCTTCGTCTTTGGCGGGTTCAGCCTCGATAGCGCCGATCTCGTGCGTCAGCTCGGCGAGCCCGACGCGCGCGCGCTCTATGCATTGACCACGGACGCCGTCGAGTTGATTCGTCGACGCATCGCACGCTACCGCATCGATTGCGACGCGACTTTTGCGGGCGTCATTCTCGCGGACTGGTTCGGCCGACCTCGAGCGCTCGAGGCGCAACGCAAGCTGATGCGCTCGGCATTCGGAATCGAATGGGAGCCAATTTCGAAAGCGGAATTGCGGCAACGTCTGAAGTCCGACCGCTATCAGGGAGGGCTCTTCGAGCCGCACGGGTTTCATTTTCACCCGCTCAAGTACGTGCTCGGCATTGCCGATACGCTGGTCGAGAACGGCGTACGCATTCATGAGCGCAGCCGCGCCATGGCGATCGACCGGGCGGGCGATCGTCTGTTGGTGAGGACTGCTAATGGAGGAGAGGTTGCGGCCCGGCACGTCGTGATGGCGGGCGGCGGCTATGCGCGCGGCGTCTATCGGCGCGTCGAGCGGGCCATGTTGCCGATCGCGACGTACGTCGTCGCCACGGAGCCGCTCGGCGAACGCTTGAAAACGGCCATCGATTGTCGATCGGCCGTCTACGATACGCGCTTCGCGTTCGATTACTACCGGCCCCTTCCCGATACGCGACTCCTTTGGGGAGGCCGCGTTTCGGTGTTCGAGCGTGAGCCTCGCGCTATCGCCCGCATGCTCGAGCGTGATCTGTTGCGCGTCTATCCGCAGTTGCGCGGCGTCGCAATCGACTACGCGTGGGGTGGGTTGATGAGTTACGCGCGCCATAAGATGCCGCAAATCGGCCGCGCGCGCGACGGCGTCTGGCATGCAGTCGGCTTCGGCGGCCACGGGATGGCGCCGACGACGGCAGCGGGCGAACTGCTCGCCGCCGCGATCGCCGAAGAGCGCCCGATCCCGCCCGCGCTCGAACGGTACCGCCTCGCACCGGCGTTCGGCCCGCTCGGGCTCGCCGCCGCTGAGATGACTTATCTCACGCGGATCGGCATCGATGCGCTCAACGAGCGCATCGCCGATAGGCGGCGCAACTGAATGCGCCGACTAACAGGCGTCACACCCGTCACGGCCTTCGTCTTCGTTACTGCGTCAACAAAGGCACATCCGGTTGATTCGAGTCTTGGGTGGGAGCCCGGGTCTGCGTCGGCACGGCCGTGGGCGGTGGAGATGCTCGGCCCAATATAGGCGGCATCTCCGCGCTCGCCGCAGGTGCCGCGGGCCGTGTCTGCGCCGAGCGGGCCGGCCCGCCCGCAGGCGGTGCCCCAGGCTCGGCAAGCATCGGCACGGCGGGTTGTGCGGGTTGAGGCCGGCCTGCCGCGTTGGACTCAATCATGGCGCGATTCACGAGCGACCTCGCCTCGCTGCTGCTCGAGTCGATCGCCATTGCACTGCCCGCGTTGTGCCACGCGCAGCTCCATCGTTGCTCGACAAAGCACGTGCGGGCCGTCCCCAACGCCGCATCACGCGCCTGTTCACGCGAAAGCAAATCTCGCTGCAACATGAACGCTTCGCTGTTGTCGGGCTGCGCCGCCTCCACCGCGGCAAGCGCGCGACGCGCAGCGGAAAGATTGTTCTTCGCGAGACTGTCCTGCGCAACGGCGAGCGAGTGTGCAACCGCTGCCTGCCGACGTTCGCTGCGGCCCTCGTCCTTCGTCGAAGGCGATGCGACCGACGGCGCGCGCGCCGCGGCCAGCGTCTGGCGGCTTTGCCGCTGCGCCACGCTCTTCTGCTGTTCCGACGTTTGCTTTGGCGGCGGGACGACCACGGGTGCGACCGCCGTCGACCGATGCGAAGACTGCGGCTCGGACCGATCGCGTTGCGTGACTGAAATGCCTGTCGAATCCGATGCCCTCGGCTCAATGGAAGCGATCGCCGGAGCGGGTGCGGCCGGCTTCGTCGATGCCTGCTTGGCGGGCTCAGGCGTTGAAGGCGCCGGTTGCGGCGCCTGTCGAGCCTCTGCCGAAGGTTGCGCCGCAGCGGGCGCGGACTGGGCACCAGCCGACGTCGACGGCGTCGCCGCCATGTTCGCCATTGCTGCGGAATTGGGCGCTGTCGGCGGCGCAGGCGTAATAGCCGCGAGGTTCGTCGCTGCTTCGGCGCGGCGCGCCTCGGCATCGCGGCGATCCGTGGCTTGCGTGGAAGCCTCACCCTTTCCGGCCTGCACGGTGCCCTCGGCCATTCGCTGAGTGCCCTGCTGACCTGGAGTCGATGCACCGTCATGACGATGGAGCAACACAGCGCCACCGTATAGAACGACGAATGCAACCAGCGCCAGCGCGGTACCGCCCTTCAGCCCCCATTGCCGGCCCCCTTCGGGCACGGGCGCACGGCGGGTGTCGCGATAAGACGAGTCAAACCCGGTCGCGAAAAGCGGCGTCGGGCGCGACGCCCAAAGCGCGTCACCGACCGGCAATTCGGCGCCTTCGCCCCGCGGAGCCGTCTCGCGCGAAACCGGCGGCCGCTCGCCGCCCATCGCAAGCCGCGCATGAGTGCCGCAATGTGGGCAGAAGGAAACGGGCTCCTCGATCCGGCCGCCGCATCGTGCGCACGTTGCCGGAAAACGCGGGCCCTCCCGAGGTTCATAGCGCATCGTCGTTCCCCCTAGCGAGCGATCGACGGCGGCACTGCGCCTCGCGTCGGCGACGGATACGACGGCACCGAACCAGCAAGTCGCGCCGGCCGCACAGTAAATGTTGCCGATATGGACATTGCTACCGATTCTCGAATCTAAAAATCAACGGCCACTATCGACCAGCTGTCGGGGAAGCGTCAAGGCAACTTGCAAAGTCGCGTCAGCGTGGATCCGCCAGAAGCTAGAAAGTCGCTGAAACGACGCCTCTTTCCCCGACGGTAGCAGCCGCCGTATTGGTAAGATGAGACGGCGCATAGGGCGTTCCGGTTCGATACAAGGCGTTACCGTCGTTACGCCACGTCACATTGCGTGTTCATCGCATGCGGTTCGCGAGCAACGCGCGATACTCGCTCGGCGTGATGCCGACCGTCGCCTTGAACTGCCGCGTGAACGCGCTGTGATCGGTATAGCCGCAAAGCGCCGCCACGTCCGTCACCTTATCGCTCGAGACGAGCAGCGCCGTGGCTGCATCGAGGCGCGTCTTGAGCAGGACCTGACGCGGGGTCAGGTGAAAGATCTTGTGAAAGTACCGTTCGAGCTGGGCCACCGACATGCCGGCCTTTTGCGCGAGCCGCGCCATGTTCAGCGGCTCGCGGTAGTTCTCCTGGATATGTTGGACGATCGCCGCTAAGCGTGAGTAGGCCGGATGCGTCTTCTCGCTGGCCTTCAGGTCGCGGGAGATGCCGGCCACGCCGACGATCTCGCCGGCGGCATTGCGCAGCGGTACCTTCGATGTCAGGCACCAGCCCGGCTGGCGCCCCGGATAAAGGTGCAGCTCCAGCTGATCGAGTATCGAGGGGCCGCCATCGATGATGGCCTTGTCCTGCGCCATATAGACGCTGCCGAAGCGGCTCGGAAAAACCTCTTCCGTCGTCTTGCCGATCAGCACACCCTTTTCCTTGCAGCCACAGCGTGAAGCCAGCGTGCGATTCACGAACGCATATCGCGTTTGCTCGTCTTTGACGAAGAACACCACGTCCGGCAGCGCGTCGAAGACCGGCTCCAGTTGTTCGAAAAGCGGCAGCATGTCCGAAAGTGTCGTGGCGCCGGGCACGTCGGGCAAGGAAAGCATCGGAATCATCGTCCGGGGTAGGCGAGCGGCTCGCGGTTGCAAGCCAAATGAAAATCTAGAGTGCCTCGATTATAGGGGTGCGGCGCGCCCTCGCCCGCGCGCCTTTCTAATCGGTCGGTCAATCGACGTACGTCGGGGCGAGCAGGCGGTTCGGTAGATAGGGGGCGACGTCGATCGGCGCATCGGACGCAAAGATTTGGGCTGCAAGCAGTTTCGCCGTTGCAAGCGCAGTGGTCACGCCGAGCCCTTCGTGTCCCGTCGCTAGCCAGACGGACGGCGCGTTCAAGCCCTGCAGCACCGGCCCGATCAGCGGCAAGCCGTCCGGCGTCGCGGCCCGAAAGCCCGTCCACGCCCGTAGGGCGTTCAAGCGCGACAGCGCGGGCAAATAGCGCGTGCAGCGTGCGAGCATCCGCGAGAGCACGGCCACCTCGACATCGGGATCCGTGGTGTCGAACTGGCGCGACGAGCCGAGCAGCAGTTGCCCGGTCGGCCGCGCTTGCGCGTTAAACGCCACGGACGTCCCGTCAGATTGATGGGCGCTCTTGATATAGCCCAGCTCGAGCAATTGGTGCGAGATGAAGCCCGGGTAGCGCTCCGTGATGACCAGATGCCCCTTCTTCGGCCTGAGCGGCAATCCCGGAACGAGCCGCGTCGCGGCGAGGCCGTTCGCGATGACGACGAGGCCCGCGCCGATGCGCTTGCCATCAGCGAGCGTTACGGCCTTCGATTCGACAGATACGACCTCGCTTCCGGTGCTCAACGTGATATTTTGGTGTCCTGAAGATTCGGCGAGCAGCCATTGAGCCGCGCGCGGCGCATAGACGATCGCGTCGTCTTCGACGAGCAGCCCGCCCGCGAGCGACGGCGCGAGCTTACGCTCGCAACGTCGCAGCGCCGTCTCATCGAGCAGATGCGCCGCGACCCCGTGCGCGGCGAACGTCTCATGAAGCGCGCATGCTGCTTGCCATTCTTCGTCATCCGCCGCGACCCAAATCGTGCCGCACCGGTGAAACGCATCCTCGCGTCGTAGCTCGGGAGCCAGCGCCAGCCAGAGCTCGCGCGAGTACCGCGCAAGCGCAAATTCAGCCGGCGAATCGTTCATGACGACGATATGGCCCATGCCCGCCGCCGTGGCACCGCAGCCGATGCCGCCGGCGTCGAACACTTCCACCTTCATGCCGCGCGCCGCGAGCTCCGCGGCACAGGCGGCGCCGATGATGCCCGCTCCTACGACGATGGCATCAGCTGTCATGCGGTACCCGCAAACGGGATGCCCGATGCGAACGGGTCGTCCTCCTCGAAGCAGAGCTTGCCCTCGCCCATGATATGCGCACGGCCAGTGATGGTCGGCACGATAGCCGGAGCATCGCCCGATCCGCCGCCGACCGCGTGCGCATCGTCGAGCGAGACATACCGCCCTTCAAAGACGCTGCCGATGATGCTCTCTTGGCGCCACGTTTCACCGGGCGCGAGCTTGCCGTCCGCCGCGAGGCAGGCGAGCTTCGCGCTAGTGCCCGTGCCGCACGGCGAACGGTCGTAGGCACCGCCGGGACAGAGCACGAAATTGCGGCTGTCGAGCCCCGCACGCGGGCTCTCGGCAAAAAGCTCGATGTGATCGATGAGCGCACCCTCCGCTCCGGTCACGCGCTGCGCCTCGAGCGCCTCGCGAATCGCGTGCGTGAACGTAGTCAGTTCACCGATCCGAGCCGGCTCGAGCGTGCGGCCGTGCTCGGACACGAGGAAAAACCAGTTGCCGCCCCATGCGATGTCGCCCGTGACCGCGCCATACCCCGGCACGTCGACGCTGACCGCACGACGATAGCGATAGGCGGCCACGTTGCGCACCGATACGCTACCGTCTTCGTTCAGCGTCGCTTCGACGATGCCGACGGGCGTCTCTATCCGGTGGAGTCCCGGCTCGATTCGCCGCAGATAAGCCAGCGATGCGACGAGCCCGATGGTGCCGTGGCCGCACATGCCGAGATAGCCGACGTTGTTAAAGAAGATGACGCCCGCCGAGCAGCTCGAATCGTGCGGCTCGCAAAGCAGCGCGCCCACGATCACGTCCGAGCCTCTCGGCTCGATAACGACACCGGCGCGCCAGTCGTCGAAACGCTCGCGCAGCAGTTCGCGCCGCTCGGAGAGCGGGCCTGTGCCGAGATCGGGGCTGCCTGCCACGACGAGACGCGTCGGTTCGCCGCCGGTATGGGAATCGATAATATGGATCGTCTTCATGCCTGAATAGTAGGAATGCGCGAGGCACGCCGTCTTGGCGACGATGCGCGCGGCCGATGACGATTTCGGCATATCCGAAGGCGCCGCCGGACTATGCCGAAATCGTCATGGGCGGTGCGTCTACCGCGCAAGACGTCCGGGCGCCTCCTGCTTACACTGAGCTGCATATCCCGTCTATCGGATTCGCTCAAGGAGAGGCGCAATGGCCACTACATGGAAGGGCGTGCTGCCCGCGGTCACCACGAAGTTTCACGAGGATTTCAGCATAGATCGCGCCGCGACGGCGAAGAACATCGAGGCGCAAATCGAAGCGGGGGTCGACGGCGTCATCGTCTGCGGCTCGCTCGGCGAGGCGTCGACACTATCGCTCGACGAAAAGCTCGAAGTGCTCGACATTGCTGTCGAAGCTGCACGCGGCCGGGTTCCTGTGCTGCTGACGATCGCCGAAAACAGCACCCTCGACGGCTGCCGCCAGGCCGAGCGCGGCGCCTCGCATGGCGCGGCCGGCTACATGGTGCTGCCGGGGCTGCGCTATTTGTCCGATCGTCGCGAGACGCTTCACCACTTCCGCACAATCGCGAAGGCAAGCGCGCTGCCGCTCATGATTTACAACAACCCGCTTGCCTATGGCGTCGATATGACGCCCGACATGTTCGCCGAGATCGCCGACGAGGCGAAAATCGTCGCGATCAAGGAATCGAGCGGCGACGTGCGCCGTGTGACCGACCTCTTCAATGCGGTCGGCGAACGCTATTCGATCTTGTGCGGCGTCGACAATCTGGCGATGGAAGCGATGCTGATGGGTGCGCACGGCTGGGTAGCCGGGCTCGTTTGCGCGTTCCCGCGCGAAACTGTGGCCATTTATCGCCTGGTGCAGCAGGGCCGCGTAGCCGAAGCGCTGAAAATCTATCGATGGTTCGCCCCGCTACTGGCGCTCGATGTCTCATCGAAGCTCGTGCAGAACATCAAGCTCGCGGAGGCGATCGTCGGCCTCGGAACCGAGCCCGTGCGTCCCCCGCGACTGCCGTTGGCCGGCGATGAGCGCAAGGCCGTCGAATCGCTGATTCGCAAGGCGATCGAAACGCGGCCCGCGCTGCCTGCTATTTAATCGGCGGCGAAACCCACTCCACCGCCGGCAAGCTCAGAGCCGGCGCGCGGCGATCGACCGACGGCAAGCGATACGCCATGCTGATGTACGGCATGCCGTGCTCGAGGAAGGGACCGGCCGCTTTTCGGAAACCGAAGCGCCGGTAGAATGCCGCTTCCTCGGCCGGCACGTCGATGACGATTGGCCGGCCGGGCCACGCTGTGCGCGCCGCGTTGAGCGCGTGGGCGATCAATAGATCGGGAGCCCCTTCGTCGCGCGGCTCAGACTCGATGACGACCTTGTCGATCGTCGTTTCGGGATCTTGCTCGTCGCCCGGCAGCAGGCGCGCATACGCCGTTACCGACCGCAAACCGCGCGCTCGATCGAGCGCGAAGACATGTAACGCACGCTCGTCTCTGCAGTCGAGATCGAGGTGAGGATGCGCATATTCGACCACGAATACAGTACTGCGAATGCGCAGGATCGAGTACAGCTCACGCGGCGACAGTTCGTCGAACGCGCTGCATTTCCACTCCATTTTGTTCTCTCGGTTCACGTTTATCGTCCGCCGCGCTGATCAAAATCAGCTTTTTCAGGCGGCGGCCCCGACTGCAAAATCACGGTACGCCAATGAAAATCAAGGCACCGTTCGCGACCGAACGAGCGCCC
>CAYPWK010000058.1:0-18606 GCA_964414365.1 uncultured Burkholderia sp.
TCGGCCTTTATTCCGGCGACGAAAGTCTCTTCGACTACGTCGATCGGTCGGGAGTACGGCACGGCTTCGCGTCGAGTGCGTTGCACGCGATTGCGGATCCGCACGGCATCGTTCTCGTTCATCGCCGCTTTGCCTCGATCAGCGCGGCGTTGGCTGCGCTGGATGCCGGCCGCATCCAGGTGCTGCCCGTTCCGTGTGCGGCTGCGCTCGATGCCGGCCGCCGTTGGGTTTCCGATCCCTACGCGCTGCCGCAGGCCGGCGCCGTCGTCAAGCGCGAGCAGGAAAAGCCGCGAACGCTCGCCGACCTCGCGGGGCTGCGCGTGGCGATCGAACGCGGCCAAGCCCGCGGTTTCGCGAGAAATTGGCTGCCGGACTCGAAGGTCATTGAAGTCGATGATGCGCGAAATGGTCTGCAGGCGGTGGCGAACGGCCGTGCCGACGCTTTTATCGGCATCCACGAAGCCAATGTGGGGATGGTGGCGGCGCGAGGGCTTCCCTCGCTCGAATCCGTTCCGTTGCCGCTTACGGTGCCGCTTTGTTTCGCTTTGCGTCGAGACGACACGGCCGCGGTGTCTCTCGTCGCAGACGGGCTTGCACGACTTTCTCCCGAGCAACGACGCGAGATCGAGCTGCAGCCGCTGCCCGCGGCGGTTGTGGGAATGCCCGAGCGACCGTTCGCGCTAACTGACGAGGAGCGGCGTTGGGCGAGCGCGCATCCCGTCGTGCGGGTCGGCATCGAACGGCTTTACCGCCCCTACGACTTTCTCGACGAGGAAGGCGAGTGGCAAGGGGGCGGCGCCGCCTTGTTGAAGCAACTGGCGTCGATCGCGCAAGTCAGTTTCGAGCCCGTCCTGATAGACGACGCGCGCACGCTGGCCGACGCACTGCGCGACGGCACGATCGATCTCGCTACATCGTTTCCTCTCGGTTTCGCCGCGAGCGAGACGCGGGGCCTTGTCTTGACGAGGCCGTACGATAGTTTCCCGTGGTCCTTTGTCCGATTCGGCGATGCGGCGGCTCCGCCGGCTCGCATTGCGGCCAACGCGTGGCGCCTGCAGAGGTTGCTGCCCGCAAAGACGTGGGCCGACGCGGCGATTGTTCCTCGTGAGCGAGCGGCCGACGCGCTGCGCGCCGTGCTCGCCGGCAATGCGGATGCGGCGCTCGTGAACACCGTTGCGGCCGAGGATTTGCGCGATCGCTACCCGTACGGACGCCTGCGCATTGACGCCGCGATCGCCGGCATCGAACGTGTCGGCTTTGCCGCGGCGGCGAGCAACGCTGTACTGACGGGCATGATCGACCGCTATCTGGCCTCTCATAATCCGCGGGAGCTCGCGCGTCTAGCCAGCCGCTCGCGCCACGTATCGCTGCAACTCGGCTACGACAAAAGGGCGGTGATTCTATTTTCGGTTTGCGCGGTGGCAGTATTCGCGACAGTGCTCTCCACGTTGCTTTTGGCCTATTGGCGCACCCGAGCGGCACGGCGCGCGGCCGACGCGGCGCGCCTCGAAGCGATCGCATCGCGCGAGCGAGCGGAGGCGGCCGATCGCGCGAAGTCGGCATTCGTCGCCATGATGAGTCATGAGATCCGTACGCCGATGAATGGCGTCATCGGCGTGCTCGACCTGTTCGGGACGACGCCGCTCGCGGCGGAGCAGCGGCGCTATCTCGACATCGCGCAGCGCTCAGGCCGGTTGATGATGCGCGTGATCGACGACACGCTCGACTATCTGAAACTGGAGCAGGGCGCAATTTCGCTCGACGCGTTCCCATTCGACATTTACCGCCTCGTCGCGGCGGCGATCGAGCTGCACGCGCCGCTTGCCGATCGCAAGGGCTTGCCTGTCTATCTGGCCGCGATGCCCCACTTCGATCGATACGTTGTCGGCGACGAGGCGCGCATCGATCAGATCGTCGCGAATCTGCTCAGCAACGCGATCCGTTTTACTGACAACGGTCATGTGCTGCTCGAAACACGGCACCGGTCCGAACGCGGGCGCAGCGTGTTGCAGTTGGTCGTGACCGATACGGGAAGGGGCATTGACGACGACTATCGGCCGCGCCTTTTTACGCCATTCACGCAGCAGGACAGTTCGACGACGCGCCGCTACGGCGGCACTGGGCTCGGACTCTCGATAGTCAAACGGTTGGTGGACGCGATGGGCGGCACGATCGATGTCTCAAGCGCCACAGGAGTCGGCACGCGCATCAGCGTGCGGTTGCCGATGGTGTGGGGCGACGCGGTGCATCGCTGGCCCACGCTCCCGTCGATGCGCGTACGCGTCGACGTGCCCGTGCCGGCTATGGCGGTGTCGATTCGGGCGATGCTCGCGAAGATGGGCGTTGTGCGCGTCGGCGCCGACAGTGAGGATTGGAACGTCGCCATCACGCTCGATTCGACGGGAGCGCTCGTGATCTCCACTCGCGCGTGTGTCGGGCGGCGTGTTCGCTCGGTCGACGATTTCGTCGAGGCTATCCAGCGGGTGGATCCGGGCCCGTCCGATCTCGTCGATGCGCCGTTGCTGCCCGCCACCGATTCGATCGCTTTGCGTCGACTGTCGTGCGAAGCCCGCCTGATCGGCGAGGTGCTCGTCGTCGAGGACAACGAGATGAACCGCGACATCATCGTGCGTCAGCTCGCCGCGCTCGGTGTTGCGGCGAGCGCGGCGGCCGACGGCGTGGCCGGATACGCGTCGTGGGAGACGCTGCGTCCGCGGCTCGTCCTTCTCGATTGCCATATGCCCGGCATGGACGGCTATGAGTTGGCGCGGCGCATTCGGGCGCGGGAGGCCACCGACGCCCGCCGGGGCGACACCGCGATCCGCACGACGATCGTCGCGATCAGTGCCAACGCGACGATCGAAGATCGAGACGCTTCCCGCGAGGCAGGTATGGACGAGTATCTGTCGAAGCCTATCACGCGACAAAAGCTCGTCTGCCTATTCGAACAGTGGAAGGAGCCGACCGATGTCCTGGAACCGAAATAGCCAAGCCGAGGGCGTCCCCAGCTGCTTCGATCTGTCCGAGCTTCGCTCGCTTTACGGGCCCGCGGACTTGCATACGTTGATCGTCCGCGCGCTCGCCGAGCTCGACGACCTCAGGCATGCCTTCGACGAGCATCTGGCCGCGCAAGCGTATGGGCACGCCGCACAAGCATTGCATCGGATGAAGGGCACCGCTTCGTTTTTTCGCGGTGCCCAGGGCGCGATTGCCGCACTTGATGACGCCGAGCGCGCGCTGAAGTTGTCCGACGCGGCGCTCCTGCAATCGGTGTTGCCGCGAGCGCAATCGATTCTTGCAGCTTTGTCGGAAGCAATGGCCGCCGCCCTCGTCGAGAGCGACGGTGTCGGGCATTCCGAGCCGACGCGTTGACCTCAGGGGCAGTGCTTCGCCGAAGTCGGCCATGCATGGACGTAACCTCGTCCGGGTTTTAGGTGCCCGGCGCAACTGGCAAGCGCATGTGAGCCACCGTTGCGGTTTTGAGCCGCGACAGCGGAATCATTCTGGAGGAGATCTCATGCGTATTGCGACCACGGGTGGGTGCGGCGCGGCCCTGCCGCTAAATGCGCCTTCGGAGGAGAGCGTTCCGAAGACGGCCGCCGTTGCACGAGACGTGGAGGAGTTCGATATTGCTCATGCACCCGTTTCAGCCGAGCACCACCGCTCGGCCGATCGCGCGATCGGGGACAGGCTGCGCCGCTCGTTGGCGGCGCCATCCACGGCGGAGCCCGTCAAGATCGCTCTGCCGGCCGCGCAGGCGTCGACGTCGCCCGCGCGACCTGACGAGCTCGAGCGGCGGGCAATCGACTCGGCGCTGCGCGAATGGATCGATCTCGACAAGGCGACGCTCTATTCCGAGAGCCCGAGCCAACTGCTTCGCGCAATCTCGGACTACGACCATCGTCCGATCCCCCCGGAGTTCGAGCTGACGCTCGATCTCGCGCTGCTCGAAGACGAGCGCGTCATCGACGCCGCGGCCGTGCTTTACCACCAACTCCGCAGAGGTACGCCATCGGGCGAGATCGCCTCCGGTGCGACTGTTCCTCTTGCCACCCTGAGATCGGAGTTCGTCGCGGCGTTGCGAGAAGACTATGCGCGGCGGCGCGCATTGGACGCACTCGCCGCAGTGGCCGCTCCCTCGGGAAAGACCGGGCAGAAGGGGCCGTACTTCGACGGCTTCGCGATCCGCAACGCTCAACACAAGACGTTCGACGAACTGGTGGCCTTGCCGAACCTTTCGGCCGATCCGGCATTCGCCGCGCTTTCGATGGAGGACAAGCGACATTTGCTCGAAAAGAAATTTGCGCAGATGGCCGAGAGCACTGCCTACGTGATCGGCACGCCGGAGCATTCGCTTGCGACGGCGCTGCTACGCTTGCAAAGCGCTCGGGGCGAGCCGGTATCGACGCGATTCTCGACCCCGGCCGCACTGCTGAAGGCATTCCAACAGGCGGAGAAGGATTGGGCGGCGAAACCCTTTTATCCCTATCACCCACGGCTCCTTTTCGCCGCGCATCTGGCTCGCACCGACGGCATCGAGCTGTTGAGCCCCGATGACTTGATGCTCGTCTATGAAAACCGCGTCCACGATCGTGCGCTCGAAGCGTTCGAGAAAAACGACAAGGAGCCGATCGCGTGGATCACGCGCTTCCTGTCGAAGTACGAGATCAAGGGAGCCTCCTGGAAGACGCAGAGCGCGCACGCGCGCACGCAAATCATCATGTCGCTTTTCGCGGCACTGCGGGAAGCGGCCGATGGCCATGAGCCAATCGCCGGCTTTGCCCGGGAACTGCGCGATAGCGGGGTGTTGTCGGAGAACCGGTTGATCGGCGATGATCGGAAGGCTCGCTGGGACGCGCTCATCGCCTACGGCAACGAACGTTTGCTCGCCGTGTTCGGGGCGGCCCCGCGGTTCGATCGTCGCGATGCCGCGGCGGCCATCTTGCGCGAGAACGGCCTCGCGGACGACGACATCGAAGCGCAGCGCCATTACGTTATTGCGGGCGACAATCCGCACTTGTCTAAGGACGACTACGGTGACCGGATCGACGAGTTCCTCGATCGCGCCGACTGGAGCGGGCTCGTCGGATCGAGGATGACGCTTGCCCCGGGCGTGCAGATTGCACCGCGCGATGAGCTGCAGAAGGCGGAGGAACGATTTAACGCTGGCCTGCGTACCGATTCGTGGGTGGTCGCAAGAGCGCGTGAGAACCTGTGGGCGCGCGGTGTTCGCCCGACTCCAGAAGCGTTGAGCGAAGAGGTGGAGCGGATCGCACACGGCCTGCAAACGGAGACCGAATCGCATCGCGCATGGGTGCGGGGAGCGGAGACCTGGGTCAATACGGTCCCCGTAGCCGGGCCTGTCTACAACATCGAAGAGGGCGTGCGCCATCATGATGCGGTTCGCGCCGCGTTTGGAGCGCTCTTTCTCGGCCTCGATCTCTTCGATCTGGGGGCCGGCGCGGGGGGGCGCGCCGGTGTAGCCCGCGGCACGCATCCGGCCGTCGCCAGAATGGGCCGTGCGGCCGAGCGACTGGACGCTTCGATGGTGGAACTGGCTACCCATCCGACGATGGTAGAGGCCGCCGCCGATCAGGTCGATATTGCAGTCCAGGACGGCGACATTCCGCTTGTTCATCGAGGCCTCGCGAGGCGCGTTCGCGACGGCGACGAGCACGTTCGATGGCGCGATTATGCCGTCGTCCATCTCGAGCACTCAAATCGGATCGTTCCGGTGGCGAAAGAAGGGCAGACTTACCGCGAGGTGAGCTGGCATTCGGGCCGGCGGCTGGCTACCAATGCGGCGCTCGAGCGCGATCCACTATCGGGCAAGCTGCGCCCGAGCGGCTACCGCGTGGAACGCTTCGAGGACGGCCTGACGACCATAAGAGGCTCGAGCGCCGAAACGCGACTGACGGTGAAAAGAGTGAAGGACATCGTGAAAGCGGCCGATAGCCTTGAGCTGCGCGATTTCGACGGCATCTTCGAGGCGCACTTCGACTATAGATCGGCCGGCGCCCAGGCATCGACGTTCGATTTTAAGACGTTTTGTCGCACGCTCTATGGACGCAGCCCTACCTTCAGGCGGCTCGTGAATCGTTTCGAGGACTTGCACGGCCGCGCCGGCAACGATACACGCAACGCATCCAGGAAATGGGAAATGCTGGTCGGCGAAGTGGGGCCGCTCGGGGCACCCACGAAGGCCTATACCGATTTCGAGCACAAGCGCATCTACATGCCACGCGACGAGACGATCGAAGCGATGGAATACATGACGGCGAGTGGACTTCGGCCGATTTCGCGCGAGCAGATTTATCTGCATGAGATGGTCCATGCGCTTACCGGGGCACGCGATCCCGAGCGCATGCTCGACATGCTCAATCGAGGGCCCGTCGTCTATCTCACCGACAAGATCCTCAGCGAGGGCGGCTATACGCTTGCCGAGCAGGTCATGTACCGGCGGCAGAATTCGGCGGCCGATACGGAACCGCATCAGAGCATCGAGTACCATCGCGACGCGGCCGCGCGGGCAGCCCACGCCGAGAACCTCCATCTCGACTCCTTGTTCGACGGCAAGCCGCGATCGGTGCCTGCGAACCGCCTCGTCGAAGGAGCGCCCGTCGAATCGCGCATTACTGTGCGGGAGGCAAAGCAAATCGTTCTGGACGTCGCGATGGTTGAGGACGACGTCTTTCTGTCGATGGGCGACTTTGAAAGGAAGCTCGCCCAGAACTTTGGGTTTTTTGCAGGCGAAAGCGCCGCGGTCGACGTCGCTGCCTCCGACGCGAAGGTATTGGCCGATTTCTATCGCCGGCTGTACGGTACGAGCCCGACGTTTCGCTACCTCTTCGACCGGATGCCGGCCGTCGACTCGTTCGCCGACGAGGCGATCTGGCGATTCATGCTCGACGGGCGCCCGCCGCTCGACGCGACCGCCCAAGGTGCTTCGCGGCAATCGGCCTTGCGCGCCAAGAACGAGATCTACTTGCTCGATGGCGATCTGCGGTACCTGAGTTCGGTTGGTGTGCGAGACGTCGAATTCGAACGCAAGATGACCTACGATATGGTCCGGGCGATGGGTGGCTTCAAGCCGCTGGCACCTGGAGAAACGTATCGAAACCGCGGAGCCGCCGTCTATCTGACGGACGTCATTCTCTCGGAAGCCGGTTTTCACTATCCGAAGCAGGTCGCGGCGGCGCTCGTGAGCGCCGGCGATCGGATTGCCGAGGGACGCCTCGCCGCCTATCAGACCTCGGCGCAGCGCAGTGCGGCGATCGAAGACCGATATCTGAGCCAAAGCTGATCGCGTCATGCCTCGATGGGCCGTCCGTACTTTAGAGCCGGCGAGCCGATGGCTCGCTCGCGTCGGCGAGCGGAGCGACGCCGTCGTTGTCATCCTCGTTGCGCTCGTGATTTTCATGATGGTGCTGCCGCTGCCGACGCTCGTCGTCGACATGCTGATCGCGGTCAACGTCACCTTGGCCGTGCTGCTCGTTGCGTTGGCGCTTTACTTGCCGAACGCGGTGGCGTTTTCCAGCTTTCCCGTCGTGCTGCTCTTCACCACGCTCTTTCGCCTCGGCATTGAAATCAGCACGAGTCGCTCGATTCTGCTCTTCGCCGATGCGGGATCGATCGTCGAGGCATTCGGGAGATTCGTTGCGGGCAACAATATCGTCGTCGGTACGATCGCTTTTCTCGTTGTTGCAGTTGTGCAGTTTCTCGTTATCACGAAGGGGGCCGAGCGCGTGGCCGAGGTCGCGGCGCGTTTCTCGCTCGATTCGATGCCGGGCCGCCAAATGGCTATCGACGCGGATATGCGTGCGGGCTTCACAAGTCTCGAGACGGCGCAGCGTCTGCGCGCCGAGCTTGCGTTAGAAAGCCGCATGCACGGCGCGATGGACGGCGCCATGAAGTTCGTCAAAGGCGACGCGCTAGCGGGATTTTTCATCGTCTTCGTGAATTTCACCGCCGGTGTGGCGATCGGCGTCGCGCAGAACGACATGGACGTCCCCGATGCCTTGCAGCGCTACACGATTCTTACGATTGGCAACGCGCTCGTCGCGCAGATACCGGCGCTCCTCATCTCGATTGCCGCCGCGGTCTTGATTGCGCGCGGGGGCGAAGAGGCAGCGGGACCTCGGACGGTGGGCCGCGAAATCGTCGAGCAGGTCGGAGCGGCACCCGATGCATGGATCATTGCAGGCAGCATCGCGGCGTTGTTCGCCTTCGTGCCGGGCATGCCGTGGCCGGTGTTCGTGGCGCTGGCTGCGCTGATGCTGACGGCCGGGGCTGCACGTCTGCGTCGAGAGCGGGCGCAGCGCCAAAGGCCCAACGCTGCGTCGAGCCTCGGTCTCGCGGGCGCGGGCTCGCACGCGGATGCCAGCGCAGCCACGGCGACAACTTCCGGCGGCGGCCAGACGTCCATCCCGGACGAGCACGACGTGCGCGAGATCGTACCGGTGCGCCAGATCGTCATCTCAGTGTCGCTTGCCATGTCGCGCGATGAGCGCTTTGCCGAGCTCGTCCGCATGGCGCGCCGCACCCGCAACGCGATCGTGATGCGTTACGGCTTGACCGTGCCTACCCTGGAGGTCGAGGGGGTGGCCCGGCTCGACGGCGATGCCTATGAAATCGCCATCCACGATGTCGTCGCGGCCCATGGCCGGCTGCGCTGGGATTGCGTCTGTGTGCCGGACGAGCGTCTTGGCGACGAGCTTCGCGCCCACGCCGAGCCACAGCTGCACCCGGTTATCGAAGGCGGGTCGTGGATCGCGCGGGCAAGGCTCGCTTCCCACGAGGCAATCGCCGCCGAAGGCTTGGCGGCGCTCGATTACTTCTCGAAACTCTTCGGACAGCTGTTGCTTCGGCACGCGGCACAATTCATCGGCGTTCATGAAGCGCATCTTTTGTTCGGTTGGCTGCAGCGAGAAATGCCGGCTGCAGCCAAGGAACTCGCGCAAGCCGTCTCGCTGCCACGTTTCGCAGAAGTCTTGCGGCTGCTCGTGTCAGAGCGGGTCTCCTTGCGCAACGTCAAGCTGATCGTCGAGGCAATCGTCAGTTGGGGGCCGCGAGAAAAGGAGACGCCGATGCTAGTCGACCACGTGCGCCTCGCTCTGTCCGGCCAGATTTGCCAGGAATTCGCCGAAGACGGCGTACTTCACGCGCTACTGCTCGAGCACGATGTCGAGGAAAGGCTGCGTGCGTCGCTGCAGCAAACGGCGCAGGGATTGGTGCTCGCCGTAGAGCATGACACCCTGGAGTCGCTGTTGACGCAGGCGCGGCAGTTTGCGGCCGCGGCCGGGCGGCGTCGCGACGCTCCTGTGATCCTGACCGCGCAGGACTTGCGGCGCCCACTGCGGCAACTGATTCGCGACGGATGGTTCGATTTGCATGTGCTGAGCTACGCTGAGCTCACGCCGACGCAGCGCGTGCATTCCATCGGAATGATCGCGCTAGGCGGCGAGACGCCGTCTACGGAGCGCCGCCGGCCTTCGCCATGAGCCGAGTCCCGCCGTCGGCAGTCGCACCCGCAACGCTGCAACGCGGCGCGGGCAATCAATCGCCGAAGAACGCATCATCGATGTCGATCGGATTGGCAGCCGCCATCCCGAGGGCTCGCACTTCTTCAGCGAGGCGGTAGACGATTGCGATGGTCCGGTAGCAGTCGGCGGGGATCATCGAGCTCGTCGTGCCATGTTCATAGAGATGGCGGGCGAGCTTTCTGAACCGGAAGACAGGAACGTTATGCCTTTGCGCGGCGTCGGCCAGGCGCTCGGCCGCCGCTCCGGCGCCCTTGTCGAGAATGACCGGGGCCGATCGATCGTCTCCCTCGTAGTAGAGCAACACCGCAAGATGCTCGGGGTTCGTCACTAGCACGCAGCCTTTTGCCATGTGCGCGTCGACAGGCCGCAGCTCAGATGCCGAGTCGAGCCGCGCCGCTCGTTGCCGCGCGCGCACGAGCGGGTCGCCGGCTGTTTGCTTCAATTCCTCTTTCGCTTCATAGTGAGACATGCGCAGCCTGCGCAGATAGTGGCGCTTCGCGACGAGCGCACCGACGGCCGCGGGCGCGAGGGAGACGGCGAGCAGGGCTCGCAGCAGTCCGTGCAGCGTTTCGACGCCCGCCCGCCATGCATGCTCGACCGATCGCCAATCGATCATCGCGACGAAAAGCGGCATTCGATGCAAGAGCGCGATATAGCCGACGAGGCCGATCAGCAACGCTGTGACGAGCGACAAGAGCACGCTAGTCAAATGCGCGGCCGAAAAAATTTGCCGGAAGTGAGTGAGCGGGTCCAGGCGTTTTGACGATGGCCTCAACGCTTTGGGCGCAAGACGAAGGCCGCCGCCGAGCCGCGACGCGACGACAGCACCGATCACGGCGGCGCTGGCGATGACAGCGACAGCGCTAGCTAGAAGGCGAGCGCCGCTCGCCGCGCATCGCGCGAGACCGGCGGCCAAGCGCGGTTCATCGATCGCGGCGAGTGTCGAATGCACGATGTCGAGCAGCGCACGCGAAGCGAAATCGAGAGAGGCGAACGCGGCTTCGACGCAAAACGCCGTGACGAACCATGCCGCGAGCGGTTCGCTGCGCGGTACGTCGCCCTTGGCGCGAGCATCGTGCAGCCGTTTCTCCGATGGCGGCAGAGGCTTTTCATTCATTTCGCGGCGGCATTCCGAACGGCACGATCGAGCGAATCGATGTGTCCGGCGACGATGTCGTGCATGGCTTGGAGCGACGCCGGCAGCGTCAAGGCGACGAGCAGCAGCGCGACGACGCTTTTGAAAGGCAGCGCGGCGACATAGGCGGGAAAGCGCGGGCTCGCGCGCGCGAGGACCGCAAAAGAGGCCTCGATCAGGCCGAGCGCGAGGAGGTAGGGCAGTGCGAGCATCAACGCAAAACGCAGTAGCGCGGACAACATCGGCTCGATGGTCTGCCATGCGTTGCCATCGAGCGAAGGCGTGAGCGTGAGCGGCGGCCAGACGGCGAAGCTTGCATAGATGGCGGCAAGGAGCGAGTGAAAGGCACCCGTCTGGATCAGGTATACGCGCGACGACCGCTGCAGTAACAGCGCGGTTATCGACGCATCAGGCGATGCCGCGGTGTCGAGGGCTTGCGGATTGGCACCGCGCTGATAATCGAGATAGACGCCGGCCGCCTCGATGGCCCATAGCGGGATCGCGAGCGCCGCCGAAAGGAGGAAGCCAAGCGCGAATTCCTTGGCGGCGAACAGGGCCAGGACGGCCGGGGACGGCGGCGCTGCTTCGAGCGCGGGCAACAGCGAAGAGGCCACGGGCAATGCGAGCGCCAGCGCAACGGCGCCGCGCGTCGACACCGGCAACGCCGGGGATGCAAAAACCGGAGCGACGACCAGCGCCGGCACCCAGCGCGCGGCGGCGAGGCCGAGCGCAAGAATGTA
Organism: uncultured Burkholderia sp.; assembly: GCA_964414365.1. Taxonomy (GTDB): domain Bacteria; phylum Pseudomonadota; class Gammaproteobacteria; order Burkholderiales; family Burkholderiaceae; genus Trinickia. The sequence continues at coordinate 11,418 of CAYPWK010000058.1, forward strand.
TGGAAAGGCTAGGGCTGTGAGCTCGATCATGACGGCGAAGCGCCGGACGAGGCCACGAGCGCGAACACTTGTTCCGTGATGGCGAGCATTTCGCCGCCGATCGAATGGGCTCCGGCCGCGAGCGCCGCGCAGACGACGATTAGCTTCACCGCGAACGGCAAGGTCTGGTCCTGGATTTGGAACGCTGTCAGAACGACGGACGTGGCGATGCCCGCGCATGCGGCGCCAAGCACGAGCGCGAGCGACGCCTTGAACGCGACGAGAAGCGAGTGCTGAAAGAGCGCGAGTGTCTCGGGCATCGGCTCAACTCCGGTAAGAAAGCGCGAGCGCGTCGAGCAGCCTGCCCCAGCCATCCACAACGACGAATAGCAGCAGCTTGAGCGGCAGCGACACCATGATCGGCGACACCATCTGCATTCCCATCGCCAGTAGGACGTTCGAAACGAGCAGATCGATGACGACGAACGGTATGAACAGCAGCAACCCGATCTCGAACGCCGCCTGGAGCTCGGAGACGACGAAGGCCGGAACCACGATCGTCCAGTCGCCGGCGTTCGCTGACGATGTCATCGTGGCGGGCCGGCTGCGCCGTGCGATCTCGAGAAAGCGCTCCCGTTGCTCGGCCCTCGTATTGCGCAGCATGAACTGGCGCAGCGGCTCGGCGACGGCGAACACGTAGGCGAGCTGAGCGCGGCCCGACGCGTGCGGTGCGCCGCCGCGGGCGGCATCGAGAGAGGCTTCGAAGGTCGGCGCCATCACGAACATCGTCACGGCGAGCGCGATCGCGTTGAGCGCCATCGTCGGCGGCGCTTGCTGCGCACCGAGCGCGTGGCGGACAAGGATTAGCACGACCGATATCTTGAGATAGGACGTCGTCGTGATCGCGATCAGCGGCAACAGCGACAAAATGCCCAGCAGAGCGATCAGGCCGAGCGGATGATTATCGAGTGTCATGCCGATTGGGGTCCTGAGGCCACGCGCGGCCATTCGACGATCTCGACGGCAAGCCGGCCATCGAGATCGACGAGCTCGCCATGGCCGAGCGGCACACCGTTCGCTTCGATGCGCACGGCCGGCGGTAACCCCCCTTCGAGACGCAACAGCGTACCGGCGCGAATGGCCGCGACTTCGCCCATCGGCAGCGACAAGGTGCCGAGCGAGAATGAAAGGCGCACGGGGAGGGTAGTGATATCGGCGCCGGCGATGGCGGGCGCAGTCTCCGCGGTGCAAGACGCGGGGGGAACGCTGCTCTCGTTGCTTTCTATCGACACGCGTTGTACCTCGAAACAATGGCGATCGCCGGACCACTGAACCTCGGCGAGGCGATCGAAGATGCGAATGTGTCCGCGCCCGCCAACGTCGAATGCGCTCGCGGGTAAGACGAGGACGTCTGCGCGTTGCAGGTGCGCAAATCGTTCGAACGGCAATGTCGTTTCGCCGGCGATAACGCGCGCTCGGCTCGGCAGCGCAACGAGCCATGTGGGAGGCGCGGTGGGTACAGGGCGCCATGCCCCGCATTCGATCATCGCTGGCAAATCGCTCGCTCGGATGACCAGCCGCATTGAGATCCGAATCGATGCCGTTTCGCAGCGCAGGTTGACGACGATCGACGCATCGGGAGGCATCTCGCACGAGTCGGCTTGGACGATGGGGTCGCCCAGCGCTGCATATAGCGACGCGGGCAATGACGCTATGGCATAACGGGCGAATGCGATACGCGCGGACGGCGTCTGCGCGGTCTCGACGTCGATTCCCGTGAGGGCCAGCAACAGCGCCCGATAGTCGAGCCAGCCTGTGAGGCCGAAGCACGTCGAGACCAAGAGGCCGCGACGATCGACGGCGCGCCGAGACGCGATGACCGACAACTGCCAGTGCGCGGCCGTGCCATCTTCGAGCGCGAGCTCGGCCTGGTAACTTTGCAGGAGCCGCTGCGCTGCCCATGTCGCTGCTTCGACGCGCCGAGGCGCTAATCGGGGATAGCTGTTCGTCGTCATGAGGAGATGCGAGCCGATGGGCTGTGCGCGCACCGACTGGCGCCAGCCTGTTCTCGACGTGTTCGAAGACGGGAATCACACGCTTTCATCATCGTCAGATTCGTGTTGAATGAGTCGGTCCAAGGCCAATCGGTATTTCTCGCGCCGACGCAGCAGCAGGCAATGCTCTGCGCGGGCGTCGCTGAGCGTCCGGCACGCCTCGCCATGTGTCGCACGAGCCGCGGCGAGCCTCGTTTGGGCGTCGGCTATCGTCCGATCGAGCGTTGCCTGCGCAGCGCTTGCGGGCTCGAAGTCGACGCGCCGCAGCATGCCGCGTCGTGCATCCATGTCGCGCTCGATCTCCCGCCGCCGCTCGCCGCATTCATGCCTGGCCGCATCGAGCGCAAGGCGCGCCGCGTCGAGTCCTGCAAGCGCGATTCGCGACGCGCGCTGAGCCGCGGCTAAGCTTTGGCGCGTGCGTACCAATCGCGCCTCGTTGCGTGCGCGCAGGTCGCGCCATAAACGAAGTTCATCGACGGACCGTGGCATGCAATCGCTCCAGAGAGTCGCTCCACGAAGACGGACGGCCGAGGTCTTGGCGCAGAAAATCGATGAGGTCGGGATGACGCGCAACGGCCGCGTCGTTCTGCTCGTCGTGACCGGCCTCGTACTCTCCGAGCGCCAGCAGCAGCTCGAGGTCGCGGTAGCGGGCTAGCAACGCGCGAAATTGTTCCGCGTCGCGTCGATGCGCCTCGTCGACGACGGCGTTCATCGTGCGGCTCAGACTAGCAAGCACGTCGATCGCAGGGAAATGACCGCGTGCGGCGAGCTCATATGAGAGAACGACATGGCCGTCGAGCAGCGACCGCGCTTCTTCCGCGATCGCATCCGTCGTTCCGGATTCGACGAGGACCGTGTAGACCGCAGTAACGACGCCGCTTATCGTCTTTCCGGCGCGTTCGACGAGGCGCGGCAGCATCGAGTAGACGGAAGGCGGGAATCCCTGGCGCCCGGGCGGCTCGCCTGCCGCAAGGCCGATTTCGCGCTGAGCGCGCGCGACGCGCGTCAGCGAGTCGACGAGCAGCAGCACGTGCTTCCCTTCGGCGCGAAAGCCGTCTGCGATCGCGGTTGCGGTGAAGGCCGCTCGAATACGCTCCACCGGGGCGCGATCGGCGCTCGCGCAGACGACGACTGAACGCGAGGTCAGCTCGGCATCGACTTCGCGTTCGAGCAGTTCGTTGAGTTCGCGACCCCGCTCGCCGACGAGCGCGAACACGACGACATCGGCCTCGATGCCTCGGGCGAGCGCGCCGAGCAACGTCGTCTTGCCGCAGCCCGGGCCGGCGAAGAGACCGATCCGCTGGCCGCGACCGAGCGTGAGCAGTGCATCGACCGCGCGTACTCCCGTCGTCAATTTCTCGACGATGCGGGGGCGCGCGCTCGCCGGCGGTGCGTCGGCGAGGACGCGTACGCGCCTCTCAGCGGAAGCGGAAATCGATACGGGAATGGATTCGAGCGATGACGCGGTCAACGATCGCCCGAACCCGTCAAGTACCTGCCCCATGAGGTGCGCACCGACGGCGATTTCGTGCGGTTTGCCAAGCGAGCGGACGAGCGCGTGGGCGGCAAGACCGTCGGTCGCCGAAAGCGGCGCGAGCTGCGCGCGCGGACCGTCGATACCGATGACTTCGGCCAGGAGCGGCTTACGGTCGCGCGTCCCGCTGTCCAACTCGCAGAGATGCCCGATCTCGCATCCGGGCATGTGCGCGACGATCAACGTCGCGTTCGCGCGCTCGACACGGCCTCGCGTCTCGACCGCGCGCGCAGCGTCGAGGCGCCGCCGCGCCGATTGCGCCCACGCGGTCAGCCGCGGCTCGATGCCGGCGGTCTGAGCGAGGTCGGGGAAGGCCGTTCCGAAGCGCTTCATGATCGGCCTCACCATGGCAATTCGGCGGCATGAGGACCCGAAAAGACGATGCGGCGCGGCTCGATTCGCTCGAGCGTGAATTGGCGACGGGCATTGCCGGGTAGGAGCACGTGCCCGTCGTCGGTTACGACGAAGCCATGCGCGCCGCCGCGCACGCTGAGCACGCCGAAAGGCGGCGGGGCCGGGTCCGACCGGGCCGGATACACGATGGCCTGCGCCTTATGGACACCGGGCTGCGATGCGGCACCGCGGACTGACGGCTCGCCGGGCGGATCGCCCGACACGAGCGGGGACGCGCTCTGCGCGCCTGCGCTTCCGAGCGCCACGACGAGCGCTACTGCCGCGCCGAGCGCGAACAGGGCGGCGAGGCCGGCGAGCCACGCGACAGTGCGGCGCGTAGCGGGCGGACGACCTGGCGCGATCGGCGGCGCGGCGTCGTTGCGCCACGGTTCGCTTTCCTCGGCGAACCCGATGAGGACCGGGCCAACCAGAATCCGCATGCCGGCACTGATCGCGGCGGCAGGCTCATTGCCCCCGTCGACGCGGCGGGCGAACCATCGCTCGTCCGCTTCCCTGCAAAGCTCGATGCCCCGCTCGGGCATGCCGGCGTCGGTCAGGACGATGTCGTTGGCGTTGCCGCTGCCGAGGCGGATGACGTCGCCGTCGAGCGGCATGGCGGCTCCGCGATGAAGACCGCTCATTATTCGAAGTTCGAGCATGGTTTCGGGTGATTCGCCTAGCGGTTTTGATTCATGCGTGACTAGAGCGTGTTTGCGCTAACGAAGACGGCGCGCTGACGATCGCGCGACGTCGCCACCGGGTAGCTGGCTAGCAGCCGCGGCGGCGCGCCCTCTTCGATCGCGACGGCGGTCTTGAGCCTGACGCTCGTCGTATTGCTCCATTCCTGTCCGGGGAGGCCCGTCGGCTGCGCCATGAGCAGCCCCACGTCGACGGCGATGGCCGACCGCCCCGACGACTGCGTGGGCAAGAGACGCGCGACGAGATCGAGCGCATCGCCGCGATTGCCCGCACGGCCGCCGGCGTTGTCGTCGTATTCGCCGGTCCCCGCGTGCGGGCTGCCGAGCGCCGGGCGCCGATGCGATTCTTCGGCGCCGATCGCAAGCGTGACGTGCAGGTTCGACATGCCGACGAGCGTCTGTCGATTGAGTACCTTGACTCGCTGCGCGTCGATGGCGAGCGATAGCCGCGCGTCGAAATCGGCCCTCAAGCGGTCCATATCGAAGCCGGCCGCCTCGTCCCGGTGCGGCGCCTCGGTTGCGGCGAGCGTGCGAATCGTCGCGTCGTCGGTCTCGACGACGAGCAACTCCATCGAGACCATCGGCATGGGCTGATCGAGTGTCTCGACGATGCGCTCGAGCGCACCGCGCAGCGCCGGATCGCCCCAGACGATGACCGTGTTGCTGCGCTCGTCGCCCACGACGACGGTATCGATGTCGAGAAAAGCCGAATTGCGCGCCGGCGCAAGCCGCATCGACGAGGAGCGCGGGGAGGGCAGCAACGGCGATGGCGGCGAAGTCGGTAATGGCGGCATCGGGGCGGACAGTCCGAGCAACTGGGCGAGCCCGTCCACGGCCGCCGGGTTGACGGACGGGGACGCGGGCGCGATTGCCGGCACGAAGAAAGGCGTGGCATCGGCCGCCTCGCTATGAGCGACCAGCTGCCTGATGATCGATGCCACGCCAGGTCGGATGCGCTCGCCCCTGCCAACGCCGTCAGCGTCCGTGGCAGGCGAGTAGCGCAGCGGAAAGATCATCGGCTCAGCGCGCGACACGGCCCTGCTGGACTCGTTTCGAGCGGCGAGAAAGCGCCTCAAGAGGGCGACGTATTCGCGCGGACCGGAGACGAGTACCGCGTCGTGCGCGGCGAGCGCCCCCCAGCCGAAGCGCTCGTCGTAAAGCCCGACAGCGGCAAGAGCGGCCTGGGCGGCGTCGGCAGGCATGCCGTGAAGCGCGATTCGCTCGACGGTTGAATCGGCGCGCGCGCTGATGTACAGCGTCCCGTTGGCGACAAACCACTGGAACTGGTACGCGCTCGCCAGTTGCTCGAGAAACTCGCGTCCGCTTTCGGCACGAATCCAGCCGTCGAGGCGGGCTGCGTTCCATGCTTGTGCGGCTCCGTTTCCGGTGGGGGACGCGCGAATCGACAGCCCATGATCGCGGGCGAAACCACGCAACACTTCGAGCGGCGTGCGGCCCGTTGCATGGTAAGCGTAGGGCGCCGACAGACCGGTGCGTGCCGTACCGGACACGTGCGTCGATTCGACGGCGCTTGCGAGCGCCGGCGTCATGCCGAATAGGAGCAGCAGCGTGATGGCGCGGACAGCGGCAATCAGCGAGGCGGGCCGGCCCGGGCAGCGATGGGAAGCGTAGCGCACCATGGCCTGACTCAACGGATTTCATTCAATACGCTGCGCAGCAGCGCGAAGCGCATCTGAACATCCGTTGTCGCGCTCCAGTTCGCGAGCGATACGCCGCGCAACGCTTCGACGTAGCGCTGCCACTGCCGGGCGTCGGTGGGAGACATCGACTGACGGAGGCGATCGGCATGTTGGATCGCGCGCAGCAGTTCGAGTTCGGCGGGGTTCAGGTTCATGATTGGCGAGAGCGAAAAGAGGGTGAACGCTAGAGGAGGACGTCGGTGCGATGCATCGCGTCGGTCAAGCCGCGGCGTGAGAGAAGTGCTTTTCGAGCCTGGCACGCAGCCGCGAAAGCCGTGAGCGAACAGTACCGACCGGAATCCCGAGCGCGGCGGCGACCTCGACGTAGCTGACGTTGTCGAGAAAGAGGAGCTCGATCATCTGTTGTTGCTCTCGCGGCAGCGACTGCGCGAATTCGAGGAACTTGGCAACGTTTTGCTTGATCGACAGGCGCCGCTCGGGACCCCGCGTGTCGACGAGCGCTTCCTCGTGATCGTCGATCCGCTCGACGATGAAGCGGTAGTCGGATGCGCGGTTGACATAGTTACGCACCACGTTGAGGGCGATGGCGGTCAACCATGTCCGGGGCTGCGCCGTGCCGCGATACGACGCGCGGTTCTCCCACGCGCCGAGATACGTGGCCTGAAGGATGTCCTCCGCGTCTTCGGCGCTTCGCACGCGCCGCGCGATGAACCGATAGATGGCCTGGCTGTGGGCGCGATACCAGTCATCGAATTCGACGGACGCGTCAGTGCCGGCAATGCGGCGGGTTCCATCCGAAAGCGTCGAAATCATGGTCTGAATCGAGTCTCGATCGAGCTGCAATGGCGTGGATCATCGAGACGACGCGCG
>CAYPWK010000059.1:0-18524 GCA_964414365.1 uncultured Burkholderia sp.
GAACGCTCAAATTGGCGATGCGATGCTCGCCGAAGCGGCCAAGAAGCCCGAATAAGCGGGCAGCACATCGGTGACGGGTTAGATGCCCGTCAATCGCCCCGTTACTTCGCGAATAACCGCGAGATATCGGCAAACGCCTTCAGCTCGAGCGCATTGCCCGACGGATCGAGAAAGAACATCGTCGCCTGCTCGCCCACCTCGCCTTTGAACCGGACGTGCGGCTCGATGATGAACTTGATGCCGGCGTCGGTGAGCCGCCGAGCCGCCTCTTCCCACTGCTGCATGCTCAGTACGACGCCGAAATGGCGGACCGGAACCGCGTCGCCGTCGACGGCACTCGTGTTCCGATGCCCAGCCTCTTCAGGCGCGAGGTGCGCGAGGATCTGATGACCATAGAAATTGAAATCCACCCAGTCAGGCGCACTGCGCCCTTCTGGACAGCCCAGCAATTCGCCGTAAAAACCGCGCGCAGCCTCGATGCTGTGCACGGGGAACGCGAGATGAAAAGGCGGTATCGAATGGTTCGGAGTACTCATGAGAATCCCGGATCGCTGGTAGATGGCTCGGCTAAAGGGGAAGCTTCACTCGATCGCGCCGCCCCTCGATACGTATTCTAAGATCTCATCAACTCGCGCGCAGCGCGGTCGCAATAGGCAGCCGAGCTGCACGAATCGCGGGCAACATCCCGCCCAGCATGCCGACCACACAGGCCACAAAAACGCCCGACACGAACAGCGAAGCGGTGACGGTCAGATGGAACACGACCTGCGTGAACCCGGCGCCCAGCGTATTGACGGTATTGCCGTCGAAGAAGACCCACGCCGCGGCGGAGCCGATCGCGCTGCCGATCAGCGCGAGAAGCAGCGATTCCACGAGCACGGAAATGACGATCGGCAAGCCGCCGAAGCCGATCGCGCGCAATGTCGCGATCTCGCGCGTACGCGTCGAGACGGCCGTGTACATGGTGTTCACGGCGCCGAAACAGGCGCCGAGCGCCATGATGCCCCCAACAAAGTAAGCCAGTAGATTCAGGAGCTTCGCCAGATTGCGCGATTGGGCGGCGTAGTACTCGGTTTCGCGCTCGACACTGACTTTGAGCGTCGGATCCGTTGTCAAAGCAGCCTTGAAACGGTCGAACGCCTGCGGCGAATCCAGCAGAAGCGAAACCGATTGAAAAAGGTTGCGCCGGTACGCCGACAGCACTGTCTCGACATCGCCCTGGAGCTCCGACTCATGCGCGTCGCCGCCGCTTTCGAAAATGCCGACGACGGTCCATTCGGAATCCCGAAACGCAATATGGCTGCCGAGCTCCAATCCCTTGAACTGCGCGAGGGCCGATTTGCCGACGATGATCTCGCGCACGGCCGGCCGGAACATACGGCCCGCAATCAGATGCATCTCGGGGCGCAGCTTCATCGCGTTTGCACCGATCCCGCGCAAGGTCACATTCGCGTCGACACCGTCCTTTTTCTGCGGCAACGCGACGATGACGACGACTTCCGCCGACGCGATCGGCCTGCCGGCCGCGTCCTTGCGCACGCCGGGTGCGTCCATGATCGTCTGCGTGTTCTCGCGCGAGATGGTGCTCGCCAGCTCGGCCTCGGAGCCTCCGCGCAACACGATCGCACGATCGAGGCGGGCCGTGCCCTTCACCGTCTTCGTGAAGCCCTCGGCCATCGCCAGCACGGAAACCATCACCGCGACGGTGACGGCGATCCCGATAACGATGACCCAGGCCGTGCCGATCCGCTGCGGCAAGCTGCGCAGGTTCATGGCGGTAACGGCGATGATCTGCTTCATCATGAACGCAGCGCCTCGACGATAACCAGCCGCTTGGCGCGCCAAGCCGGGATAATGCCCGTGGCGGCCGCGAGGACGGCCGCAATCACGACGCCTTCGACGATGACGGCAAGCGGCATCTTCACGACTCCGAGCGTGTCCCTGAGCAGCGGGAAGAGGAAGTTGGCAATCGCGAGCCCGGCAAGCGCCGCGACGATGCAGAGCGCGAGCGCTTGCAGCAAGACGAGCACGAGCACCCGCGTATCGCTGAATCCGAGCGTTTTCAGGACGGCGAGCTCGGGCACCTGCTCGCGCACCGCCTGCATCGCCGTGCTGCCCACGGCGAAGAGCAGCGCGAAGAAAACAGCAAACAGGATGTAGGTAACGATCAGGCTGATGTCAGCGATCTGCTTCAGAAATGACTGCTGGAACTCCTTCTCCGTTTGCGTTTTCGTCTCGTTCGGCGAGTTCGCGAAAAGCTTGTCGATCGTCGCCGCAATCTGCGCCGATTCGTGGGGATCCTTCAACTGCACCACATACCAGCCGACGTTGCCCTTGCTGAAGCTGCGCGCCTCGTCGAAATACTTGTAGTTGAGGAACATTCCATCTTCGCGCGTACGGTTCGACGGCTCCTCGTAGATGCCGACGATATCGAACTCCCAATCGGAGTTGCCGTCGGACGCCTTGACCCAGATCGTCGAATGCAGCGGAATGCGATCGCCGATCTTCCATCCATACTTCTTCGCGAGGCCGGCCCCGACGATCGCGCCGGCGCGCGTATGCTCGAGCGCGGCGAGCTGCTCCCTCGGAACGACGACTTCCGGGTGCGCTGGAAATTCGCGCTCGGGCTCGACGGGAAAGGCCGCAATGAGATTCTTCGGGTCCTGGTAGTACGGCCCGAACCACGACTCGTGCGACACGATCGCCACGCCGGGGATGGATTCGATCTGCGACAGATACGAGTACGGCAGATTCTCCGTCAGCGAAATCTTGTTCGTAACGATGAGTCGATTCACGTTCGATCGCTCGATCGTTTCCTGAAACGCCGCGTTGATCCCTTGCAGCATCCCGAACAGAAGGAATGCGATGACGATCGAAAGCAGCGTCAATGATGTCCGCAGCTTCTTGCGCCAAAGCATCGCCCACATTAGCGGAACGTATTTCATCGCGTCGCTCGCTCTTCGCATCAGGCCTCGGTTTTCATCGGCTCCTCGACGAGCCTGCCCTTGTCCAGATGCAGCGTATGGGTCGCAAAATCGGCCGCTTTCTGATCGTGCGTGACCATCACGATCGATTTCCCGTAGTCGCGGTTCAATACCTGCAACAAATGGAGAATGTCGTCGGCCGTTGTCCGGTCGAGATCGCCGGTCGGCTCGTCGCAAACGAGCAGCTTGGGGTCGGATACGAGCGCACGCGCGATGGCTACGCGTTGCGCCTGACCGCCTGACAACTCGGACGGCTTATGCTTCAACCGGTCCTCGAGCCCGACCACCGACAGCGCGACCTGCACGTTGCGCCTGCGCTCCTGCCGGCTCAACGACGTCAGCAGCAGCGGCAGCTCGACGTTGCGCTCGGCGCTCAGCATCGGCATCAAGTTGTAGAACTGGAAAACGAATCCGACGTTGTTGGCGCGCCAGCGCGCAAGCCGGCTTCCGCTCAGCCGATCGATTCGCTGGCCCGCCACGACGACCGCGCCGGAGGTCGGATGATCGATGCCGCCGATCATGTTGAGGACGGTGGTCTTGCCCGACCCCGACGGTCCCATCAACGCGACGAAGTCCTCCTCTTCGACCTCGAGGTTCAAGTTGTGCAGCACTTCGACGATCTGCTTGCCTCGCGTATAGGTCTTCACGACGTTCTGCAGAGAAACGATTGCGCTCATCGGTTGCTCCTCGCTGAGGTTTTCGAGCGGTCCCACTTCCCAACCGGACGTTGCTTGGCTCAACGCTCCACGATTCTCACGCGCGCACCATCGGCAAGCTTCGCGAAGTCGCCGACAGCGACTTGCTCGCCAGATGCCAACCCGGACAGCACCACCTGACCGTCGTCGGCGCGCGCGCCCAGTTTGACCACGCGCCGCTCCACGCTGTCGCCGTGCAGCACGAATACGACGCCTGCACTCGGCCCTGCATCGGCGGTTTGCCGCACGGCCTCGGGCGGCAAGACGACGCCTGGCTGCGGCGCGCCGCCCGCCGACTTGCCGGCTTCGCCGAGGAACGATACGCGTGCGCCCATCTCGGGAAGAATACGCGAATCGCGCGACTTGAATCCGACGCGCACTTTCACCGTCGCCTTGCTGCGATCGGCCGTCGGGATCACGGCGATCACGTAGGCCGGGATCTGCCAATCAGGATAGGCGTTCAGTTTCAGTACCGCCGGCTCGCCTGCGTGCACGCGACCGATGAAGTTCTCGCTTACATCGACTTCGACCTCGAGCGAATCCATGTCGACGAGCGTGCAAATGCCCGTGCGCGTGAAGCCGCCGCCGGCCGACAGCGGCGAGACGATTTCGCCAGGCTGAGCATTCTTCGTCGTGACGACACCTGTAAAAGGCGCACGGACGACCGTGTCGTCCTCCTCGCGCCGCGCCACCTCGAGCGCGGCCCGGCGCACGGCGAGGTTCCCCTGCGCCACCGCCAGGTCCGTTTGCTTCGCATCGTAGTCGGCCTTGCTCGAATCGAGCGCCTCCTTGCTGATCACGCCGGCTGCGGCGAGCTGCTGATTGCGTCGGTAAATCGGCGCGATGTCGTCAGCCGCAGCCTCCGCCTGAGCAAGCGTCGCTTCCGCTTGCGTGACGCCGGCCTTCGCTTGCAGCAGTGCGGCCGCCGCATTCGTATCGTCGAGCTTCGCGACGACCTGGTTTTCCTTGACGTGCTGGCCTTCCTCGATGAAGACCTGATCGAGCTTGCCCGTGATTTTGGCCGACACCGTCGCCTGCCTGCGCGCGACGACATAGCCCGACGCGTCGAGTATCGACGCGCCAACCGCGCCCGCTCCCGTCGAGACGGGCCGTGCAACGGCGACTTTCACCTCCGGTACGCCCGATCGAAGCCAGACGAGCGATCCCGCCGCCGCCGCGATCAGCAGGCCGACTATCGCCGCGATCCACCACCAGCGGCGCGCGCCCGGCTCTTCGGGCGCGCGTTTATCGCGATCGATGCGCAATTGGCGCAGCAAGTCGGACTTGTCTGTCATGTAGGGTTCCGTTTTCGAATGATCGCGTTTTCGTGTCGTCTATGGCTGCCGCGGTTGTCCTCGCGGCGGAGATTGCGCGCCGTCCGTCGTTCGAGTCCAGTCGCCCCCGAGGGCAAGAAAAAGCGCGGCGGTATCCTGGTAGCGCGCCGCTAACGCCTGCACATAAGCAATGCGCGATCGATCGTACTGCTGCTGCGCCACAAGCAACTCGATGTTGTTGGCGCCGCCGAGGCCAAACCGTTGCTCGATCAGCTGCAGACTGTCCGCGGCGGCCCCCTGCGCGCGGTATTGCGCGTTCAGCGTCTGGGCGTCGTTATCGAGCGCGCGCAGCGTATCGGCCACATTCTTGAAAGCGAGCAGCACGGTCTGCCGGTACTGGGCGAGCGACTGATCGTAAAGCGCAATCGCCGCACGCCGCTTCGCATTCAATGCGCCACCTTGAAACAGCGGTTGAGTGAGGCTGCCGCCGAGCGAGAAAATCGAGTTCGACAAGAGCGAGCCCAGCGACGTCGCTGAGTCCCCGTACTTCGCGGAAAGCCCGAACTGCGGCAACATGTTGGCCGTCGCAACGCCGATTTGCGCGCTCGCCTGATGCAATTGCGCTTCCGCACGGCGGATATCGGGCCGTTGCCGCACGATGTCAGAGGGCAGCATCACGGGTATGTCGCGCGGCAAACGCAGCGACGCAAGGTCGAACCCCGCCTCGCCATATTCGGCCGGCGCCTTGCCCAGGTAGACGGCGAGTTGGCTGCGCGCCATCGCCAATTGCTGCCGCAGCGGCGGCAACGTCGCCTCGAGCGTGGCAAGGTTCGACTCGGCCGAGAGCAAGTCCGAGCGCGCCGCGCCACCGAGCTCGAACTGCCTGCGGCTCAGATCGACCTGGTGCTGCGCGGAAGCGATGAGCCCATCCGTCGCCTCGATCTGCGCCCGCAGCGATGCTTCGAGAAGCGCCGTCGTCACCACATTGGCGGCGAGCGTTTGGGAGGTGGCCTGCAATTCCTCTCGTTGGGCGTCGCGAGCGGCCTCCTCGGCCTCGATGCTGCGCCGCACGCCGCCGAATACGTCGAAGTTATACGACAGATCGACCGATGCATTGAGGAGCGTGAAAACGAAGCTGCCCGCTCCGGGAAAACCTTCGCTCGCCCCGTTGATCTTCTGCCGAGCAGCGCTGACGCTGCCGCTCAGCGACGGAAAGAGTCCGCCCCGCTGCGCGACGACTTGCTGCTCGGCGGCGCGCAGCGCGGCCTGCGCGGACGCAACGTTCGGGCTGTTGCGCAACGCCTCCTCGACGAGGCGGTCGAGCTCGGGCGATCCATAGGCGGTCCACCAGCGCGAGTGGAGGCCAATATCGGTTAGAAACGCCTGCGCTTCGCCGCCCGCAACGGGTGTGGCCTGCGTCTCGGCAGGCAGCGGTGCTTCGGTGGCGGCACGCGCGAGCGGCGGCGCCGGCGTCTTGTAGTCAGGCCCGACGGTACACGCGCTGACGAGGGCCGCAACGGCAAACGCGAACCCCATCCGTCTCGGCGATGCCCCACCGCGGCCTTTGCTCGGTATCCGGCGTGCTGCGCAACGCTCGTTTTCGTTGTTATCCATATTCGAGGTCGAAAAAGCGACTCGACGTCCTCCTCTTTTGAAGGCGACGACAGGCAGGGCTATCGCCCGTGAAAAGGCGGCAAAAAGTATAGCGCGGCTTTCGAAGGCGGACGCGACCGGACGTCGGCGCGTGCGATGGGCCAGCTTTTGTAGGACAACGCTGACACCGGTAACCGCTGGCTTACGAAGGGTTCAGTGCCTTCTGATTTGCAAAACGATCCCCGCGTCAGATACTGCAGACGTGGAGACCTGAATGTTCGTTGCGAGCGATACGGCGGCAACGGACGAGCGCATAGGGAGACCCGTCATGCCGAGCCACCATCCCAATGTCGAGCACGCGAGCGACATCGACCAGATCCTGGCGCTCGCGCGTAGCGCCGGCCTGTTGATTACGCTCGACGGGCAGATCGGGCGCGAGAAATATCAAAGCATCGCCGGCTCGTTGACAGCGTTTATGCGCTTCGTCGAGGCACTTCGCGCGAACCTCGTCGACGGCGCGACTGCCTGACCCGCATCCCCGATCGAAAGTCGGCGCAGTCGTCGCCGGGGGCCTTATACTTGGGCCCCCTCAATCCTGCTTCTCGACCAATGAAGAAGTTGCTTGCCGGCCTCCTGTTCGCGGTGGCCGTCCACGCCGTTGCGGCGCAGCCTTGCTCCCAGTTTGTCCCGAACGCCGAATTCCCGCTGCTCACCAACCAGAAGATGGCGCCGAAGACGCGCATCCTCTGCTATTCAGATTTTGTGGTACTCCACTCGGGCGTCACGCATGGCCCGCTCTGGTCCGCCGAGCATCTGACTCGCGATCACCTCGGCGATGCCAAAGAGCAGATCCGTACCAATAAGTTTTACGAGGAACGCGCGCTACCGCCCGGCGAGGGGGCGACACTCGCCGATTACAAGCGCAGCGGCTTCGACCGTGGCCACATGAGTCCCGCCGGTGACAGGTGGAACGGCGAGGCGATGGCCGAATCGTTTACGCTCGCCAACATCGTTCCGCAGGATCGCAATAACAATGAGCATTTGTGGGCGAGAATCGAATCCGCCGTCCGCAAAATAGCGATAAAGAACGGCGAAGCGTATGTCGTGACAGGTCCGCTCTTCGTCGGCGCGCAATTGCGCACAATCGGCGCGACGCGCGTTTTCGTGCCGACTCAACTATTCAAGGTGGTCTACGTGCCGTCGATGCGCGCGGCATTCGCGCTCGTCGTCGATAATACGGCCACGAACCGCTACGAGGTGAAGACTGTCCACGAACTCGAGGCGATGAGCGGCATGCGCTTTCCGGGCATTCCCGAATCGCTGAAAGACCAACGCATCGGAGGGCTCAAAGGTGTCTGACTTCAACGCTTATGCCAACGACGAAGACGTGCTCAACATCGAAGGCGATGCGATGACGGTATCGAACGGCACGACGCGCGTGGTGGTTTCGGGCACGCTCGAGATTGCGCGCGACAAACGCGGCCTTGCTGCCGCGCTTGCGCTGAAAAAGGCCGTCGATAGCATCGTTGCCACGCTGGAAAAGCAAAAGGATCTCCCGGCGAAACTCGATGAAGAGCCGCCCGCGCCGGGCGGCACGGTCGATAATCCGTTCGCTTGACGCTCGCGCGGCTCGGCGTGAGCCTTGGGCCTGATGCCGTTGCGCTCCGCCGGCCGCGTAGATCGCGGCCGCGTATTCAGCGAAGAAAACATTCAATCGCTTGAAGACGTCGAGCGATTCATGCGATGGTGCCGTCATAGAGAACGGATTCCGCGCTTCCTTGAAGCGCCGTCGCCATGAAATCGCTGACCGAACAACTCTCGAATTACGCGGCCTACCACCACGATCGTCGCAACATCGCCACGCATTTCATCGGTATCCCAATGATCGTGCTCGCCGTGGCGATCCTGCTGAGCCGGCCTGCATCGACGCTCGGCGTGCTGCCGTTCGCCGTCTCGCCGGCCTGGGCGCTCTTCATCGCAGCGACGCTCTATTACTTGCGGCTCGACATTTGGCTGGGTCTTGCGATGGCCATGTTCTCGGCCGTCTGCGTCGCGATCGGTCAATGGTCCGCGCATGCTTCGCTTGCCGTCTGGCTGGCGTCAGGCCTCTCGCTCTTCGTCGTCGGCTGGATATTTCAATTCGTCGGCCACGCCGCCTATGAGCACAAAAAGCCTGCTTTCGTCGACGATTTAATGGGCCTTCTGATCGGCCCGCTGTTCGTGCTCGCCGAAGCATTGTTCGGTTTCGGCTGGCGGCCTGAGTTGCGTCAGGCGATCGAAAGCCGCTGCGCTGCGACCGTTGCAAACGCGCAGCGTCGAGAAGCGGGCTGAGGACTTCGGATCGCTCAATGCTGCTCGAAACGGGCGAAGCGCTTCTCCACTGCCCGCTCTTCGCTCGTGAAATCGGTGACGCGCGCCGCGGGCGGTCCCCGGCGCAGCCATTCGAGCATTCTGTCGATCTGCTCGGCCGCGCCCTGCACCATCGCCTCGACCGATCCGTCGGGAAGATTCGACACCCAGCCCGTGATGCCCAACTCATGCGCGCGACGCACCGTTGCGTGCCGGAAACCCACGCCTTGCACAGCACCGCGCACGCGAACGTAATACGTTTCGATCCTTGTATTCAAATCGGGACCCGTCATACCCATCTCTCCAACGCTTTCTCTTCAAGCCGGCATTTTAGTCGCCGCCGCCGTCGTACGCGTTCGCACCCGCAAACATCGTCTATGGCTCAATCGCGCGCGCCCGGCTGAAATACCGCGCTCATTTCTCGCCGCCGCCGACGTGATGCCTGTCCGCGATTAGAATCGCATCACTCTTCCCGATGCGGCAGCTGCGCCGCATCGCTTCGTCACGGACAAGGAAAATCACAGATGACCGTCACATCACGCGATCTCGTGCTCGTCACGGGTGCATCCGGCTTCGTGGGCTCGGCCGTCGCACGCGCGGCAATCGAGCGCGGTTTCGCCGTTCGCGTGCTAGTGCGCGCGACGAGTCCGCGCCGGAACGTCGAATCGCTCGATGCGCAAGTCGTGGTCGGTGATATGCGCGACGAGGCGTCCATGCGCAACGCCTTGCGCGGCGTGCGCTATCTGTTTCATGTTGCGGCTGATTATCGTCTTTGGGCGCCGGACCCGAACGAGATCGAGCGCGCGAACCTGGAAGGCGCCGAGGCGACGATGCGTGCCGCGCTCGCGGAGGGCGTGGAGCGCATCGTCTACACAAGCAGCGTCGCAACGCTGAAAGTCACGCACGAAGGCCGCATCGCCGACGAGACGATGCCGCTTGCGCCCGACCAAGCGATCGGCGTCTACAAGCGCAGCAAGGTGCTCGCCGAGCGCGCCGTCGAGCGCCTGATCGCCGAAAAGCGGCTGCCGGCTGTCATCGTCAACCCGTCGACGCCGATCGGCCCGCGCGACGTTCGCCCGACGCCCACGGGGCGCATCATCGTCGAAGCGGCGCTCGGCAAGATCCCGGCATTCGTCGATACGGGGCTCAACCTCGTCCATGTCGACGACGTCGCCGCGGGCCACCTGCTCGCACTCGAGCGCGGACGCATCGGCGAGCGATACATTCTCGGTGGCGAAAATCTGCCGCTGCAGCAAATGCTTGCCGATATTGCGGCACGCACCGGCCGCAAGCCACCCACGATCAGCCTGCCGCGCTGGCCCCTCTATCCCATCGCGTTCGGGGCCGAATGCGTTGCCAAGGTCACGAAGCGCGAGCCGTTCGTGACCGTGGACGGACTCAGGATGGCGAAGAACAAGATGTATTTCAGCTCGGCGAAGGCCGAACGCGAGCTCGGCTATCAGGCGCGCCCGTATCGCGAAGGCTTGCACGACGCACTCGACTGGTTTCGCGAGGCAGGCTATCTGAAGGCCGCATCGTAGGCGCGAGCGAGGGCTCGAACAGGTGATAGGCAATTCGCTCCGACAGCGGTCGGGCACGGCCTGCAATAGCTGCCGCTTTTGCGTGCATTTTGTTACAACCTTGCTCGCCAGCGCGGCGAAATACGCCCACGCGCACCGTTAAAATCGCGGACTCCTTCTCGAGAACGAGAAAAAGCATGAACCTTCAGGAACAGATCGGGGCGCTCGAAGCAAGCATCGATCAGATCAATGAGCTCACTCGAGCGGCGCAAACGGCGCTCGCGGCCGCGGCAAACCGCGAATCCGAGAAGCCCGCCGCGAAGCCCTCGGCCGCGCAGTCTTCATCGGCCGAGGCCTGCTATCCGCCAGAAGGGCCCGCCGCGCACGACGACAGACCGACGCTGAGAGTGGACCGCCCATCGCAGAACGAACTGACGCTGATGATTGGCTCACAGGCCGTGACGCTGCACCCCGAGCAGATCGGTCAGCTGATCGAAGAGCTCGCCAATGCGCGGGCATCGATGCTGCCTGAAGCGCCGACAGCGATCGCGCCCGGCTGGCGATTCGTCTCCACGAAGAACCCGATCGTGGCCGTGCAAAAGCAGGCAAACGGCGACCGGCTGCTCGTCGCTCGCCATACGGGGCATGGGTGGGTGCCGTTTACTTTCTCGCCGGATATGGTCATCCAGCTCTATATGATGCTTTCAAAATAACAGCCGCGGCTCGCCCCGCTTAAATCGGCTTGCACAGGCCGGGGTGACCCGCGCGTTGACGGCACCCGCGGACCGGGAAGCCGCCTCAACGATCTTGCACGGGCGCTTGCACACGCGCCTTCCATTGTCCGCCCTTCCCCCGCCAATAGCGGATGGCGGACGCCAACGTCGCCCCCACATAGAAAAGCGCAACGAGCGGCAGCGCCGGCGCCCAATACGGCGAGCGGCCGTAATAGCGAAGCATCGGCGTGTATGCGCAGCACATCGCCGCCCACGCGATCCAGGCGGGCCATCCCCGCGCGCCGAGCACGAGTGCGACGACGGGGGGCACCAGATAAATCACTGTTATGCCCGCGAGCGTACCGAGCAGCAGCCAGGGCGAGTACCGCAGCTGCGTAAAAGCCGTGCGCGCAATCATGTTCCAGATCTCGCGCGGTCTATCGTAGGGACGCAGCGACACGCTCTCGGCCGCAACGTCGAGCCTGATCGGATGGCCGCCCGAGCCGCGATGCTTGATGCGCGCGGCAAGGCTGCAATCGTCGATGAGCTCGGCGCGGATCGATTCGATGCCGCCTGCTTCCTCGAGCGCCGAGCGCTTCACGAGCATGCAGCCGCCTGCGGCGGCGGCGGTCCTGTTGCGTGTGTCGTTGACCCATGCAAACGGATAGAGCTTCGCGAAGAAGAACACGAACGCCGGGATGAGCGCTTTTTCCCAGAGCGAATCGCAGCGCAGCCGTACCATCAGCGAGACGAGATCGCGGTCTTCTTTCGCCGCGCGTGCAACGAGTTGCGTCACGGCATCGGCGGGATGCCCGATGTCGGCATCCGTCAGCAACAGGTATTGGGCCTCGATACCGAGCGCGTTCACCGCCGCGATGCCTTGCGATTGAGCCCAAACCTTGCCCGACCAACCGGGCGGCAGCGGCTTCGCGGCGACGACACTGAGCCGTTCGGCGCGCCCGAGCGCAAGCGCCGCGGCGCGCGCGGCATCGGCCGTGCCGTCGGTGCTGTGGTCGTCGACAACGATCACATGAAAGCCGCCGGGGTAGTCCTGGGCAAGCAGCGACGACAGCGCTTCGCCGATCACGTCGGCTTCGTTGCGCGCGGGCACGACCGCTACGACGGCCGGCCACGCCCCCCGCGGCTCGACGGCGAGCGGCGCCGGCGGCCGCGCGCGCCAGAAGCCGCCGCGCGCAAAGAGCAGGACGCACCAGATGGCGAGCGAGAGAAGCGACAAGCCGAAGAGCACTGTCGTCATGATGCTTGCATCCTTGGCGAAACGGACGAAATGCCGCGGCTCCCGGCGCGCGAGTGCTCGTAGCAATCGGCCTGCATCGCGCAGACGAGGGAATGAAACGAAAGGGACGAGCGCATCAGTAACGAAAATGTAAGCTTGGCGGCGGAGTCCGTTAGTTTACTGGGGTTTACCGCAAAAGCGGCGCAAGCGCGCCGCAGCCCGCTTTCATGGTCATAGGCACGGCCGCTGCGTATTACCATTGTCCTAACTACAACGCTCCAAAGGCGCTTGGAAGCGCTTACGGCCCGATCGCGATAGAATGCGCGTTTGGATTCAGTGTGCCGGCTTTACGCCCGCTTTTAATAATAGTTGGATCAGGGCGATCATCGAGCCGCTGTAAGTCGGCTTACTCGATGCCCCGATTCAGTCGGAGTTCGCCAGAACATGCGAGTCATCCTTGCTCAGCCCCGCGGTTTTTGTGCGGGCGTCGTCCGCGCGATCGAGATCGTCGATCGCGCGTTGCAGCGGCACGGTGCGCCCGTCTATGTGCGCCACGAGATCGTGCATAACCGGCACGTCGTCGAGAATTTGCGCAGCAAGGGGGCGCGCTTCGTCGAAGAGCTCGACGAGGTGCCGCACGGCGCCGTCACGGTGTTCAGCGCGCACGGGGTCGCCCAAAGCGTCGAAGGCGACGCGCAGGCACGCGGGCTCGACGTGCTCGACGCCACCTGCCCGCTCGTAACGAAAGTCCATGTGCAGGGGCGCCAGTACGTGGCCGCCGGCCGCACGCTGATCCTCATCGGTCACGCGGGCCACCCCGAAGTCGAAGGCACGATCGGCCAGATTCCGGGCAAGGTGCTGCTTGTTCAGAGCGAAGCAGAAGTCGCGCAGCTCGAACTGCCCGAGGATACGCCGCTCGCCTATGTCACGCAGACGACGCTCTCGGTCGACGATACGCGCGGCATCATCGATGCGCTGATGCGGCGCTTCTCCGACATCGTCGGTCCCGACACGCGCGATATCTGCTACGCGACGCAAAACCGCCAGGCGGCTGTGCGCGAACTGAGCGCGCATGTCGATGTGCTGCTGGTGGTGGGCGCCACCAACAGCTCGAACTCGAACCGCCTGCGCGAGATCGGTGCCGAAAGCGGCGTGCCCAGCTATCTCGTCGCGGACGGCTCGGAAGTGAAGCCCGAGTGGTTCGCCAATGCGCGGACGGTCGGCATCACGGCGGGCGCGTCGGCGCCCGAGGAAATGGTCGAAAACGTCATCGATGCGCTGCGCGCGCTCGGTCCCGTCGAAGTGGAAACGATGGCCGGTCGCGAGGAGAAAGTCGAATTCAAGCTGCCGTCGAAGCTCGCTGAGCCCGTCGCTGCACGATAAGTTCAAGGAGGACGCTTTGTCGATCCCGCTATTGCAGAAAGTCCGTGTCGGCGCCTACATCGCGCGCCAACACCTCTCGGGTAATAAACGCTATCCGCTCGCGCTGATGCTCGAGCCGCTCTTTCGCTGCAACCTCGCATGCAACGGCTGCGGCAAGATCGATTACCCGGACCCGATCCTCAATCAACGGCTTTCCGTCGAGGAGTGCCTCGGTGCCGTCGATGAATGCGGCGCACCCGTCGTTTCGATTGCCGGTGGCGAACCGCTGCTGCACAGGGACATGCCCGAGATCGTGCGCGGCATCATCAAGCGTAAGCGGTTCGTCTATCTCTGCACGAACGCGCTCCTGATGGAAAAGAAGATGGACGACTACAAGCCGAGTCCATACTTCGTCTGGTCCGTCCACCTCGATGGCGACAAGGCGATGCACGATCACTCGGTGTCGCAGGAAGGCGTCTACGACAAGGCCGTCGCCGCGATCCGCGAAGCGAAGCGCCGCGGCTTTCGCGTCAACATCAACTGCACGCTCTTCAACGACGCTCAACCTGAGCGCGTCGCGGCATTCTTCGACACGCTGCACCCGATCGGCGTCGACGGCATCACCGTCTCGCCGGGCTACGCGTATGAGCGCGCGCCCGATCAGCAGCACTTCCTCAATCGCGACAAGACCAAGCAGCTCTTCCGCGAGATTTTCAAGCGCGGCAAGCGCGGCAAGAACTGGTCGTTCAGCCAGTCGGCGCTGTTCCTCGACTTCCTGGCTGGCAACCAGACCTACCACTGCACGCCTTGGGGCAATCCCGCGCGCACGGTGTTCGGCTGGCAGCGTCCCTGCTATCTCGTCGGCGAAGGCTATGCAAAGACGTTCAAGGAACTGATGGAAGAAACCGACTGGGACGCCTACGGCACCGGCAATTACGAGAAGTGCGCCGATTGCATGGTGCACAGCGGCTTCGAGGCGACGGCCGTGATGGATACGGTCGCGCATCCGTTGAAGGCGCTCGGCGTCAGCTTGCGCGGGCCGAAGATCGAGGGCGCATTCGCCGAGGATATTCCGCTCGACAAGCAGCGTCCCGCCGAATACGTGTTCTCGCGCCACGTCGAAATCAAGCTCGAAGAAATTCAGCGCTCAGCGAGCGCGAAGAAGGCGCGAACGGCTGCGGCGCATTGAGCGGTTGAATCGCCGAACGGACGAATAGAAGCGCGACGAAGAGAGTTCGTCGCGCTTTTTTAATGCGGCCTGGGCAACCTTGCTCGGCGGATCGTTGCTCAAACTACCGCGACTGATCTGGCAACGCTCCTGTCCGATAAAAGCGCCCGCGTGCGGCTCTCACGCCCCAGTGGTCACAGCTTGGCAGCACGACTGCGGCGGCTAAGCGCCGAGGCTCGGACCATTGCCGCCAGCGCGATTGGTACGCTCAAACGTCGCTAAATGCCCCTTTGCCGCCCAATTCAATGTTCCAGAGATGAATATGCGGAAACAAGTAACAGCGGCAAGGTAGACCTCATTTTAATGAAAACAGCGTAAACGGTAACCGATGCAGCATAGGTTCCTTCCGTCAATAGACACGACCTCCTAAAAATAAGATTGCCGACTCTGCGCAGCAACAATAACAATGTCAATGCATCAAGTGAGATGCGCTCGAAAACCATTTAGATCGCGCTAGGACAATCAACGCCCTACCGAAGGTCTGAAAAATCGGAGGCGGGTTTCACGCGACGTCTGGAACGAGGTTTCAGTATGCCCTCTCAACAGACGCTAACAGTTGGGATTTTGAGAAATGGCTGCCGATCGAAATATGATGCTCGCTGAGCTGCCTCTCAGAAACTTCCTGTCCGCATTCCTTCCCGTCTTGGGCTCTTTCGTGTCGAGCCGATTACTGATGCAGACAGACATTGTTATGGTCGCGCCACTCGGAGTGGACGCAGTAGCAGCTTACGCCGTTCCCTCACGCGTGATGATAATCGACGCAATTTTCGCGTTCGCATTGATGCCAATAGTCGGTATTCAGGTCTCTCGAGCGCGCTCGAACGAGGACAAATATAGGGCAGCACGCGGTGCTCTAGGCGTCACTCTTGTCGCCGGTATCGCTTTGGCGGCGGTCGGCTTTGTTCTATATCCACCCTTTGTGTCCGCAGTGGTAAAGGACCCCGGTGTGTTCCCTTTGGCACTCGACGCCGTTTACTGGATGACGGCCACCATCCCCGTACGGATGTTGGTTGCCGTGGCGACTTCATGCGTTGTTGCGCTAGGTTCGACCCGCAAGCTGAAGTATTTGTATGCGACAACGGTCGTGCTCAACGCGGCGCTGAACTGGCTTCTCATCTACCAGATGGGTATCGGGTTTTTAGGTTCGTACCTATCGACGTCCATTGTTTGCGCTCTCGAATGCATTGCGATTCTCGCGGCCGTTTCGAGACAAATTGGCGGGATGCCGATCGGCACCTTCAGAATGTCCTCGATACGAACCATCGTAAAGGAGTTGGGTGGTGAGTGGTTCCGCCTCTTGAGCTTGCAAGCGGAAGGAGTCGTGTTGCTCGGTCTGTTTGCGATCAATGCCGCGTGGACTCCGCAGATGGCCGTGTTTTCCGTCGCCACCTCGGTAACGGCACTGCTCACGATGCC
Source organism: uncultured Burkholderia sp. (assembly GCA_964414365.1). Lineage (GTDB taxonomy): Bacteria > Pseudomonadota > Gammaproteobacteria > Burkholderiales > Burkholderiaceae > Trinickia. The sequence continues at coordinate 16,372 of CAYPWK010000059.1, forward strand.
TCTCATAGCGGCCATGAGAGCAACATCGATTAGCATCTCAAAGGAAAGCGCAGCGCGAGCGATGCGGCCGGCGCAGCTTTCCACGCGACGAATCGCATTGCTGGTATCAGTCGGCTGCGTCGCGATAGGCCTATCCTTTTTGGTGTTTGGTTTCACGATTGGCTCGCTCCTCTACCGCTTCTCAACCGAGCAAACAATATGGTGGCAGGCGTATGTGGTGTGCCTGTCTCTTAGTCTGCCAATCTCTGGAAGATGCGCAATAAAGCGCGGAATCCTCCAGGCAGATGGAAAGTATGGGTTGATTGCCAAATGCGATCTTGTTGCGTCATGGTGTTGGTGTTTGCCTGGTGCGATCCTGGCGCTCTACCTCGCATCCCCTTGGTTGTTTTTCTTTTCCGTCGTAGGAAAGGACGTCGTCGCCTATTGCGGGCTGAGTTTGGGCTCTCGTCGTACAGCTGTCTCCGTCGTGCCCGTGATTGGCTAGTTTTTGCAAGCTCCCGCAGTAATGGGGGGAACAACTCGGGTGAAGAGCGAGCGAGACAACTGCTCACCGTGTAGTATTCAGCTGCCGCCACGCTACTGGTGAGACGACTGGCAAAAGCGGCCAGATAGAGCGGCTGTCGCCCGCGCCTTTTGACGCACATGTACCCCCGGTTGTCGATCGATATGAAGGTCAAGACGAAAATCTTTCTGCTTGCGGTCGTACCGTTCCTCGTCGCCATCGCGGGGATCGGCATCGGCGTTCGCCTGCAAGCGACCGCGCTCGCGAAGGCGCAGCACGCGACCGTCGAAGAAGCGTACATGTCGAGCAAGCAACTCGAGCTCAAGCATTATGTCGAGCTTGCGACGAGCGCAATCGAGCCGCTTTACGCCGCGAGCGCCGATCCCGCGAGCGACGACGCGGCATTGCGTCGGCAGGCGCTGGCCGTACTCGAGAAGATGGACTTCGGCCCCGACGGCTATTTCTTCGTCTACGACATGCACGGCAATTCGCTGATGCATCCGCGCGAGCCCGATCTCGTCGGCCACAACCTGTGGTCTATGCGCGACCCCGAAGGCGCGCTCCCCATTCAAGAGCTCATCGCGGCGGCCGCCCGCGGCGGCGGCTATGTTCGCTACGTCTGGCATCGGCCGTCGACGAACCAGCTGGAAGCGAAGCTCGGCTACGTCGTGCCGCTTCCGCGCTGGGGCTGGATGATGGGCACGGGCATCTATCTGGACGGTGTTCACGAGGCGCTTGCCCACATCGACGAAAGCGCAGCTGCGAACATCGGCCGGACCCTGACATGGATCGGCGCCATTGCGCTGGCCGGCTTCGTCGTCATCGCGGTATGCGCGCTGATCGTCAACGTCACGGAGCATCGCAGCGCCGACGCGAAACTCAAGCGCCTCGCCCAGCAGGTCGTCGAATCGCAGGAGCAGGAGCGCGCGCGGCTTTCGCGAGAGCTGCACGACGGCATCTGCCAGATGATGGTGTCGGTCAAGCTGCTGCTCGAATCGGCGCTCGCACGCCTCGAATCGGCCGCGGGACGCGAGGCGCGCGTGCCGGGCGCGGAAGCGGCGCTTTCCACGGGTCTTGCGCGCCTGTCGGATGCGTTGCGCGAAGTGCGCCGCATCTCGCATGCGCTGCGCCCCTCGATGCTCGATGATCTCGGCCTCGCAGCCGCGCTTGAGCAATTGGCGCACGAACTCGGCGACGAAACGGACATCGACGTTGCCTTTGCGCGTCACGCGCAGGGGCCCGCACGCATGCTGCCCGACGCGCTCAATACGGCGCTATTCAGAATCGCTCAAGAAGCGCTGACCAACATCGTGCATCACGCCCGTGCCAAGCATGCGATGGTCGAGCTTCGTCTATCCGAGCACGCGGTGACGCTGTCGATCGCCGACGACGGGCGCGGCTTCGACATCGAGCGCGTGCAGGCCGACGCGCGCCGCGGCATCGGTTTGCGCAACATGCGCGAGCGGCTCGACGCGCTCGGCGGCACACTGTTGCTCGCATCGCAGCCGGGCCGCACCGTTGTCACGGCGCACGTGCCGCTCCCACCCAGCGTCGGAGCCGGCGCATTTAACGAACCCGCGCAAGAGGCGCGCAGCGCTTGACGTCCTTATATGAACACCTCCCCGTTGGCAAGGTTGGGTTTGAGTGTGCG
>CAYPWK010000060.1:0-18507 GCA_964414365.1 uncultured Burkholderia sp.
GATGCGCTCTATGCGCATTTCGCCGCGAGCGCCAAAGTAGACAATGGGGGGCGTTCGTGAGCATGGTCACCGCTGCATCACCTGCTTATACGTTGGGCCAACTCCCTTCGTCACTGAATCCTCGTGACTGCGGCCGCGCTCCTCGGCCTGGTGGTTTATCCGCTTATCCATTCGCACGCCGTTTGGCGGCGCGCGTTTGCGCAAGCGAATCGGCGGCGTGGCGATCATGAGCCATTGCACCATGGCATGATCGTCCACGACGTGCTGTATGCCGGGTGCAAACGCGATGATGAACACGCGTGAGGCAGGGCCTCGCATCTCGTTGGCCCAGCGACTTTCAACTTGGGCGTTGCCAGCCGGCATCGACCGGGCGGCGCGGTTGCGCCGCGCCGGCTGTTTATCTTCGCCGCCGCATTGATGGTCGCAACCGGCCTCGGCTTTGGCAGGTTATCGTCGCTTTGGCCGCTCCTGATCGTGGCTTTCGTCGGCACAATCGGCGCGGCTGGGCAGTTCTTCTTTCTGGCCGGGCTGCTGACAGCCGTTTCGCTGCTTTTCGCCTTCCGCCAGTTCAAACTGGAGGACTGACTTTCGCCGCTTGCCGCGCGATTACATCGGAAGATGCCGAGCGCCCGCGTTCTCAGGGTTATTCCCCCTCATGGCCGGCCCGAAAACAGCTAACCGTTAGGCTACTATCTTATGTTTTCGGGTTTGCGCCGGAGCAGCACGTGCGTAAGTATTCCGTAGTGGTCAATCGATCCCGACGAGGCCGTTGGGGAACAGCATGAGGGGTTTGCTTGTGGCATGCGCATGGATATGTGCGTGCTTATCTTCGCTCGCGGCGGCGCAGGGTTCATCGACGGCGCCCGCGGCCGGGCACTCGATCACCTCCACGCGGGACTTCCTGATCGAAGCGAAGCGCGTCGTCGACGCCGCGGCACAGCCGGCCGCGCCCTGGAGCGGGCCGCGCACCGGACCGCGTGCCCGACCGGGGAAACGCATCGCCATCGTCGCCGAGGACTTGCGCAACGGGGGTATTCTCGGTGTCGTCGACGGTGTATTGGAAGCGTCCAAGGCCATTGGTTGGACCGTCAAGATATTCGATTCCGGCGGCACGCAGGACTTGCGGCTGAAGATGCTTGCGAATGCCCTCGCAAGTCGTCCGGACGGTCTCATCATCGTCGGCGGCGACGCTCACGCGCTGCTGCCCGCGCTCAAGCCGTTCGCGGAACGGCACATTCCGATCGTCGGCTGGCATGTCGCGGCCAAGCCCGGCCCCGTGCCGGATACGCCGGTGGCGATGAACGTTTCGACGGATCCGCAGGAGGTCGCTCGCGTGACCGCGCTCGCGGCGATCGTGCAGTCCGGCGGGCATGCGGGCGTCGTTGTGTTTACCGACAGCAATTTCCGGGTTGCGCAAAGCAAGGCCAATGAGATGGCCGCGGTCGTGCGCGAATGCAGCGGCTGCACGCTGCTCGAAGTGCGCGACCTCGCCATTTCGCGCAACGAGGAACTGATGCCGGGCGCGACGCGGACATTGCTAACGCGCTACGGCAAGCGCTGGTCATATGCACTGGCGATCAACGATATCTACTTCGATTATGCGGCACCGGTGCTCACGCAGGCCGGACTATCGAACTCTTCCATGTCGATGCTCTCGGCCGGCGACGGCAGCGAGTCGGCCTTTTTGCGCATCCGCAGCGGTACGTTTCAAACGGGGACGGTAGCCGAACCGCTGAATTTGCACGGCTGGCAGTTGGTCGACGAGATGAACAGGCTCCTCGCCGGGGAACGCGTTACGGGTTACGTGTTTCCAGTGCATCTCGTGACGGCCGAGAACATCACCGCTGACGGCGGCGATCGGCTGGTCTACGATCCCGCCAATGGCTATCGCGAAATCTATCGCCACATCTGGCAACGCCCGTGAAATTCCCGCTCCCCCAGTCACTCAGCGCGCAATTCGCGCTCGTGGTTTCGTGCCTCATTACGCTCGTGGTCGTGGTTGGGGCGACGACCATTTACTCATTGGTCGGTTCAGCCCACACGCTCCGTCTGCTGGCCGACGAGAGGCTGGCGCTCCAGGAAGATGCCCAGAATCTGGCGCAATTGACTTTGAAGATCGAACGGATGGCGCTCGAGCTCTCGCGCAACGATACCGTCGACGCTGTACGGGAGACGCATCGGAATATCTTGGAGCAGTTGGCATCGTTCGACAGCCTGGTGGACCGCCTGGCCTCGGCGACCACGGGCGACGGGATCGGCGTCGACGCGCTTGCGCTGCACCGCTCGAGCCAGCGCTTTCGCACCACCGTCAACATTGGGGCGCAGGTACGCGAGACCGCGCTGGGCACTGTGCAAGCGGCACCGGCGTCCGCATCGCGGACGAGCGCTTCATTGGCCGGCCTCGACGACGATATGCACCGTCAGGCCGAAGCGCTCTCCGTTGCGGCGCGCCAGCAGTCAGACTATTTCACGCGCGCCTACCGCGAATCGGTCCAGGATCTGGCCGCGCGCTCGGACCACACGCGCAAGTGGGTCATCGCCGAAGTGGGTGTGAGCCTGCTGCTCGCCTGGCTGATCGCCGATCTGTTCCTCGCTCGCCACGTCGTTGCACGGCTGCACCGAGTCAGCCACTCGCTGCGGCACGGCGATGCCGACGTCGGGCAAACCGGCGTACGGGTGCGCGGCAGCGACGAGATCGCGGACATGGCGCGCGCGGTCGAGCAGTTTCTCGAAGACCGGCGCCAGCGCAAGCAGGCAGAAGATGCGCTCAAAGAGCTCAACGCCGAACTGGAGGCACGCGTCGCCCAACGCACGGCCGAGCTCAGCGCGGCGCTCGACAATCTAAAGGCCGAAGTCGCGGAGCGCCAGCAGGCCGTAGCTGCCGTGCGTGCAAGCGAGCACTTCCTCGATAGCATCGTCGAGAACATCCCGGATGTGGTCTTCGTCAAAGACGCGGCGACACTGCGTTTCGTGCGCTTTAACAAGGCCGGCGAGCAACTGCTTGGCTACCGACGCGAGGAACTCATCGGCAAGTCCGTTCACGACCTGTTCCCGCCGCACGAGGCCGAATTCTTTGCACTGAAGGACCGTGCCGTGCTCGAGTCGCGGCAGATGGTCGATGTGCCGGAAGAATCGGTCCATACACGGCACCGTGGGATGCGCTGGGTCCACACGATGAAGATCCCGATTCTCGATGTGCGCGGCGAGCCGCAGTTCCTGCTCGGCATCTCGCGCGACATTACGGAGCAAAAGCGTGCGGAGGCCGAGTTGCGCGAGAGCGAGCGGCGCTATCGCGAAGCGCAGACGGCGCTCGCGCACGCCAACCGCGTCACGACGTTGGGGCAGCTCGCGGCCTCTATCAGCCATGAAATCAAGCAGCCGATCGCCGCTGTGGGTGCCAATGCCCAGGCAGGTCTTATTTGGTTGAAGGCTCAGCCGCCAAACCTGGGGGAAGCCCGCGATGCGTTCGATCGAATCTTCAGGGACTCGAAGCGAGCCAGCGCGGTCATGAACCGGATTCACGGCCTCGTTAGAAACGCGCCGCCGTCGACGGAGCGTCTGCAAATCAACGAGGCGATCGGAGAAGTCATCGCCCTCACGCGCGGCGAGGTCGCAAAGAACCGGGTCTGCGCACGGACGCAGCTTGCCGAAGACCTGCCACCGGTGGACGGCGATCGCGTCGAGCTTCAGCAGGTCGTGCTGAATCTGATCATCAACGCCGTCGAGGCGATGAGCGAGGTCGACGACGGCCCGCGGGACATGACCATCAGCACCGGCAAGGACGGATCCGGCAGCGTCGTTGTCTCAGTCTGCGATTCGGGCCCGGGCTTCGCCATCGACGACCTAGAGCGCCTGTTCGAGCCGTTTTACACGTCGAAGCCCAGCGGACTAGGCATGGGACTGTCGATCTGCCGCACGATCGTCGAAGCGCACGGAGGGCGACTGTGGGCGAGCCGAAACACTCCCCGCGGCGCCGTATTCCAGTTCACCTTGCCGGCCCATCAGAGCAGCGCTGCGTAAGGGCGCGCGCCGATTCCTATACGAACGTATGAATGAGGTATGCGCACGGAGGACTTCATACTGCCGTTCGTAGAATCGTTTTCTTGGAATAGTCGGTCTATCTTGCATTCATCGCAGTACTTCACTGCATAGATACCGATCGGGGGAGACGATGAGCACGAATGCAAGGGATCTGGTCGAACTGCGCCGCGATGACCCGACGTCCACGGAACTGAGAAAGATCGCCGCGAACATCATTGCGGCCGGTATCAAAGACCAGCGCGGCGGTTGCTGACATGAAAGTACAGTGGCATCGCCGCCCAATGGAGGTTCGCGTCTTCGACCGCTGCGACGAATGCGGCGAGTTGAAGGAAGACGTCTTGAAGCGCGAAAGTCATTGGCCGAAATTCGCCATCATTTGCTGCGCGAGCTGCTTTTCCGAGCTCATCGGCGATTGCAGCGGACCCACGGCCGACTCCGCTCTGTGAAGGTGTCGTTGGCCGTCACTGCTCGAGGACATAAATCCCGGGCGCGTCCCCCAGGACGGCGCCCGCGCCCAGCGGCGGAGGGTCGACGTCGCCGCTCGAGCGTTCGGCGAGCCATTGCTGCCAACATGGCCACCACGAGCCCTGTTGCACGGGCGCCGTGTCGAACCACTCGGCGGGCCCAATGTAATGCTCGCCCTTGGGCCTGGTTCTGAAGCGGAACCGCCGCGCACGGCCAGGCTCCGAAACGATGCCCGCGTTGTGGCCGCCAGAAGCGAGCACGAAGCCGATCTCCGTGTCAGTCAGCAAATGGAGCTTGTAGACCGAGCGCCAGGGTGATACATGGTCGCGCTCCGTACCTACGACGAAGACCGGCATCTTCAACGCACCGAGATGGATCGGCCTTCCGTGCACGCAGTACCTGCCTTCCGCGAGATCGTTGTGCAGATAGAAGTGCCTCAGCGTCTCGATGTGGAGTCGATACGGCAGGCGGGTGGTATCGGCGCTCCACGCCATTAAGTCTGACGGTTGAGTACGCGTGCCAAGCAGGTATTCGCGGACCAGGCGCGACCAGACGAGATCGTGGGAGCGCAGCATCTGGAACGCCGCTGCCATCTGCTCGCCGTCGAGATAACCCTGCTCGGACATCAGCGCATCGAGATACGCGAGCCTGCTGGCGTCGACGAAAAGGCCCAGCTCTCCGGGCTCGCTGAAGTCGGTTTGCGCGGCGAGCAGTGTGATCGTCTTGAGCTCCGGCGTGGTTCCTCGGCGCATGCGCGCGTGCGCCGCTGCCCCGAGCGCGAGAAGAGTGCCGCCGAGGCAATAGCCCACGGCATGCACGGGCGCATTCGCAATGCGACGCACCTGCGCTAGGGCATCGAACAACCCCGTTTCCAGGTAATCCATCAATCCCAGCTCCCGCGCTTCGCCATGGGGATTGCGCCAGGAAACCATGAAGACCGTATGCCCTCGCTCGACCAGGTAGCGAACCAGGGAGTTGTGCGGCGAAAGATCGAGGATGTAGTACTTCAGGATCCAGGAGGGCACGATGAGAATTGGCTCGTGCCGGACGGTCGGCGTCTGCGGCTCGTATTGGATCAGCTCGATCAGTTCATTACGATAGACGACCTTGCCGGGCGTAGTGGCCACTTCGCGCCCAAACTGCTCGGGCGCAAACCTGCGATTCGAGCTGCCCGGTACTCGGCGCTCGATGACATCCTCTTGGTCTTCTAGCCAGTTGCGTGCGCCGTCGATAAAATTTGCACCGCCGGTCTCGGTGATCGCGCGCAGCACTTGCGGGTTGAGCCACCAGCAATTGGCCGGTGAGAGCATGTCGGTAAATTGCCGCGCAGTGAATTGCATGATCTGCTCGTTGCGCGGCGAAACGCCTCGTACGCCTGTCGTCGCCTGTTGCCAGAACGACTCGAATTGACCAAAGGTATCGCGCAACACGTCGAACGGCCACAGGTTCCAGCCGGGATCGTCGACGCGGGGGTCGCCGTTGCCTCGATGTTCGGGCTGTGCGCCCATCATCAGCGCTTGCCAGTACGCGAGCACGTTACTCGCGAGCGCGTAGTGCTTGCCGGGGGAGCAGGCAAAATGGATCATCCATTCGAGCCACGCCAGCGTCATCGAGGCGGGCGAGCCGCCGCCCGATGCGCGCGCGAATGCCGCGTAGACGGCGCGGTCAAGCCGGTCCGCTGCAGCCTCCATCGCGGCTGGCCCCGCTTCGCTTTCGCGACCGAGCTTCACCGCCGTTCCAGGCGGGCGCGCCGGCGGAACGGGGAGGGCGGATGGCGAAATGATTTCGATGCCTTTCATGCTGAGTGCACCGCATTTAGTGTGCCCGAGCCGCTTGGCTCTGCGCGGGACGTTGCCGCCGCCCGACGATCGAGCCGATATGCGATGCTGTGGGCCATCCGCCGAGGAAACGACACCGCTGGGCGGCACTCGCCTCGCGGCCGAAAGTCGCCGCTAGAGGGTCTTTGCGCCGCCTTTAAACAGATGGTATGCCTTGGCCGAGGCGCGTCAGTGCGCTTTATCGCTTAACGGCGCAACCTGCGCCTTCACGTGCTGCCGCCGGCCCGCAGCATAACCGAACCAGGCTGCGAGCGCGCAGATGCCGACGCAGAGACCGGCCAAGCTGTAAAGAGATCCCGTTGCGTGCAGTAACCAGCCGGCGACGAACGGCCCGCTCGACGCAATCAGATAGCCGATTCCTTGAGCCATGCTCGACAGTTGCGCGGCCACATGCGAATCGTAAGAGCGCAAACCTATTACGGTCAGGGCGAGCGTAAACGCGCTCCCTTGCGCGACGCCGAGCAGCAGTGCCCAGCCCCACATCGTCGAAAGAGGTGCGAAGAAACAACCCGTGAGACTCACGCCGGTCAGCGCCAACGCGATGATATTTACGGCGCGCTGGTCACGAAGACGCGCGAGCAGGAAAGGCAGCAACAACGAGGCAGCGGCCTGGGTAATCACGCTCAGGGACAGCACAAGCCCTGCATCGACCGCGCTCATTCCACGCATTCGCAAAACGGTGGGCAGCCAACCGAACACGATGTACGCCAGCGACGATTGAAAACCCATGAACAGCGTGACCTGCCATGCGAGCGGATCTCGCCAGAGACCGCGGACAACGCGTCTGCTCCTTGCCATATCAGCAGCCATCGGCGGCAGTTGTCCCGACCACATGACCAAGGCCAATGCGGCGGGCAGCGCCCACAATGCCAATGCCCACGCCCACGCGTTGCCGCTGGCGGCGCCGGGCAGATGTCCGAGCACATTGGCGGCGGGCGCCGTCGCCGCAGCAGCCGAGGCTGCGCCAGTGGCCATGGCTGCGCTGTAGGCCCCCGTCATGAGCGCGACATGATTCGGGAAGTCGCGTTTTACGACGCCGGGCAGCAGGACGTTCATCAAGCCAATGGAGAAACAGGCCACCACCTGGCCGACGTACAGCACCTGCCAATAAGGTAAGACTCGCAATGCCGTGCCGGCGGTGAGGAGCACCAGCAGCGCGAGCAATGCCCGTTCGCTGCCCACGCGACGGGCGAGCATCGGTGCAAGCGGCCCGAACAAACCAAAGCACAGCGACGGAAGCGTAGTCAGCATGCTCGCGCCGGCGGGCGTCAACTGCGTCGCGCGAACCGCTTCGAGCAGGATTGGGCCGACGCTCGTGATGGGCGTGCGCAGTGAAAACGCGATCAAAGCGAGGCTCGCCGCCAATGCAAGGCTGCTTTTATGGGGATGGTGCGTGGCTGTCACGTCTGCCGGAGGGCTCGCGGTATGGCGGCGTTCGTTCAACTTAGTCGGCGTGCTGGAGGGCGATCCCTTGTTGTCGGAGGTAGCCGGCGCTTTCATCGATGAGCCGCCTTCGACGTGGCTCGGCGCCGGATTGATGCTCGTTCACGCGTCATTGTACCCGGCAAGCGCTCTGCCCGAAGGCAGGTACGGTCTTCAGGGATGAGCGTCGCTCTGAGAGACCGAGGAAGCCTTCGGCCCATCGCTGCCCTTCATTGGACGCGTGCAACGCGCTGGTCCGCGTGCGGTCACCGGACGTTTTGCGGGTTACTACGTAGCGAATGGCGCTCAAGCCCGCGCCTGCCGACGTCGATATATGTACCGACTAGTTAACAAGGTGAGGCGTTTGGATGAAACTTTCCATGAAGTTGGTGATGCTCGTTGTCGCCGCGCTGGTGGGCGTCGTCGTGCTTGCCGCGACGGCGCTGCAAACGTTGCGCAGCGCGCTGATCGAGAGCCGTCGTGAGGAGATCGTCATTCTTCTGACGAAGGCCGAGCATCTGGTCAATTCGTACCGGGAGCTGCAGGCGCGAGGAACGCTTACCCGTGAACAGGCGCAGCAGCAGGCGAAAGAAGCGCTCTCGCGGCTCAATGCGAATACGAAAAGCTACTACTGGGTCACGACATCGGACGGCATCAACCTCGTCCACCCGAACGGGAAGTTCATCGGTACAAAGGCCAAAGGTAACCGGACTACCGGCGGCCTCACTGACAGTGAAGCATACCGAGCCGGAATGGCGGAGTCGCATTTCGCGCTCGTCGACGTGCTGATCAAGCGCAGCCCCGACGCCGAGGTCGAGCCGAAATTGCAAGGCGTTGTTGCAATTCCCGACTGGGATTGGTGGATCGGGACCGGCTTTTTCTACGACGACATCAATACGGCCTTCGCTAGACTCGCGACCCTGCTTGGCGCTTGTGCACTGGGCATCGTCGCTGCGCTCGCGGCGATCGCCTTCATGGTATTGCGCAGTGTCAAGCGCACGCTCGGCTGCGAGCCCGCTAAGGCCGCAGATGTCGTGGCTCAGATCGCAGCGGGCAACTTGAACGTGCCGTTCGACGTCGCGAACGCGGAGCCTGGCAGCCTGCTCGCCGCACTGGGCGAAATGAAAGCGCGACTTGCCGCGTTAATCGCCGAAATCCAATCTTCCGGTCAGTCCATCGCGCTCGGCTCCGGCGAAATCGCGAAGGGCAATCTCGACCTTTCGCAACGCACAGAAGAGCAGGCGGCATCGCTGCAGCAGACCGCTGCGAGCATGGAGGAGATCACCGCAACGGTGAAGCAAAACGCCGACAACGCGCGCCAGGCGAACGGGCTCGTCAGTACAGCCAAGGCCGCAACTGAACGCGGTGGCGCAGCCGTTCAGCAGGTGGTCGTAACAATGCACGAGATTTCTAACCAGTCCGTGCGCATTGCGGACATCACGTCAGTCATCGAGAGCATTGCATTTCAGACGAACATTCTCGCGTTGAACGCGGCCGTTGAAGCGGCGCGGGCGGGCGAGGAGGGGCGCGGGTTCGCCGTCGTTGCGTCCGAAGTTCGCTCACTCGCGCAACGCAGCGCGGCGGCGGCGAAAGACATCAAGGAATTGATTCAGCTGTCGGTGGAGAAGGTCGACGACGGTAGCCGGCTCGTCGAGGTGGCGGGGGAGCGCATGGCCGAGATCGTCCGTTCGATCGGACAGGTTGCCGACATCATGGGCGAAATATCGGCCGCATCAGAAGAACAAAGCACCGGTATCGAGCAGGTAAGTCGGGCGGTCACGCAGATGGACGAAGTCACGCAACAGAACGCCGCGCTCGTCGAACAAGCCGCCGCTGCCGCAGCGTCACTCGACGAACAGGCGGCGCGCCTGCGCTCGGCGGTGTCGGTGTTCCGGCTCGCGTGAGGGCGACGGGGCACGCGATCGCATCTGCGGGGTAGCGCCGACGAACCGCGCGACGCACGCAGCACGCTTCGTTCGGCCGCGATCACACCGGGCTTGCCGCAAGCGCACGCCGGCGCATAATGTCTGAGTGCCGGCTCCCGGCTGGGAAAACAGTAGTATGCGGTGCGCAAATTGCGGATTCGAGAATCTCTCCGGGGCGAGATTCTGCGAAGCGTGCGGAGCTATGCTGCGGCGCGCCTGTCCGCGTTGCGGCCACGAGGCGGGACCGTCCGCCCGATTCTGCACAGAATGTGGCGCCCCCCTGGCGGACGCAGCTGCCGCTCCATCCCCGCAGCGGCAGCCTGCCGCTTCGCCATCCCCCGCGCCGATCCATTACACGCCGCGACACCTTGCCGAGCGCATTCGCGCAGAGCAGGCCGCCATGGAAGCGCGCGGCGAGACCGCCGGCGAACGCAAGACCGTCACGGCGCTGTTCGCCGACATGGCTGGGTCTACCGCGCTGATTCACGATCTCGATCCGGAAGAGGCTCAACGCCTCATCGAGCCCGTCGTCGCGTTGATGATGGAGGCCGTCCATTACTACGAAGGCTACGTCGCCAAGTCGCTGGGCGACGGCATTCTCGCGCTCTTCGGCGCACCTGTCGCGCACGAGGACCATCCGCAGCGAGCGCTGTTTGCGGCGCTGCGGATGCAGCAGGCAATGCGATGCCACGCTGACCGAATCCGTCTGGAGAAAGGCGTTCCATTGCAGATCCGCGTCGGCATCCACACCGGCGAGGTCGTCGTTCGCTCCATCCGCACCGACGATCTGCACACCGACTATGACCCGGTCGGGCACACGATTCACATCGCGTCTCGGATGGAGGGCATCGCTACGCCCACGTCGATCCTTGTCAGTGAGACCACTCACAAGTTGGCCGAGGGCTATTTCGACTTCAAGGCGTTGGGGGCCACTCATGTCAAAGGGATGCCCGCGCCGCTCTCAGTGTACGAGGTGCTGGGTCTCGGTGCATTGCGCACACGCCTGCAACTGGCAGCACATCGCGGCTTGGCGAGGTTCGTAGGCCGTGATGCCGAGCTGGCACACTTAAGCGGGGCGCTCGAAAAAACGCGGGCGGGGCAAGGGCAGGTCGTCGGCGTGGTGGGGGAGGCGGGCGTCGGCAAATCGCGGCTTTTCCACGAGTTCAAGGAACGTTCGAGGCGCGGCTGTCTGGTCCTGGAGACATTCTCCGTCTCGCACGGCAAGGCGTTTGCCAACTTGCCGCTGATCGAACTCCTGAAGAACTATTTCCAGATCACCGCCCAGGACGACGAGCGCCGGTACCGGGAAAAGGTGATGGGCAAAGCGCTGACGCTCGAGCGCCGCTTCGAGGATCTCGTGCCCTACCTGCTGTATCTGCTCGGCATCGGCGAACCCAGCTCGGCGTTGGCGGAGATGGATCCGCGGCTCCGGCGGGACGGGACCTTCGACGCAATCACGCAACTGCTCGCGCGCGAAAGTCACGACCAGCCGATCGAACTCCTGTTCGAAGATTTGCAATGGCTGGACCGCGAGACCGAAGCGTTCCTCGCGCATCTCATCGAGCGTGTGCCAAGCACGCGCATTCTGCTGCTCGTCAACTATCGACCCGAGTACGAGCCTGCCTGGCAACGCGCGGATCACTGCACCCAGCTGCGGCTCGAACCGTTGGGGCCGGCAGAAGCCCAGGGGTTGCTCACGGCCTTGCTCGGAGACGATGACAGCCTCGCGCCGCTCAAGCAGCTCATACTGGATAAGACGGAGGGCAATCCCTTCTTCATGGAGGAGGTTGTACAAACGCTGGCCGAGGAGAAATCGCTCCTCGGCGATCCCGGCCGTTATCGGATTGAACGAACCCCGGCAGCGCTCCATATTCCGACGACCGTGCAGGGTGTTCTCGCCGCACGTATCGATCGGCTCCCTATCGCCGAGAAGGAATTGCTGCAAACGCTCGCGGTCATCGGCAAGGAGTTTCCGTTCAGCCTGATCCAGCGTATCTGCCGCGGCCAGGCTGTGGGCACGAACGACGATTTGCACCGGCTTCTGGCACACCTGGAAGCCGCGGAGTTCATCTACGAGCGGCCGGCGTTCCCGGAGGTGGAGTATTCGTTCAAACACGCACTGACGCAAGAAGTCGTCGGCCACTCGCTGCTGACGGAGCGGCGCAGCGCATTGCATGAACGCACGGCGCAGGCCATCGAAGCCCTGTTTCCTACGCGTATCGCGGATTACTGCAGTGAACTCGCGCATCACTACAGTCTGAGCGGCAATATCCCGAAGGCCGTGGAGTACCTGCATCGTGCCGCACAACAGGCGCTTCGGCATGCGGCCCATCCAGATGCAATGCATCATCTCAGCACGGCGCTCGAGTTGCTCGCGCGTTTGCCCGACACGCCCGAGCGCGCGCATCGAGAACTGATGCTGTTGCTTTCACTGGGTCCGGCCTTGATGGACGTGCGTGGCTATAGCGCGCCGGAAGTGGCGGCGACTTACACACGCGCGTTGGCGTTATGCGAGCAGCTCCGCGACACATCGCAACTTTTCGCGGTGCTGGTAGGACTGCGGATCCACTCCATCACGCACGCGGATTACGCGAGCGCGCGTGATCTCAGTCAGCGGATGCTTCGTATGGCACGGCAGGCCAAGGATCCGAGTTTGCTCGTGGAGGCGCATGGCGCGCTCGGCGTCAGCTCGTTCGTGCAGGGGAATCTGGGCCGGGCCCGTGCGCATGAGGACCGCGCGCTCGCCCTGTACGATGCTGCGCAGCATCAGACGCATGCTTTCGCTCACGGCGTCGATCCTGGGATCCGAGCGTTGAATTTTCTGGTGCTTACGCTATGGCTTCAGGGATATCCTGAACGCGCGTGCAAGCGTAGTCAGGAGGCGCTTACCCTCGCGCGGAAGTCGGCCTACGGCCCGACGCTGGCGTTCGCGCTCGGTTACGCGGCTGAATTGCATCAGCTTCGGCGCGACCCATCGCTGACCCGCGAGCTCGCCGACGCGCTCATCGCTCTATCGACGGAGCACGGATTTCCGTACTGGCTCGCCTGGGGAACCATGCTCCGCGGCTGGGCCGTGAGCGCGCAGGGAAGTGTTCATGAGGGGATTGACCAAATGCGCAGCGGGCTGGCCGCACACCGAGCCGCGGGCGGCGAAGACCAGCGTTCGTATTTTCTGGGCCTCCTTGCCGGTGGCTATTGGAGCGCGGGCGACCGTGCGGCCGCGCTCGGCACGCTCGAAGAGGCAATGTCGGTCGCCGCGAAAACCGGAGAGCGTTGTTACGAGGCGCAGTTGTATCGGCTAAAGGGGCGGGTGCTGCTGGATGGGCTCGGCAACGGGAACGGGGTGCCGTCGGAACGCGACGAAGCCGAAGACTCCCTTCACAAAGCGATCGCGTTGGCTCGCGAGCAGGGCGCAAGATCGCTGGAACTGCAGGCGGTTTCGAGCCTCGCGCTGCTCTGGCAACGGGAAG
This sequence comes from uncultured Burkholderia sp., assembly GCA_964414365.1. Taxonomy (GTDB): domain Bacteria; phylum Pseudomonadota; class Gammaproteobacteria; order Burkholderiales; family Burkholderiaceae; genus Trinickia. The sequence goes on from CAYPWK010000060.1 coordinate 13,162, forward strand.
GGAGAACGGAGGGGGCGAAGAAAGCGCTCTCCGATGTGTATTGCCGCTTCGACGAGGGCTTCGACACGCCCGACATGCAGGAAGCGAAGCAGTTACTCGATGCGCTGACAGTGGGCGAAAGTTGAAGATCGCCGACGCACGCCGACCGAACGGGGAGCCTGAGGTGCTGTCACTGGGTAGTGGTAGTGCCGATCCGCCCCACCAAGGAGACTGAATATGACGACCACGCAGGCGAGCGGTCGCGGTCATGAAGCGCCGAAGCAAGTCGCTTTGGCGTTGCAGGGCGGCGGGATGCATGGCGCGTTCACGTGGGGTGTGCTCGACCGACTGCTCGAGGACGATCGGCTCGCGATCGAAGGCGTCAGTGCGACGAGCGCCGGCGCGATGAACGGCGCGGTGCTCGCATATGGTCTGCTAAAGGGCGGGAAGGGCGGTGCGCGGCAAGCGTTGCATGATTTCTGGCGCGCGATAGCGGAATCGGCCGACCGTTACAACCCGCTGCGCTGGACGCCGTGGTTGAAGGGAACGCACAGTTTCGGTCTCGATCATTCGCCGCTCTATGCGTTCACCGACATGATGCTGCGCATTTTCTCTCCGTACCAGTTCAATCCGCACAATCACAATCCGCTGCGCGAAGTGGTGGAAAGCCACGTCGACTTCGGCGCGCTGCGCAGGCAGTGTCCGATTCGTTTGTATCTCTGCGCGACCAACGTGGAGACCGGGAAGATACGTATCTTCACGGGCGAGGATGTCTGCGCGGACGCCGTGCTGGCATCGGCATGCGTGCCGACGTTGTTCCAGGCCGTCACGATCGACGGCGAACACTACTGGGACGGCGGCTACATGGGCAACCCGGCAATTTATCCGCTGATCTACCACTGCGATACGCGCGACATCGTCATCGTCCACATCAATCCACTGGTGCGCCGCGGGATACCGACCACGGCGGCCGAGATTCTAAACCGCATCAACGAAATCAGCTTCAACTCGTCGCTCATGCGCGAAATGCGCGCGATCGCGTTCGTTACCGATCTAATCCAGCGAGGCAAGATCGATCGGCAGGAGATGAAGGAAATGCTGATTCATTCGATTCGCTCTGACGAAGCGATGTGCGCACTCAGCGTGTCGAGCAAATACAACGCCGACTGGGAGTTCCTGTGCAACCTGCGCGACAACGGGCGGCGTGAAGCCGACGCCTGGCTGATCCGTCACTACCGGGACATTGGGCAACGCTCCACCATCGATATTCGCACGGAGTTCCTCTGATCGTCGGCGACGACGGCGGCGGTGCCGCGCAAAGGAGTGGGGATGAACCAGACGCAAGCGCGCTTCATTGCGTTGTGGTCGCGCAGCGGAGGCCCGCGCGCCGATGCGGTCTACGCCGACCTCACGCGACGCTATGCGGAGCCGACGCGCCGGTACCATACGCTGCGTCACGTTCGCCGCTGCTTGCGCAATTTCGACCTCGCGCGCCACGCGATTCACGATGCCGACGCCGTTGAGCTTGCGCTGTGGTGCCACGACGTGATCTATGTGCCCGGCGCACGCGACAACGAGCAGCGCAGCGCGGAGTGGTTCCGGTCTCAGGCCGACGGGCGAATCGCCGCGTGCGAGAAGGTCTGCCGGATCATCCTCGCGACGGCACATACGTATGTGCCGGACGAACTGGACGAGCGCTTCGCGTGCGACATCGACCTCGCGGCGCTCGGTGATTCGCGCAGCCGGTTTCGTGAGGACGGAGGCCGCCTTAGAGCCGAACGTCCGGATCTTGACGACCGCGCGTACGATCTGTACGAACGCGCGATCCTGGGCAAGTTGATTACGCGTGCGCGCATCTATCAAACCAATTTCTTCCATGCGCGTTGCGAGACGCGAGCGCGCAGCAATCTAACGTGGCGGCTTGGGTTGCCGATGAAAAGCTAAGCGAGGTAGTTTTGCAGAGACGGTCGTGCGAGACGGCTCGCCCACAGCTTCCTCGCGTTGCTCGCGCGATAAGCGACTTGGTTTTTGTCTCCCGGACACTGCGCGAATGGTTCGATATTTTGTGTTGTGCTGAAACGTCGATCGCTCCTGTATCGCTAAAGTCGACTCCACACCGGACTCAGCCGGATAAGCGCAACGAGGCGAGCCCGCTACCGAAGACAATCACGTGGAGAACGAATGATGCAAGACGTTGCAATCGAACTCGATAATCAGCCGGGCGCTTTGGCGAGGATGGGCGAGATCTTGGGGCAGGCGGGGGTAAGCATCGAAGGAGGTGGCGTGTGGGTCGTGGATGGCCTAGGCGTTGCGCATTTCCTGTTTTCAGATGGGAAGGCTGCGAAGCTTGCACTGGAGAGCGCGGGCATTGCGGTGTGCGCAGTCAACGATGTTCTCGTGCAGCGCTTGCGCCAGGACGTAGCGGGGCAGCTCGGCAAAATCGCACGACAGATGGCCGACGCCGAAGTCAATATCGAAGTGATGTACAGCGATCACGATCATCGATTGATCCTCGTGGTCGACGACTATACGAAGGGGCAGGCCGTCTCAGAAGCCTGGGAGCGCGAGCGCGCAGCCGCCACTCAGTTCGTCACCGCGGCGGGCATATGACGCGCCATCGGTATGCGGTTACGGTCGATTGGACCGGCGCGCGTGGTGTGGGGACGCGAAGCTATACGTCCTACGACCGCGACCACGTGATCGCTGTAGCCGATAAGCCGACTATCGCCGGCTCGAGCGACGCCGCTTTTCGGGGGGATGCGTCGCGCCACAATCCCGAGGATTTACTCGTCGCGAGCCTCTCGGCCTGCCACATGCTGTGGTATCTGCACTTGTGCTCGCAGCAGGGATTGATCGTGACGGGCTATCGCGACGACGCATCGGGCACGCTCGAGGTACGGCCCAATGGCGCGGGTGCATTCACGAACGTCACATTGAGGCCGCAGATCGTTATCGACGCATGCCACAACGCTGTCGACGTCGCGAAGGCACACGAGCTTCACCAGCTCGCCCATCGCCATTGCTTCATTGCCAACTCGGTAAGTTTTGATGTTGCCATCGAGCCGACTGTTTCGTCGGAGCCGGCTTAGGCCGCGATAGATTGCTGCTACTTCCGCGGGTTTCAATGGCTATGCCGAAATCGCGCCTCCTTCGCTATGCCTTTCCGGCCCGGCGTGAATAATTGCGATGCGAACGCGAGCCTTCAGGCAAGTCGTTCGCATCGCTGTCAGCAGGATGCTGACCGAATCGGCTAGTGATGGCCGCGGCGCTCTTCGCGGCGCTCGTCCTTGGCGTCCTCCTTCACATTGCCGTACTGCTTGCGCACTTCGCCCGCGCCTTGCTGCAGATCGCCCTTCGCTTCTTGCGCGGGGTCGCCCGTGGCCTTGCCTATCGATTCATTCACCTTGCCCTTGGCCTTTTCAGCAACACCCTTCACTTGATCCTTATTCATATGAACCTCCGTTGGCTTGGCCGCGTCCGTCTGCGGCGTGAACACCGGTGCAACCTCCGTGCCCGGTCCAGCTGAGCAGGCGCGCTCGACATTCGCTCACTGCGACATCTTGCCGGTCGCGTTGCCGGAAGAAGCACCGCCCTGCGGCGACATACCCTGCTCGCGCTTTTGCATCAGCGTGCCTTGATCCTGGGTTGATTTATGGCTCGGATCCGAGTAACGCGTTGTGGTGCCAGGGGATTGCTGTCCCGATTGCGTGCCCTGTTGGGTAGAGCTAGGTTCCTGACCGGACTGTGTGTCCTTGTTCTGAGCGATTGCTAGCGGGCTTGCGATGACCAATTGCCCGCAGATCGCGATAAGAGCTGGTCTAAGGAATTTCATGGATACCTCCCTGATCATGCAGATCGATTGAGTCGGCGGGAAGCCTCTCGACGATGCCGACCGCCGCCCATTCATAACTCGGCAAGTGGCATGCCAGGTCTGGAGCCGGGCTGTGTATCGCTGATCCGTTATCGGCACTGGGGCCGCAGAGGAGGGTTGCGGACGCGTCCGTTCGGCACGGCCGTTGCGGTTTCAACTTTTGCTCCGACCGGCTGCCAGTGTGCCGCGAATGGAGAATGAGGAGGGAGGTCATCATGAGACAAACCGTCGTGGGCGTTTACGACAACTACGCCGATGCATGTTCCGCGCAGCGGGCGCTAGTCGACGCCGGGTTCCCCCAAGCCGACACCTCGATTTATGCGCAATCCACTGGCACATCCTCGGGCGGCGGACCACGTGTATATGCCCCGGACGGAGGCGGCGTGCGCCACGAAAAGCCGGTGTTCGATCACCTCGAGCAACTGTTCGCTCGCCTCTTCAAGCGCGGCGCTTATCCCCCCGAGACCGAAGACTACCGCGAGGTAATCCGTCGCGGCGGGGCAATACTCAGTGCCGACGTACCGGAAGTGCAGGTCGATCTCGCCTGCGACGTGATGCGCCGCTGCGGCGCGGCGGACATCGAGGAGCGGGCGAAGGCATGGCGCAGCGATTCAGGTGCGCGGGCAGAGGATGCGCTGAAGGGTGGTGGCTCGACTAATGAGCGCTCGTCGGCGGATACGGCGGCGCAGTCAGCGCGAGAAGGCGGCGGTACACCGGTTGGCGCTGGAAGAGGCGACGCTGCGTCGATTGGGGGTGGAACTGGCGGCGGCACATCGGTTGGGCCTGGAACGGGCGGCGCCACATCGGTTGGGGCTGGAACCGGCGGCGCCACATCGGTTGGGGCTGGAACCACTGGGCAGCGGACGGGAGCGTCGGAGCCGGGAAGCGGGATGACGCGCGTTGAACAGCGGAGCTCCGATGAGGCCGCGATGCCAACCGGTGATATTCCTGTCACAGGGGCAGCCGACTCTACGCAGGGTTCAGCATTGTCGTCGGCGACCGACGCAATGGCAGGGAGTATGCAGGACTTGCCGATTGGCAACGAGCGATACGCCACAGGTCGGGCGGCGGAGAATGACATGCCGCCAAATCGAGAAGCATCCGGCACTGAGTACAAGCGTGGATCGATCCACACGGGTACGGAGGATTCGCTTCGTTCCGGGGCGACATCGCAGCATGATCCGGTGAAAGCATTCCGAGCAGAAGAAACGCCCACTACCGGCGGCACGAGCGACACCGTTACCGGCAGTCCGGGCGGGATCGGCGACATGAGCGACTCGGTTACCGGCAGTCCGCGCGGTACGGGTGGCGCCGGCGACACCGTTACCGGCAATCCGCCCGAGGACGAACTGGATGCCGACGATGACGCTTTTCGCCGCGATTACGACGCAAGGTATGCGAACACCGGCGCGCCCTACGAGGAATTTCGGCGGGCCTATAGGCACGGTGCCACCCATGCGCGTGATGAACGTTATCGAGGATCGGACTGGAAGGAG
>CAYPWK010000061.1:0-18468 GCA_964414365.1 uncultured Burkholderia sp.
CGGGCCATCTGAGCCGGACCGCGTTGGACATCAACGGCCTAATCGGGGAAATCCTTGCCTTGGTAGGCGCCGAGGTGCGGAAGCACCGGATAGTGGTCCGGACCGAGCTGAACGCACAGGTACCGCAGCCAATAGGGGATCCAATCCAACTCCAGCAGGTGCTTCTGTACTTGATCACAATCGCCATCGATGCGATGGCGGCCAACGATGAGGCGCGGGTCCTGTGCGTGAAGTCCGACATCTATGTCGACGGCGGCGTGCAGGTATCGGTGGCGGACACCGGAACAGGAATGGGCCGGAATGATATCGACCGGGTATTCGATCCGCTTTTCACAGGAAATTCTGATGGTACGGCAATCGGCCTGTCGATTTGCCGTTCGACTATCGAGGCCCATAACGGCCACATATGGGTGGCGCCGAACAAGCCCCAGGGCGCCGTGTTTCAGTTTGTCCTGCCCGCTGGTGGTGCGACGTCAGCCGGTGCTTCACGCACGAGTAACGCAACCCGACGATCACCCGACTAGTTCGCGCCTCTGATGTTGATGGGAGCATGGACGATCGCTTTGACATCCTTCGGCTTGGTGTCGTCTAGGTCATGCGTGTGTACCTACCTACCGTCACAGCAGACGGCGCTTCGTTGCGCAGGCAGAGGAGCAAGATCGCATGATTCTTGCGGTGTTTTCAGTGAATATTGATATGCTTATGGAAATCCTGCACGAGTTGACCGAGCTACACAGCGGCACCGGCCGCGCGTCTGAGCATCGGATTTGCGCCTATTTGGGCCGATACATTGCGAACTTGCCTTCGGGCAGGACCTCGAAGTAGTCGGCCGGGCCGCCGCCGCGCAGGATGGGCCGGGCGAGGGCGGTGTCATAAACGCCGTCGCGCAGCAATGTACGGTCGATGTGCACGGCGATCACTTCTCCCATCACCATCCAAGTGTCCAGGGCTATTCCACCGACGCCGCATAGTTGCTGCACTTCGACGACATGGCATTCCAGCGCCACCGGACTTTCAGCGACACGCGGCACGGAGACGATCATTGCGGGGGCGGGCGTCAGTCCGGCTAGCGCGAATTCGTCCACGTCTGGGGCTGCTTCGAGACTGGTGTGGTTGACCTTGTCTGCCAGTGATCGAGTTGCAAGGTTGTAGACGAATTCGCCCGTTGCCTCGGCATTCCGGACGCTGTCCTTTTTTCCGACACTGGAAAAGGCAACGAGCGGCGGGCGGTAGTTGAATATGTTGAAGAAGCTGTAAGGCGCAAGGTTGAGATTGCCAACGACGTCGCGGGTCGAGATCCAACCGATAGGCCTTGGACCAAGGATCGACGGAATGGGGTCGTGAGGCAAGCCGTGGCCGTCGGCTGTTCGATAGCGGTGGATGTCGCTCGTGTTCATTTGCGGAAGTTGCGATAACAGAAGGCAGGAGCATCAAGTTGAGGCGGATAACCCTCGGTCTGTTCAGCCCCTCGAAGCTTTTTGCCAATTGTAGACACCTGGCGCAGCAATCGGACAATCCTAGTATGCTCCGTGGCGCCGTTAAGAAACGAATTAAGAACGACTACCCCCGAATTTGTTGCGGTAATCGGATATCGAATGCAGAGATCGGCTACGGGAGAGATTGAAACGGCCCGTCGTATTCCAAATAGGCTCTGCAATCGGAATCAGACCGGCGGCCGATGCCGGTCGATCAATTCGTGCAGTATTTCCTTGAGGGTTTCGATCTTCTGCGCGCTGAAAGGCTTCAGCAGCGTGCGCTCGTGCTCTTCGGCTTGAGCAATCAGGCCGGTTACGAGGCGACGCCCGTTACGGGTCACTTTGACAAGCGTATAGCGCCTATCGTCACGGCTTGTCGACCGCTCAACATGTCCTTGCGCCTCGAGGCGCAGCAATAACCGCGTCACCGTCGGCTGTTTGCTGACCGTCATTTGCGCCAATGCGGAAATGGTCATCGGGCCATTGCTCGCCAACGTCGACAACACGCGCCATTCCAGAACGGAAAGGCCGTGTTGCTCCACGACGGCATGAAATTCCGTCGAGACAAGATGCCACGCTTGGCCAAGCAGGGCCGGCAGGTAGTTGTCGACAAATGCCTTTGTCTTGGTCATTCCCCTCGCTGCCTCAGCGTCTTCACGAAACAGCGAGGATTCTACCTCCCTCCCGGCATCCGGAGAGGAACCGCCGGCCCAACCCTGCATGATCAGAACTTCCCGGAAAGCAGTGACCCGAAGCCCGGGACGGACGTATTCAGTCTGAGTCGCTTGAGCATCATGAATGTGGTCGCCACCGACGACGAGACAACCGGCAGGCCGACGCGATCTTCGATCAGCTGGATCGATGCCAGCGACGGCATCTGCACGCACGCGGATGCCACAACTGCGTCCACCCCGGTTGTTTTCAGCCGCTTCGTTATCTCGACGGGTGCCAAGGGATTCTGGCGGCCAACCTCGAGATTATCGGGAATCTCCAGCGAGATGCTATCGACTACTTCGATACCCTCGTTTTCGATGTAGTCGATAACGAGTTGCGTCAACGGTTTCATGTACGGCGCAAGAATCGACACCTTCTTCGCACCGATTGCATGCAGGCCGTCGACCAGTGCACCTGCACTCGTCACGATCGGCGCAGGCGCCCCGTTCTCCTGCGTGCGTTGGTGCAAACGCTTCTCGGATACCCGGTGATAGCCCTGCCCCATGCTCATGATTGCGACGAGGCATGCATATCCGAGGACGTCGACTTGCGCATCCGACAGTTCCAGTGCGCAGCGGTCGCTGTCGGCGTCCATTGCGGCCAGTTCCTCCTTCGTGACATGCTTCATGCGCATGCGGCTGGAATGGAATGTGAATCGCTCCGGCTCATGGGCTTCACGTGCGCGCAGAATCGCCGGAATCTCCGTTTCCATCGTCGTGTTTGATGACGGGACGATCTGGCCGATACGATATGTACGATTGTTGCTCAAGACTGCGTCTCCTGGTTCAGTTCGAATGCCGGCTCGGATAGAGCCGCGAACGTGTCCGCCGCCGCTACGTCGTCGAAGCGTGCTGCCTGCAGCGAACGACGATTGACACGCAGATCGAACACGTCGAAACGGTTATAGTGACCGGTAATGTCATGCATCTGGCGTGGCTGGATGCAGCGCGAAAGGTCGATGTCCGCATAGACGATGCCCTCTTCGTCGATAAGCGGCTGGCCGATTACGCGGCCGTCCGGCCCGAGAATGCCGGAGAAGGCACTGTTTCGGCGCGACAGCAGCTCACGCGCGTTCGGATGCGACGCGGCCATCGCCTCGATGATCTCCTCCGACACCGTCGAGCAGGAGACGATCGTGAAAAGCTTGCCCTCGAAGCAGTGCGCGGCGGCACGAACCTTGATCGCTTCCGCCATGTCGTAATCGGGTGGCGCAACAGGCAACGAGATATAGCTCGCGACGTGCACGAGCTCGCCTTGCGTCAACAAGGCGAAACGCGCGAGCGTATTGGTGTTTTCACCGCATGCAAGCGCCCCCAATGGCCCGACGCTGGTCTCATGCACACGAAGTCCGGCTCCGTCGCCCGGCGCCCACGTGAGCTTCTCGGCCCACGTGGGAACCAGCTTGCGGTGGCGGCCGAGAATCCGGCCATCGTCACCAATGGTGACCACCGTGTTGTACAGCGTACCGATCCCATGGCGGCTGCGCTCGTTCACGCCGATCACAACGTTGATGCGATGGCGCGCCGCTGCCTGTGCGATCTTCGCGATCTCCGGCCCGGGCAGCTCGATTGCCGAGCGAGCCAGCTTCTCGAACCACGGGCTGCCTTCGACCGGATTCATGATCCAGCTCCAGTACGGGTAGCCCGCCACGAAGACTTCCGGGAACGCAATCAGGCGCGCACCGTTGTCTGCGGCTTCCTCGATCAGCCGGCATGCCTTGTCGATCGTCGCGTCCGTCCGCAGAAAGACCGGCGCCGACTGCACCGCGGCGGCCTTGAATTGGGGAAGTTCAAGCATTGTCTAATCCCTCCGATATCGGTCGAAGCGCCTCCTCACTCGCCGCGGATGGCAGCGCGGGGGCGCGACACTTCACCGACCGCGACGACCGGATGCCGAAGCTCGCCGATTTTCTCGAGCCGGGCTTCGATGATGTCGCCCGGCCAGACCCATTCCTGCGGATCGCGGCCTGCACCCACCCCCTCCGGCGTTCCTGTTGCGATGATGTCGCCGGGTTCCAGCGTGATGCCTGCACTGATGTCCGCGATCAACGCAGGTACCTTGAAAAGCATATGGCGCGTGTTGGAGTTCTGTTTGGTCACGCCGTTGACCGTCAGGCTGAGATCCAGAACGTGCGGATCCGGGATTTCGTCCGCCGTGACGATGACCGGCCCGAACGGCGCGTAGGTATCCTGGCCCTTCGAGTAAATCCATTGGCCTGCGCGACGGCAATCGCGAGCGCTCATGTCGATCAGAAGGCTGTAGCCGAACACGTAGTTCAGCGCATCGGCCTCACTGACGCGCTTGGCGCGCGTGCCGATGATTACCGCCAGTTCGACTTCCCAGTCGAGCTGTTTCGTGATGGCCTCGTTATGCTCGATCGCATCGCCCGGCCCGATGACCGTGGTCGGCGGCTTGCTGAAGATGACCGGCTGCTTCGGCAGTTCCTTCGACGTGTCCAGCGTCCGGCTCGATTCCGCGACGTGTTCGACGTAGTTGAGTCCGATCCCGAAGATGTTCTTGCGCGGACGCGGAATGGGCGCAAGAAGCTTCACATTGGCGAGCGGCACGGCGGTGCCGAGCGGCCATTTTCCGCTGTGGTTGTCGAGCAGCGCGGTCGTCGCGGTCACCGCGTGCGGCCCGAGATCGATGAAATCGAGCATGTTGTCCGGCAATGCATAGCCGACGTGTGCGCCGAAATGCGCGAGATCGACCACGGTGTCGTCCACGATCGCCCCGAGACGGGCCGCCGCATTCACATTTGCGCGATAGGTAACGAGTTTCATGAGCTGAATCCTGATTGGGTTGATGTCTGTCTAAATGGCAACTTGTCTATTTCGGGGTCAAGACACCGGTTGATGGCCGCCGTTCTCGGCCAGCGCTTCCTCCCGATACAGCGAGAGCTTCTCCATCACCGGCAGGTCGCTGAAGCAAAAGAGGCACGCATCGTCGGTCGCGCTAGTGTTAACGTGCTCGTGCCACGCCCACGACGGAACGCAGAAAATGTCGCGTTCGCTCCAGTCGAAGCGGCGTCCATCGATGATTGAGTAGCCGCTGCCCTTGGCGACCTGATAGAGAAAGCTGCCCGTGTGGCGATGCGCGTTGCCGACGAATCCAGGAGGCAGCATTTGCATGCTCGCGCCGATCGTCGACATCACATGCCCGCCGGTCACCGGATTGGTGTAGTGCATCAGCAAGCCGTCGAATGGGCTACCCGCACTGACCTTCGCGTATCGTTGCAGCGCCTCATAGGTCGGCTCCCACCGGTACTTGAAAAGCGGCGAATAGGACTTGTTCCAGTCCGCGTCCTGCGGACGCAGGCCGGGCGCGCCCCACAGGGCGACCGAATCGTCGACCGGATGGGCAACCGCCTGATGCAGGTCCGGATGCACTACGTAGAAACCGGCCTCGAGCGCGTTGACGAGCGGGATGTCGAGACCGTCCTGCCAAATGCAAGGCAAGCCGTCTGCTTCCACGCCATGCTCGTGCCAGGTGCCGTTCGGCGTCAGTACGAAATCGTTGGCCCCGAGCGTCATCTTGTGGCCGTTCACGATCGTGTAAGCGCCGCGTCCTTCCATAATGAAGCGAAGCGCCGACGACGAATGCGCATGCGCGGATGCGACCTCGCCCGGGTGCATGACCTGCAGCCCCGAATACAGCCAGCCGACCGCGGCCGATACGCCGCGCCGGCCGGGGTTGTCGAGATAAATGACGCGTCGCCCCGCCTTTTCCGGCGTCACGAGCTCGACCGAACGCAGCACGTGATCGCGCAGGTCGCGGTAACGCCACAGTACCGGCATGGAATCGGACTTCGGCTGCCACGGCTCGATTTTGTTGGCCACCGTCCAGAGCGCGCCGGTCTTCAAGCTCGCCAGCTGTTCATAGTAGGCAACGAGTTCCGGCGTATCCTCGACGTCGGCGCGTCCGGCGGTCTGCTCCCGATACTGGTCGTATGCGGCTGTTGTCATCGCGTGATCTCCTTGTATCAGTCATGTGCGGGACCTGGCATCAGGTCCTGTTACGTGCGTAGCTGCGTTCGAGTTGGTCCCTGCCAGTCGCATACGCCTCCGGCCATTCGACTTCGCTCCAGCCGTGCTTTGCGCACTCGTGCAGCAGCCAGGCCGGGTCTGCCAGATAAGGACGGGACAACGCACAGAGATCCGCGCGCCCGGATGCCACGATTCCGTTGACTTGGTCCGCTTCCGTAATCGCGCCGACCGCGATCGTTGGTACGCCCGCTTCATTGCGGATACGGTCGGCCATCGGCGCCTGGTACATCCGCCCATACACGGGTTTTTGGTCCGGTGTGACTTCGCCCGACGACACGTCGATCACGTCCGCCCCGGCGAGATGCAGGCGCTTCGCGATCTCTACCGCCTCGTCGACTGTCGTACCTCCCTCAGCCCAGTCCGTGCTCGAGATGCGCACGGAAATCGGCAGAGGGGTGGGCCATGCTTCACGCACGGCTGCAAGGACGTCCAGCGGAAAGCGCAGGCGGTTTTCGAGCGAACCGCCATATTCGTCGTCGCGCCGATTCGTCAGCGGCGAGATGAAACTGGACAACAGGCAACCGTGGGCAGCCTGCAACTCAATCCAGTCGAAACCGGCCGCGGCAGCACGGCGCGCCGCCTCCGCAAACTGCGCTCGAATCTGCGCCAGATCTTCCCGGCTGGCTTCGCGCGGAACCTGGGACACACCGGGGAGATAGGGAATCGCGCTCGCGGAAACGAGCGGCCAGTTGCCTTCCGCCAGTGGATGGTCCGGCCGCTCCCAGCCAAGTTGCGTCGAACCGCGGCGGCCTGCGTGATTCAACTGCACGCCGATACGCGCGTCGCTGTTTGCGTGAACGAACTCGGTGACGCGTTTCCACGCGTGTACCTGCTCGTCGCTCCACAAACCCGGACATCCCGGCGTCATGCGACCTTCGGCAGACACCGCAGTCGCCTCGGTCAGCAGCAGCCCTGCGCCGCCGAGCGCCCGGCTGCCCAGGTGTACCAGGTGGAACGGATCGGGCACGCCGTCGTGGCTCGCATATAGCAGGGTCGGCGATACGACGACACGATTCTTCAGCGTCACGCCGCGCACGGTATACGGTGCCAGCAGCGGCGGGCGCGGGCGGGCTTCGTCGGTCGTGGCCGCGCCTGCGCGCCGCGCAAGCCAGCGCTCATAGTCGGCGAGCCATTGCGGATCGCGCACCCGGAGGTTCTCGTGGGAAATTCGCTGCGAACGGGTCAGCAGCGAATAGGCGAACTGTTCGGGTTCGAGCGCCGCATAGCGCGCAACGTTCTCGAACCACTCGGTCGAGTTGCGTGCGGCGTTCTGGATCTTCAGTACCTCGACACCACGCACGTCCTCGTAATGCGCCAGCCCTTCGCGGAGATCGCCTTGTTTCGCCCGTAACGTGTTGCACAGCTCGATGGCGTCTTCGAGCGCAAGCTTCGTCCCGGAGCCGATCGAAAAGTGCGCCGTATGCGCGGCGTCGCCCATCAGCACGACGGGCACGTCTGGCCCCGCCGCTCCGTCGGGTTTCGTCCAGTGAACCCACTTGCTGCAAATCACGCGAGGAAAGCGAATCCAGATCGCCGAACCGCGCAGGTGCGACGCATTCGAAATGAGCCGCTCTCCCTGCAGCCACGGCGCGAAAAGCCGCTCACAGAAAGCGATGCCTTCTTCCTGGGACATCTGGTCGATGCCGGCCGCGCGCCACGCTTCGTCTGTCGTTTCGACGATGAACGTCGACCGGCCTTCCTCGAACCGATACGCATGGGCCTGGAACCATCCATGCTCGGTTGGAACGAAAATGAAGGTGAACGCATCGAAAATCTTGTTGGTACCCAGCCAGACGAAGCGACAGTTGCGCTGGTCGATATCCGGGCGGTACGTATCCGCATATCGCGTTCGGACCGGACTGTTGATACCATCCGATGCGATGACGAGATCGGCGCCGTACTCTTTTGCCACGGCCTGGTCGTCCTTGATCTCGGTTTCGAAAACGAGCTGTACGCCGACTCCCTCGCAACGGGCTTGCAGGATATTGAGCAGCTTCTTGCGACCGATTCCGATGAAACCATGTCCGCCGCTACGGATCATCCGATCCTTGAAGTGGATATCGATGTCGTCCCAACGGCTGAATTCATCGGCGATCTGCTTTGCAGAGACCGGATCCGCCTCGCGAAGATTGTCCAGCGTTGCATCGGAAAAAACCACACCCCATCCGAACGTGTCATACGGCCGGTTTCGCTCGATCACGACCACTTCGTTCTTCCGATCCTGCAATTTCATTAGTAGTCCAAAATAAAGTCCTGCTGGACCACCGCCAATACACACGATTTTCACTTTCGTCTCCTTATTCGTTGACCGATTCGAGGCTCAGTGCCTGACGAAGCATGACAGGAATGTCGATCGGACGATGCGTTTCCAGTGACGTGGCGACCAGTACCTGAGTCACGCTCATGCGAACGTCACCTTCAATTCCGGTGCACGTGAGCGACAGCGTCAACGACTTTCCGCCGAGACGGAGTACTTCGAGGCTCAGCTCAACATCGTCCCCCATGCGACTGATCGAGCGGAAATCGGCCTCGAGGCGAACAGTGGGCAACCCGAAGCGGTGCTTGCCGATATATCCCGCGAAACCCTCCGGCAGCAGACCGTCGATCCACGACTCGACCAGATTGTTGAACATCACGAAGTACTGCGGATAAAACACGATGCCGGCCGGATCGCATTCGGCGAAGCGGATTCGATGCTTTTGTGTCAATTTGCGCGGATTCATCACGCCTGCCCTCCGGTGGAAAGTGCATGCCGCTCGATGCAGGCTAGCAGCGCGTTGCCGTGCTCGTCCGCCAGCGCGGCTTCGCGCAATTCGCGCAACGTGGTCGGCTCCAGCGACGTTGCATGGCGGTCGACGACCGCCATTACGGTCTCGTAGTTCTTCAGCCCCCGTGCATGCGTATCGCCGTATCCCTTCACGAGCCGCTGACATTGCGCGGTCTCGAGCGCAAGCGCCGGATCGGTAGCTGCCAGCACGCGAATGCGCGCAAGCCACGTTTCGATGCGCTCATTCTCGACCACATAGCGCAGCGTGATGCGGCGCCAGCGACGCCAGCGGGCCAGCAGATACAACATCAGAAAGCCGCCCAGCGAACTCGTCTTGACGACACGGCCGTCTCGCGCAAAGCGTGCGACAAAACGGTGCACCGCATGCGGGCGCGCCAGCCATCGGCCCAATGCGGCCGGCAGCGTCTCGGCAATCTCCTCGATGCGCGGGTGCATGAACTCGTTGATCTGCAGCAGCTGCTCCGGCTTCGCCCGCACTTCCCCGCGTACCCGATCGAAGCGACTTGCGCGCGTCTTGAGATCGGCCACGCGAATCGTGTCCTCGTACGACATCCATAGCGCCAGATGCCGTGCCGTCTCGCCCAGCAGCTTGGCGTCTTTGCCGCCCGGCGCCGAACGCAACGCATCGAGGCGATCCAGATACAGCCTGGCGTAAGCGACATCCTGGTAGTCGATCAGGCGACGAACACCTTCAACGGCCAAGACCGACGCTTCGTGGGGAAAACCACCCGCCCGCTCGACGAGCGCCGCGACAGCCGGGTGACGCGGAACTGAGCGTTCCGCCACCTGTTCCGGCTCGGACGTGCCGGGCGCCGTCGCCGTATCGCCCTGCTGCACACGCTTGTAGCCGGCGTCGAACGCTTTCAGACTCGGCTTGACGCCCACGCCGCCGCGCTCGATGGTCGCTTCGAACTGCTCACGCGAGAACGGCAATACCTCGGCCGCGCAAAGCGCCCCGAACAGCACGGCGCTAATTACACTTCCGGTTCGCTCGGCGACTTCCGCCATATCGAAATGCACGAAGCGCTTCGCCGCGCGCCGCGATTGACGCACGAGGACATCGCTGTCGACACGACCGTCCCCCATAGCCGCCTTCTCTCCGATCGAGTAGACGCGATGACTCGATGCAACGAGCGTCGTCCGATCCGGCGTGACGATGCCGCGCTGCACAGCGCGCCCCGCTTCCATCAGTTCGGAAGCGAGCACGATGTCCACGTCGCCCGGCATGGGCATCAGCGCAAGAACGGGGGGGCGCGGGACGGCAGCGTCCGCGCCCGGAAACAATTCGACGTAGTAGATCGTCGCACCGGTGCGCTGCGCCACGCCGGGCACCGACGTGGTCTGGGCGAAATAGCCGTTTTCCTCCCCCAGATTGACGATCCAGTCGGCAAGCACGCCGCCGCCCTCGCCGCCCATGGCGAGAATGGCGATCTTGATCGGCTCAGCATTCATTCCTTGGTTCCTCATGAAGCGATAACGGGTATCGAAACCCGCCTGACTCGTTTGGTGGCGCCGCGTCCGGAGGTGCGACGCCTGGTACGACGGCTGTCAGAACGCGTACCTGGCGCGACGCCGCGCATCGCTGCGCTGCAGCCAGCCGATCACCGCATCACGAACGCGCTGCCGCAAGCGATCCCAACGCGTCGGATTGCTGACGATTTGCGCGCGATAGAACGACGGGCACAGCACCGCAGCATGCGAAACCTCGCCGCAGAGTCCGCATCCGACACAACTGTCCATCACCGTGGCGACAGGGTCGCGGCGCAACGGATCGGGGTTCTCGCGAATCGAAAGAGACGGGCAGCCGGACAAACGAATACATGAATGGTCTCCGGTACAGGTGTCCGGGTCCACGCCGAAACGCTCCCGCACTACACGTTCGCCTGCCGCGATGGCCTTGCGCACCTTCGGCTTCTCTCGCCGCTGCTTGTTGAGCATGCATTCGCTCTGCGCAATCAGCACTTTCGGCCCCTTGGCCGTCGTGGTGAGTGCTTCCCGCAACGTCGCCGTCATTGCCTTCAGGTCATAGGTGCGTTTGATAGTGCGAACCCACTCGACCCCCACACCTTTGACTGCCTTCTCGATCTCGTGCCCCGTGCTGCGGGTAGGATTCGTTGCGGTCGACGACAGGATGTCCTGCCCACCGGTTGCGGACGTGTAACTGTTGTCGATGATGACGGTCAGGTTGTCGCTACGGTTGAAGACCGAATTCGCGACGCCGCTCGTCAGGCCGTTGTGCCAGAACCCACCGTCGCCCATCACCGAAATCGCGCGCTTCCCGGACGGCGCGTTCAGCGCGGCGGCGCCCGCGCCGCCGAGACCGTATCCCATCGTCGTATTGCCAAGGTTGAATGGCGGCAGAATCGAGAAGAGATGGCAGCCGATGTCCGCGCTGATATGGTGCGGGCCCAGCTCGCGTTCGACGAGCTTCATTGCGGTGAAGATCGGCCGCTCGGGGCAGCCGGTGCAGAAGCCCGGGGGGCGCGCGTGAACGGCACCATTCAGTTCGTCCGGTTCCGCGACCTCGACCTCGTTGCCGCCGGGCTGGGCCGCGAGCGCCGGCGCTTTCCCGGCCGATATCGAATCCGCCGGAGCCGGGACGAGCGGGATGACACGACGCGCCGGTGCCTGAACCGGCTTCGGCTCGACGATGCCATATCGTTCGAGGAACGCACGCACACCTGCTAGCACCGTCGCGGTGTTGTATTCGCCAGCCATCGGCAACAGGTCCTTGCCGTGCAGCACGGTATCGAGGTCCAGTTGACGAAGGATGTTCGCGACGTTCTGCTCGACGAAGTTCGGCTGCCCCTCCTCGAGAACCAGAATGGCGCGTTTGCCCTGACAGAAGCGCTCGAACTCTGCGTCGATCAGCGGATACGCGACGTTCATCACGTAAAGCGGGATCTTCGACTCGCCGTAGACGTCCGCAAGGCCAAGCTTCTCAAGCGCCCGGATCAGCGTGTTGTAGTTTCCGCCCTGCAGGGCGATCCCGACGTCGGCCGCGCCGTCCGCAAAGAATTCGTTGAGCCCGCGCTCCTGGATGAAGCGGATCGCCGCCGGCCAACGCGCCTGCACCTTTTCCTTTTCATGGAGAAAGCTGGCCGGAGGCAGCACGATGCGGCTCAGGTCGCGCGCCGGATTCTCGAGTGCATCCTTGACCGTAAACCTGGGATGGCGATTTTCGGACGTCACGAACTGACCATGCACGTGGCACGAACGGATCCGCATCTGCAGCATGACGGGGGTGCTGCTCGCTTCCGACAGATCGAACCCGTCCTTGACCGCCTGCACGATGCACGGCAGGTTCGGCCGCGGGTCGAGCAGCCACATTTGCGACTTCATCGCGAACGCGTGGCTACGCTCCTGCATGATCGACGAGCCTTCGCCATAGTCTTCGCCGACGATGATGAGCGCGCCACCCAGTACACCGCCGGATGCAAGGTTGGCGAGCGCGTCGGACGCCACGTTGGTCCCGACCGTCGCCTTGAAGGTCACCGCGCCCCGCAGCGGGTAGTTGACCGACGCGGCCAACGTCGCTGCGGCCGTGGCTTCGCTCGCGCTGTTCTCGAAACGGATTCCGTACTCGCCGAGAATGTCTTGAGCGTCGGCAAGCACGTCCATCAGGTGGGAAATCGGCGCACCCTGATAGCCCGCGACATACGCGACACCCGACTCCAGCAGCGCCTTCGTTACGGCAAGAATTCCCTCGCCACTGAATAACTCGCCTGCACCCAGACGCAGTTTCTTCACCTCTTCGACAAAAGATCGCTCGGCCATCGTGTTCCTCAAAAGTGATTCGCCCGGCACGTCGTGCCCATGTGCTTCACTTTCGTTCGCCACTTCCCCTCCGTCAATACATGAATAATCATGTACTTTTACTTTTCGCAGGGCGTGGATATCGATTGCAGGATCGGGATATTTCTGGCGTCCCGAGGACGGGTTTTCCTGCGTTTTTGGAGGCCGACGGGCCGAAGTACTATTCTGTTAACAACCTCGCTGATGAAACATCGTCGCCAGTTGGCTGCTGCGCCGCACAACACACGGCTGCGACGCTTCAACTGTTGAGGGCCGACACGAAAAGTGCATGAAAACTCATGGATAGGGCACCAAGGTTGAGACGGAATTCCGTCGACCGCGACGGTTTTAACAGGCGCGATCCGGCTTGAAGACCTCCCGCCCAGCTCTAGGAAAGGTATCAGTCATGTTGCACATCATGTCCTCTACGCCCCCCGTCCATCAGACCGGTGCACCACTGGATCGGGGCCCGAGCGATCCCGGGCAATTATTGTTCGCATCGGGGAACGTCGACGAAGCACGGTCGATGGTCGGACGCGTCATGAAACCGCACAGCCTGAGGATCATTGGCGGCGGGGAGCGACTGGATGCGCGCATGCATTTTATGCCGCTGGGCGACGTCTCCGTCAGCCGGCTCCGGTACGGTTCCGCCGTGGAAATCGGCCCCGGGCCGCTCGAAAACTTCTTTTTGGTGCAAATGCCCCTCATTGGGAGCGCGGCAATCGACAGCGGTGCGCAACACATCGACTCGTATCCGGAACTGGCGTCCGTCCTCAGCCCTGACGACGACACCTGTATGCGCTGGGCTGCCGGGAACGATCAGCTCATGGTGCGAATCTCGCGGTCATTGCTCGAACGCACGCTGGTCGGGCAGCTCAATCATCCATTGGAGCGCCCGTTGCAGTTCGAGCTGGGCTTCCGCTGGCGGGAAAACCCGCTCTGGCTATGCCTGCTGAATTACCTGATGGAGTGCTCGGCACAATGTCCGGGCTTGAAAGACCACAAGCTCGTCGTCGACCAGATTGAGCAGCTGGTCGCATCGACGCTGCTTGCGGCACAAAGACACAACTACAGCGACACGCCGCCCGCGCGCCGCGGCACGATCCTGCCGCGCCACATCAGGCGCGCGAAGGATTACGTGAAGGCCCACGCGCACGAACCCATTTCGGCCGAGCAACTCGCAGAGGTTGCCGGTGTGAGCGTGCGCAGCCTTTATGCCGGTTTCAAGGAATATCTGGGCGTGAGCCCCATGCAGTATCTGCGCGACCTACGCATGGAGTGCGCACGCACGGAGTTGATGAGCGGCGAGGCGAGCAATGTGGCCGGCGTCGCGCTGCGCTGGGGCTTCGCGCACATGGGGCGTTTCAGCAACGACTACAAGCAGCGCTATGGCGAGACGCCGAGCCAGACGCTGCGTCAGCGCTGACCCGCCGTTCGCCGGCCGAGTTCAGCTGCGTAATCTCGTTCTGGTTGATGATCAACTATAACCCCTTGCGTCACAAACGCGATTGCGCGCTCAGGCGCTGGGCGCAGTCACTGATGCCGCGAGTTGGCTTGCGAAAGACACTGGTTACGACCTCATCGAATGGGCCGGCACACAGCCTTGGAGCAACGGGAAGGTCGGCCTGGCGGGCGTATCGTATCTCGCAGTTTCGCAGTGGCACGCCGCCGCGAAGCGGCCGCCGCACCTGGCAGCAATCAATCCTTGGGAAGGCTGGACCGACCCGTACCGCGAGGTCGCCTACCACGGCGGCATCCCGGACAGCTGGTTCTACGAATTCGTGCAGAGCGTCGCGCAGTTCGGACTAACGGAACATGAAGACCTGGTCACCATGGCCGCCGAGCATCCGCTCTTCGACGAATACTGGAAGGGCAAAATCGCCCTCCTCGAAAACATCGAAGTGCCGGCATATGTGGTTGCCAGCTGGTCGGACCATGGTCTCCATACCCGCGGCACGCTGGAAGGCTTCAAGCGCATCTCTTCAAAGGAGAAATGGCTTGAAATTCACGGCCGGAAGAAGTGGGGTTATTACTACGACCCGGAGAGTCTAGAGCGTCAAGAGCAGTTCTACACGCAGTTCCTCAAAGGTCAGGACCGCGACGTCAACCAGTACCCGAAGACGAAGGTTGTAAACCGGCATGAGGTAACGGTGAACCGCGGACGGTACACCGTTCATACCGGCGGCGACACTCCGTCGCATCTTGTACTGCCGATGTTTGACAACTTTGATTGAGCCCGCTCAAACGCTGCATTGCGTCTCGCCCATCGGAGCGTTCCGATGGGAAATCACTCCACAAAAGCCAGCACACGCAGCGGGCTGCCCGAGCCGCCCTCGATTTTCAAAGGTGCAGACAGGATCAGCGCGCCCTGTGGCGGCAATTGGTCGAGATTCTTGAGACACTGCAGTCCGTAGCGATTTGCGCCGTGCATCAGCGTATGGCACGGGTAAGCGAGCGGCCACGCATAGGACTGCCCGGCATCGGTGTTGATCGTCTCGACGCCGAAGCCATGCACGTCGCGTTGATGGATCAGCCACTCGACGGCTTCCTGTGTCGGACCGGGCGTGTGGGCGCCGTCGTCCCGCAAGTTGAGGAAGGCAGCGGCATCGTTGACGCGCCGCGACCAGTCCGTGCGAAACAAGACCCATGCCCCCGCCGGGATGCGGCCGTGCCGTTGCTCCCACGCCTCCAGAAAGTCCACGGTGAGCAGCCAGTCGTCGTCATCCGCAACCTCGGCGCTGGCGTCCACCACCACGGCCGGAGCGACGAAGCTCTTCGGTTCGATGGTATCGACGCTATTGTGCGGATGGTCACGACCCGTGATCCAGTGCGCCGGCGCATCAAAGTGCGTGCCGGTGTGCTCGCCGCATGTGAAGTTGTTCCAGTACCAGGCGGGGCCCGCCTCGTCGTAGTGGGAAATGCGCTCAATCGTGAACGGCTTGACCTGGCCGAACTGCGGCGGCAGCTGCAGCGACGGGAACGACGGCGACAACGTCTGCGTGAGATCGACGACGCGAATGGTACCGCGCGCCAGCCGCTCCGCCAGATCGGGCAATATAGGATGATCCGTGTGCGCCATGAAAGGAAACCTCCAGCGATTCGATTGGGAGCGGCGGCCTACGAAGCCGCGTGCACGGACGTGAACCGTCCCGCATGAAAGACCAGCGGCGAGCCCTGCCGACTGGCGGTTCGAACGACACGCCCGACCAAAAGGAGATGGTCGCCGGCGTGTCGGGAATGGTCGTGTGCGCAGATCAGCGTGGTCATAGCCCCTTCGATCGCGGGCACGCCTTCGGGCGCGTCTTGCCACGCCACGTCGGCGAACTTATCGGGCATCCCGGCAGTCGCAAAACGCCGGGCCAGCGCTTCCTGTTGGCTGGCCAGAATATTGATCGCGAAGTGAGTGCTGTCGCGGAACGCGGCCAGATTCGGCGAGTGCTCCACCAGGCCCCACAACACGAGCGGCGGATCGAGTGACAGCGACGCGAAGGAATTGATCGTCAGTCCGACCGGTCGCCCATCGGGCGTGCGCGTGGTGACGATGGCAACGCCCGTCGGATAACTTCCGAGCAGATTGCGCAGCGTTCTGGGCTCGAGATCGACACTGCCCCACCCGGCGGCATCTGCCGGTGTAGCGTCGGGGGACGCAATGCATTGCAACATGTCGTTCTCCTTAGGCGATCGCCGAGATGGCTTCATGACGCGCCATGAAGCGCTCGCACGCCTGCTCGTCCGCCCACCATGGGAAGTAGCTCGGCGGATAGTTGAATCCGTCGGCGATGACGCTCGCCAGCGACGGCAAGCTCGCGGCCGCGCCGAGCAACTTCAGCACGTGAGGCGGCGGCGTGAGCAATGAATTGGTCCATTGCACCACCCAGCGCGCGTAATCCCAGAACTGCTCGAAGGTCTGCTCCATCCAGTCGCGCGTATAAGCCTGCTCACCGCGGGCGAGAATCGCATCGAGATAGACCTTGCAGGCCTTCGTCGCATTGTTGGCGCCTTGCCCCGTGATCGGATCGTTGGTGACCACGGCGTCTCCCAGCCCGAACACGAGCCGCCCTGAAGGCAGCGTCATGACCGGCTTGCGGACGGTGGGCGCAAACGCGCCGGCCAGAATTCCGTTGTCGTCGGTCAGCTCGACGTGCCGAGCGCGGTCGGCCTCCCACGGCAGGTACATTTCCAGGAAGCGTTTGCTTGCGGCAAGGTGCTCGGCCGGTGTGCCGATGCCCCGCCAGATATCTAGCGGGCCGCCGGGCACGCCCTCGAACACCATGATGTCGCAAGGACCCGACAGCGTCAGCGCCGGGAACACGAAGTATTCGCCGACGCCGGGAATCAGATTGAACGACACGCGTGAATAGTCCGGTGCCTTCTCCAGGCCATGCACGTAGGTCAGCGCGAGTGCGCGCTGCGGTTTGTCGAACGGCGAGCGCGCGGCATCGCGCTCGAACAGGCGGACAACCTCGCCCTTGCCTGCGGCCAGGACAACGAGATCGTGATAGTCGGCAAGTGCTTCCAGCTCGCCAATGCCGGCATCCTGTATCAGCATCCGGCCGCCGCGCGACTCGACCAGTTCGAGCCATGCGGGCATCTTCACACGCTGATCCACCGATTGCGCCGGGCGATCCAGTCGCGCGCTCCAGTCGATGATTTTCGTCCCCTTCGATTCCGGATGGGGAACCGCGAAGCCGATACCGTCGACCCGCGGACATGCCTCTTCCCACTGGTTGAGACCGAGGTCTCGCTCGATTTGCAGCGCAGGGTCGAACATGCACTGACTCGACATCACCTTGCCGCGACGAATATCGTCCGGCGTGCGGTTGGTGACGACGGTCACCTCATAACCCCGTTCCAGCAGCCCGATCGCCAACGGCAAACCGGCCTGGCCTCCACCCACGATTGCGATTCGACGCATCGATGTTCTCCTTGATGAGTATTTGAATGGTTCTGGAATGCCGCTTATTCAGCGAGCCGCGCAATGGCGGGCCGGGCCTGCTCCGGGCCCATCGCGGAGTAGCCGCCATCGACCGCATAGTCGGCGCCGGTGACGAACGACGCATGCCCCGACAACAGGAAAGCGACGACGTCCGCCACTTCCGACGGGTCGGCGACACGCCCGAGCAAGTGATAATCGGCCGCCACGCAATCCGTCTTGTCGCGATCGCCGTGGGTCAATTCGTCCATGACCCGCGACCACGTCCAACCCGGTGAGACGGAATTCACGCGAATGCCGTCCGCTGCGAAATCCATGGCCATGTTGCGCGTAAGCTGGACGAGCGCGGCCTTCGAAACCGGGTAAAGCCATCGCCCGGTTTGCGCGATCTTGGACGAAATGCTCGTGAAATTGACGATCGAACCGCCGCCGGCCTTCACCATGTACGGATGGACGGCGCGCGCGACCATGACCGCGCTGACCACGTTGACGTCGAGCGCCGTCATCCAGTCGCGGCGCCCCGATTGCACGCCGTTGTCGAGGTAAGTTGCCGCGAGATTGACGAGGAAATCCACGCCACCAAAGTGCTCGGCGACGGCAGCAATGCCCTGCTCGAGCTGCTCGTCGTTGAGGATATCGACTTGCCAGAAGCGCGTGTGCGCCGGATCGGCCGACGTAACACGGGTACCGCCTGCCGCATCGATGTCGAACACAGCT
>CAYPWK010000062.1:0-2174 GCA_964414365.1 uncultured Burkholderia sp.
CCACAACGATCTCACCGTTTCTCCGCATGAAAATTGCATTGTGCTCGACCCACGGCCATGCCGTCTTACCCGCTCATCGTAGCGGTCGCGCCGGCTTCGAGCGCCGGCAACTGTATCGTTACGGTTGTTCCTTCGCCCGGCGCGCTGTCGACATGCACCTCTCCGCCGTGTCTCACGACAACCGCCTTGATGAAAGCCATGCCGAGACCGGCGCCGTTCGTCGGCGGCTGTCCCGGCGAATAGAAGCGTCTGAACGGCTCAAACAGATGGGCCTGCATATCTTTGGGAATGCCATAGCCTTGATCGCGGACCGTGCATTTCACGCGCCGTGATCCGCCCCAGCCAATGCTGACCGAGATAACCGTGCTGCTCGGACTATACTTCACTGCGTTATTGATGACGTTCGCGATCGCCCGCGTCATCAGCGAGCGGTCCGCCGCGATCCAGTACTCGTTGCCGTCGAGCTTCATCTCCACGCGAATGTCTTTCGCACGTGCCTGCGGCCATATCTCGTCGCTCGCATCGATTACGGCATCGACCAAATTGACAGGCTCGAGCGAATAAGTCTGAGACTCGGCCCGCGCAAGCTGCACGAAATCGTCGGCAAGCTTCAGCGCGCGCTGTGCGTGCCGCTCGATGCGTTCGAGCAGCACGAGCGTGCGTTCCGATTCTGTATTCGAACGCTCGAGCTCGATCAGCGCGAGAATCGAGGCATGGCGCGAGCGCATGTCGTGCGATAAGAGCCTCAGCGCATCCTCGCGGCCTCGCTCGGCCGCATGGAGCGCCGTCACTTCGACCATCCCCGCGACCCAGCTCCCCGATTCCTCGCCGCGCTGATTCCTGCATCGCTCGTAGCGCAACAGGTATTCGTGGCCCATGCGATCGCGCACTTCGATCCCTCGCCTGACGATACCGACGTGCCTTCCGGTCGGATCGAGAACCGTGGGCCAGCTCGCGCGTATTTCGGCTTCAAGTTCCGCGGATGTATCCATCGACTTCATCAGCGAGAAGCCGCCGAGCGTCTCGGTCAGCTTTCGCCCGGTCGGCTCGGGAATGCCGAGGCGTGCGAAATGCGCGCGCGCGGCTTGGTTCGCCAGCAGCACCATGCCGCGCCCGTCGGCAACGAGCACGGGCTCCGGCACGCTATTGAGGCTATCCCATACGAACCGCTTCATATCCTGCAAGCGATGTGCGGCTCGCTCGACGAGCGCGATCTGGCGCTCGAGCACGTCACCGCCGAACTCGCGCTGCCCGACGAGCCGCGGGGGCAACAACTCCACGTCGTCGTCGAGCTGCGTCAGCTCGCGACGCAGGCGCGACATCGTCATTTCGAGCCGCCGCCAGCTCCAGACCGGATAAAGGACGATGACGGCGACCACGGCCGGGACCGGCGACACCCAGATATCGGCCCCGCGCAACGCAATCGCACTCGCGGCCGTGACAACGACGCCAAGCACGGCTGTGAGGACGAGCGAGCGCAATGGCGAAAGAAAAAAGAAGCCGGCGAGCAAAAACACGATCGGCACGAGCGATGCGACGACGATGATACTCGCCGGCATTTTGTGAACTATCCGGCCGGACAGCAATGCGCTCAGCACCTGCGCATGCACGGCCACATCGGGCATGGAGCCGATTTCCCCCGAAACCGGCGTCGAAAGATGGCGATGGACGCCTCCTGCGGTGAGACCGACGAAGATCACCTTGCCTCGTAGCGCGTCGTGCGCGACGTTCCCGTTCAGCAGTTGCGCGCTCGAAATCCGCAACGCCGAAGCCGTCGTGAAAGGAATCCGCACGCGGACATCGCCGTGCCTGTCCTGCCGCGGATCGTTCATCCCGTCCACAACATAGCGCCCTCCGGCGAACGAAAGCCTACCGTCGCGAATCGCCGCATAAAGCGGGACGTCGATATAGGGGCTGCGTGCGTTGCCGTCGCCCTCCATCAATGCGACGCTGCGAACGATACCGTCTCCATCGGCCTCCAGATTGACGTGGCCCAAGCCCGCAGCCGCATCGACGATCGGTGCGACGGGCGGCACGACGACGTCGACATCGCCACGCGCGCCGCGCGTAAGCAGTACCGGCAAATAGGTCGGCACCGCACGCATGGCTTCGGCAAGCGCGGCATCGCCGTCCGACGGCTCTGTCAGCAGCACGTCGTACACGATGGCTGCCGC
>CAYPWK010000062.1:2274-18349 GCA_964414365.1 uncultured Burkholderia sp.
CGATCGCTCAATAAGCGAGCGTGAACGACCGCACGCCCGCGGCGGTTTCATAGAATCGGCCGTTTTCGAATTGCTCGGCAATGACCGTCCAGTAGTAAACGCCCGCAGGCAACCCTCTCACCGCGAATCGATGGTCCGACAAGTCGACCGCATCGACGAGTGGCTCATGCAAGTCCTCGTTGCGCGAAAGAATGAAACGAAAATGTGTGCTCGCGCCCGGGCGAGTGGGAAGCCAGCGGAATGCGTAGCTGCGCGAGCCCTCGTCATGACTGGCCGAGGCGTCGACTGCGTTGCGGCGCCGCTCGAACGCATAGACGCGCGGCATGCCTTCGAGGCCCGCCGCATCAATTGCCGAAACGCGGACGAAATAGGTACCGTCGGCAATATCCACAAAGGACGCGTGCGGTGCAGCGGCGCGAGCCTCGCGGATCAGCTCCAACGTGCCCGCATCGCGTGCGATGTCGACGCGATAGCGTGTGGCGCCCGCCACAGGCAGCAGATCGAACGCAATTTCAGCGCCGTCTTGAACCTTCGCCGGATGCGCGACCGTGGGCGCCGGCAACAACGCGACCGGTGCGCCCACGGCACCGTCCCGCGTCACACTGCCATAGCCGGCCAGCACGAGTTGAGCTTGCGGCGACGACTCGCGCTCGCCCATCCCGCCCGTCGCGTTCCGCGCAGGCGTCTCGAGCTTGCCGACCGCCACCTTGCCGTCGAGCACTCCGACGGAGGTCGCGGCTGGGTCGCAATTGACGCGAAAATGCGTGCCTCGCACGCCGGCCACGATAGAGGGAGCGCGAATCTCGAAGCGATCGCCCGGCTTGCGCAAGTGTTCCACCTCGCTCTCCACTTCCCCGCGAATAAGCGAGAACTCGCGTTCGGTCCGCCCCGTCAGCACCGTTCGCCGCAACGTTCGAAGCGCAATCGTGCTTCGCGGCGTGATCGTCAGATGCGTTCCGTCTTCGAGCTCGACCGTGACGAACCCTTCGGGGCCGGTGCTGATCGCGTCGCCCTCCCCAAGTGAGACGCCCTCGCCGAGCGGCAAAGGTGGGACCGTCTTCGATACGCGCTGCGCGTCCCCGCTCGCCGCCAGGACGCGCACCGTCAGCGGGTCGCGCTTGAGCAGCGCGACGGGAAGCTTCAGCACCGTGCCCGGCTTGAGCCTGCGCGGCGCATCGACACGATTCAATTGCGCGAGCACGCGCCAATCGCGCGGATCGCTCAAATAGCGATCGGCGACATCGAAAATCGTATCGCCGGGCAGAGCGGCGTAGGAAACGGTCGCGCTCTGGATAGCATTCGTGGCCTCGGCACGAGCAACGGGAGACAAGACGCAGATTGCAGATGCTGCAGTGAGGATCGAGAGAACGCGGCGCTGCCGCACTACGCTATTCGGCAATCGACGCACCGCACGGTAAAAAAACAAAAAATATCGTTGTGACATCGCGCCCAAACGGGAAAAAGTCACCAGATATTACGCACGCCTTATCGTTTTTTCAACGCCTCCCGAGAACGATACAGCGACGACGCAACGGCATCATTGACGTCGCGGCATCACGAATAGCGACGATGAGCGAATTGCCGCAAGCGTGACAACCAAATGTAAAGTTTTTTTGCAGTTGCACAAATGCGTCATTTGGAAATCCAAACAATTGTCAACTAACTCTGCAGTGCGAAGAGGTATCCATGCCGCGCGTCAATTCTTGGCGAGCATCCGTGATCGACGCCCAAAACCCAATGCGCGGTTCGGCGCTAAAATGCGCTGCTCCATCATGCAACCGCGATAAACCGTCGCCGAGGCACATCGCCCCGGAGCCGGCGGGAGACAGAGAAAGTGAAGATTGCGTATCTGGAAGACGACGAGGGCCAAGTCGAACACGTCGAGAAGGTGTTGGCGAGCCGCGGGCACGAATGCTACCCGTTCAGCGACGGGAGCCAATTGATCCGCAGGCTGAAGCGCGAGGGTTTCGACATGTTGCTGCTCGATTGGCAAGTGCCCGGCGTAAGCGGGCATCAAGTCACTTTATGGGCGCGGGCCAATCTCAGCGAACATGTGCCCATCATCTTCATGACGAGCCGCTCGCTCGAAGAGGACATTGTCGCGGCGCTCACGGCGGGCGCGGACGATTACATGATCAAGCCGATCCGGAAGGCCGAGCTGATGGCGCGAATCGATGCGCTCGCGCGGCGCGTAAATCAGCATTCGCCGCGCGGCTCCGAGACGATCGAGCTGGGCCGCTACCGGATCGATCCAGTCACGCGCACTTGCTTCTTCAGCGGCTCGCCGATCGACCTGACGAGCCGCGAATTCGATCTTGCCTTGCTGATGTTTCAGCACGTCGGCCGCATACTTTCGCGCGAGCATATCGGCGGGACGGTCTGGGGACAGCCGCCGAGCGCGATTTCCCGCACGCTCGACACGCACGTCTCGAGGGTGCGCGCGAAGCTTCAACTGCGGCCCGAAAACGGCTTGCGGCTGACACCCGTCTACGGGCACGGATATCGGCTCGATCTGGTAAGCGATCCGCAAGAGAGCTAGCGCTCAACGCACCACTGCTGCCACATTTGTCGGAATGCCTGCTCGACGCTGCGCGCGAAGCGGGCGCCATCCATCAGCGGCGAGGCCTCCATGCGCGCGCGCAACTCGGCTCGCAATCCGGCGAGACGACGCAAATCGCGCGCAAGCTCGATCGCCTTGCCCGCAAATTCATCGTCCGTGAACGCGACGAGTTCCGTCAGGCCCAGGTTGCCGAGCTGGCTCAGTCCGCCGCGCGCGACGGCCGTCGTGCCGGCGCGCGAAACGACAGGCACGCCCATCCATAGTGCGTCGAGGCTCGTCGTATGCCCGTTGTAGGGAAATGTGTCGAGCGCGAGATCGATCCGTTGATACGTCTCCAGGTACGCCGCACGCGGGCGGAATGCGACAAAATCGATGCGCTCAGGATCGATTCCGCATGTGCGAGCGCGCGCGCTCAGCCTCTCGCGCGCGTGACCCGGTGCCGCCATGAGAACGAGCCGCGCATCGCCCAGGGCCGCAAGCACCGGCGCCCACATGCGCAGCGTGTGCTCGTTGATCTTGCAGGGGTTGTTAAGGCAGCCGAGCGTCAGATGCCCTTCGGCCAGCGCAGGCAACGCGTTGACCGAAGGCACGTGCGTGAGCGGATCGTAGCACCAGAACGAATCGCGCAAGCGTATCGAGCGCTCGCTATAGCGGTCGTCGAGACGATCATCCGGCGGATCGAGCCACGGGTCCGTCAGCCGATAGCCGATCGCACGGCTGCCTGTCGTCCCCGGATAAGCTAGCCAGGCGACCTGGACTGGCGCGGGACGTCGCGCAAAAAGAAGCGGCCTGCCGTCCGCCATGTGCATCGTAAGATCGACGAGAACATCGATGCCATCGTCCCGAACCATGCGTGCAACGTCTTCGTCGTTGACATGGCGCACGTCGCGCCAGACATCGGCATGCTGCGCGAGCCGGGCGGTGACCACATCGGGCCGCTGCACGCTCGAATAGCAGAAAATTTCGTACTGCTGATGATCGTGATGCGCCAGCAGCGGCATCATGAAGAGCGATTGACAGTGATCGCGAAAGTCAGCCGATACGTAGCCGATTCGCAAGCGCTTATCGAGCGTGCGCGCATTGCCATGAGCGATGTTCGCGGAGGCGAATCGGCTCTCGTGGCGCTCGGCGAGCCGCCGGCATTCGGCGAGAACGGCATATCCGTCGTCGACATGAAACGCGAGCGAATAGGCAAGATTGCAATGGGCGACGAGATTGTCGGGGTCGTGCGCGAGCGCGTGCCGAAACGCGCTAATGGCTTCGTCGAGCGCA
The DNA here is from genome assembly GCA_964414365.1 of uncultured Burkholderia sp. Lineage (GTDB taxonomy): Bacteria > Pseudomonadota > Gammaproteobacteria > Burkholderiales > Burkholderiaceae > Trinickia. The sequence goes on from CAYPWK010000062.1 coordinate 6,107, forward strand.
CCCGTGTCTTTCAGCAGGTTGCCCAGATTGTTGTAGGTCGTCGACCGAGTAGCCGCGTCGACCGCGCCTTTGTCCGCCGCGAGTGCCGCGCGGTAGTGGACATCGGCTTCGTCCATGCGCCCGAGCCGGCGCGCGAGGCTCCCCGCATTGTTGTGCGCGGCGACGAAGCCGGGCCTCAGCTGCAACGCCCTCTCGTACGCGGCAGCGGCCGCAGTGAAGTCCCCGAGGGCCTCTCGCGTCACACCGAGGTTGTGGCAAGCGTCGGCATGAGCGGGAGCGATCTCGAGCGTCGCCTCGTAGTAGGCGGCTGCGTCGTCATAGCGGCCGAGCGCGTGAAGCACGGTTCCGAGGTTATAGGCCGCATTTGGGAATCGCGCATCGAGCGCAAGCGCTCGCGTGAGCGCGGTCTCGGCCTCGGCGAACCGACCGCGCGCGGCGAGCGCCGCCCCCAGATTGACGAGATGATCGGGCGCATCGGGTTCTGCGCGCACCGCGTCGTCGGCGAGCGCAATCGCCTCGTCGAGCCTGCTTCGCGCCAGCATTAACATCGCAAGGTTCGTCAGCGCGCTCGCATAGCGAGGCTGCATCGCAAGCGCCCGCCGGTAGGCAGCCTCCGCGGCCTCGAACTCGCCGCGATGACGATGGCAGTTGCCGAGATTGTTCAGGGCGTCGAGATTCGAGGGATCGAGCCCCAGCAGCGAATGGTAGGCGTCGATAGCGGCAGGCCAATCGCCGCGGCCGTCGAGCAGTGCCGCCAGCGCGAACCATGCATCGGCGTACGCCGGCTCGTCCGATACCAGCTTGCGATAAACGGCCGCGGCGTCGTCGACGCGCCCCAATGCCGCAAGAATCTGCCCTTCGCCAAGACGATAACGCGGTTCATTCGGGAGGTGCGCTCGCGCGCGGACGATCCAGGCGAGCGCGCCCTCGGCATCGCCCGTCTGCAGCGCAAGAATTCCGAGCCGGAACATCGCGTCGTGATGCGCGGGCCAATCGGCGAGCATCGCCTCGTACAACTTGCGCGCCTCGGCAAATTCGCCCGCCAGATGATGGGCCTTCGCCCGCGCAAGCCGCGCCTCCATGGACATCGATTCACCTTCGGCCAAAAAAAGATTTCGCGATTGTAGAGGTTTCGCCCGCCGCCCAGCGCCCCGAGGCAGCCAGTTGGGGAAGTCCCCCTGCGATGCACGCGATGAAATGTCCCTTACCGAACGGATAGAAAGCACGCGGCTATCGAGAATGCAGTCGTCAAGCGCATGCGCGGTATCGCGACGGCGTTGACCACACGCCGATCGACCGGATGTCGAGCCGGCGACATGCGTTAGCGCCGCTGCGCCCGTAGGTGAATCCGTTGAAAGACAATCGTTCGATTCTTGTCGCCGCCGATAGTGAGTCTCGCGCTCGACGGGTGACGCGCTTCCTTGCCGAAGAGTTCGGCAACGTACACTTATCAATCGAGCCCGACCAAATCGTTTTGGACTTCGAAGCATCTCGTCCGTCCGTGCTCGTGCTCGCCTTCGAAAGACTCGACGCCGCGCAAGCCTATCGAAATCGCCTGTTTCGCTCGAGCCGACTCGCCCATCTGACGCCGCTGAAGACGGTCGTGCTTTGCGACGCCATCGATTTACAGCGCGCCTGCGACTGCTGCAAAGCCGGTGCTTTCGACGACTACGTGCTGTTCTGGCCGCAGCCGTACGACGGCCCGCGCCTTGGCATGGCGATCCATCAGGCGCTACGCCAGCTGCCGAGAAATTCTGCGGAAGTCATCGACGCCAGCCAATGGGCTACGCACGCGAGGGAAATAGCCCATCGCGAGCCGGCCTTGGCCCAGCACGCTCATCGTTTCGCGCACGAAGTCGACAAGACACGCGCCGCGTTGGCCGCCGCCGCGCGAACGGCCGATCCGACCATTCAGCGACGCTATGGACAAGTCGGGCAATCCGTCGATGCATTGTGCGAGGCGGCGCGCGCGCTTGCCGGCGCACTTGGCCCGCAGCTGCAGGCTGCGCGCGCGATGCGCGCGTTGGCCGAACGCGTTCGCCCGACCGTCCTCGTCGTCGAAGACGATGCGTTCGAGCAAACGCTAGTCGCGCGCCTGCTCGAGGAAACGAAAGTTGAAATAATTAGCGCGTCGACGGGCGCGCAGGCTTTCAGCTCGATCTGGATACGGCGCCCCGATCTTGTCTTGATCGATGTCGACTTGCCCGATGTCAACGGTATCGAGGTAACGCGGCGCATCAAATCGGTCAAGCCGCTCGCCCGGATTCCCGTGGTCCATATGGCGGCATGCGGCCGGCGTGCTGTCGTGATGGAGAGCCTGAAAGCCGGCGCGGCTGGGTTCATCGTCAAGCCGCTTCGGCGCGCCACGCTGCTCGATAAGCTCGAGGCGTTACTGCCCGGCAGCGTGACGGCGTAATTGGCAAGCGGCAAGCGGCAATTCAACGGTGCTCGGGCCGAGGCCCCGAGGGGCACCGTGCGCGCCGACAGGCTTCAACTCTTGACGCGGAATTGCTCGGGATCCTTGCCCTTGAGCCAGCGCGGACGCGGGCCGCGCCCGCCCCAGGTCTCACCGGTTTCGGGATTACGGAACCGCGGCGTACCGCTTGGCGCTTTCGACTTGCGACGAGCACCGAAAATGTCCTCGGGCGTGAACCCGAACGCAGCAACCGTTTCGCGGACAGTGTCGAGCGCGGCCTGCGCCTCGGCCCGCCGTGCATTTTCGATTTCGAGGTCCAGTTGCTGCTTTTTTGCCAATAGTTCCTTGTAGGTCGCCACGGACAGATTCCTCCATTTCGTCTGCTGTAAACGCAACGGATTCTAACGGCGCCCGCAACTACTGTGGGAAAGTTCGACAAATTTTAGGGCTCACCTACTGTTTTGGCGATTCGGGGCGCCGCCAGCATCGCTCGTCGGTCAAAGCAACCAACGTGCCCGCCCTGGGCGACGCGCGGGCCGCTGTTTCCGTCCATTCCGGCGCTCCCGTCTCGACACGCGGCCGGCTGTGACGCCGCCGATCGCCTCGGGGCCTCAAGCCGAAACCGTCGCTCCGGCGAGCTCCGCAGCCACCTCGTCAACCGCTCCGCGCGTCAGACGCACGATCTCGTCGACGTCGGCGCGTGTCGCCACGAGCGGCGGCGCGAAGCCAAGAATGTCGCCGTGCGGCATGGCGCGCGCGATGAGACCTCGGCGCAACGCCGCCGCGGAGATGCGCGGTCCGACTTTCAGCGCGGCATCGAACGCGCGCCGCTCATCCTTATCGGCCATGAACTCCAGCGCCGCGAGCATCCCCACGCCGCGCACCTCGCCGACGAGCGGATGACCGTCGAAGGCGGCATGTAAGCTTGCGAGCAGATAAGCTCCCGTTTCCGCCGCGTTTTGCGCGATCGATTCGCGCTCGAGAATTTCGAGATTGGCCAGCGCGGCGGCCGCGCAGAGCGGATGGCCCGAGTAGGTCCAGCCATGCCCCATTGCGCCGAACTGCTCGGAAGCCTTGTCGATCACGTCCCAGACCCGTTCGCCGACGATCACGCCGGAAAGCGGGGCGTAGGCGCTCGTCAGCCCCTTCGCGACCGTGATCAGATCGGGCTCGATGCCGTAGTGCTGCGAGCCCATCTTGGAGCCGAGCCGGCCGAATCCACAGACGACCTCGTCCGCGATCAGCAGGATGTCATGCGTCTTCAGAACCTGTTGAATAGCGTCCCAGTAACCGGCCGGCGGCGGAACGATGCCGCCCGTCCCCATGACGGGCTCGCCGATGAACGCAGCGATCGTATCGGCGCCTTCGTGTGCAATGAGTTTTTCGAGCTCGTCGACGCAGTAAGTGACGAACTGCGCTTCGCTCATGCCGGCCGGCGCCTTGCGATACCAATGAGGGCAAACGGTATGCTTGACGCGCTCGATCGGCAGATCGAAGCATTGATGAAAGCTCGGGAGGCCCGTTAGGCTGCCTGTCACGATGCCCGAGCCGTGGTAGCCGCGCTCGCGCGAAATGATCTTCTTCTTGTTCGGCCGGCCTAGCACGTTGTTGTAGTACCAGACGAGCTTGATCTGCGTCTCGTTCGCGTCCGATCCCGACATGCCGTAGTAAACCTTCTTCATGCCGTCCGGCGCCCAGTCGATGATTCGCGACGAGAGCTCGATGATCGTGTCGGTCGAATGACCCACGTAGGTGTGGTAATACGCAAGTTTCTTCGCCTGCTCATAGATGGCCTCGGCCACTTCGGTGCGTCCGTAGCCGATGTTCACGCAGTAGAGTCCCGCGAAGGCGTCGATGTACGAGCGGCCTTCGTGATCCTCGATGCGGACGCCGTTCGCGCCCGTGACGATGCGGCCCGGCAAGATGCCGCTGGCATGATCGTGAGCGTGCGTCGACGGATGCATGAAATGGGCGCGGTCCGCCGCAAAAAGGGTTTCGAGTGCAGTCATGGTTGAGTCTCCATCAGGTTCGATCGGATCAGGCTGCCGCGCCGGCGACTCGCTCGCGCGATTCGTCACCCGCGCTCGGCAAGCCGAGTTGACCGAGGCAAAAATATTTGGTCTCGACAAACGGCTCGAAACCCTCCGCCCCGCCTTCGCGTCCGAGGCCCGACGCTTTCATGCCGCCGAAAGGAATCGGCGCGCCCGTGAACTTCGCGCCGTTCACCGACACCATCGCGAAATCGAGGCGGCGAATTAGCTGGAATATCGTGTTGACGTTTGTCGAGCACACGTAGGCCGCGAGGCCGTATTCCGTATCGTTAGCGCTCTTTACGACTTCATCGAGTGTGTCGAACGGCGCGACGGCCGAGATCGGCGCGAAGTTATCCTCGTCGTAGACGCGCATGCCTGGTGCGGCATCGGCAATGACGGTCGGCTCGAAAAACCAGCCGCCACGCGAATGCGGCGAGCCTCCCACCGTGATGCGCGCCCCGGCACCGCGCGCTTCGGCGACGCGTTCGAGCGTCGCGTCGAAGGCCGCTTGATGCATGAGCGGGCCGACGTCGACACCGCTCTCGAAGGCGGAACCCACCTTCAGCGCGCGCACGGCATCGCTGTATCTCGCCACGAACGACTCGTATAGCGGCCGTGCGACGAAAATCCGGTTCGCGGCGCAGCAATCCTGGCCCGAGGTCTGAAATTTCGCGGCAACCGCTACCTTCACGGCCTGAACGAGATCGGCGTCGGCCGCGACGATGAAAGGCGCGTTGCCGCCCAGCTCGAGTGCAACCTTCTTGATGCCGGCCTGAGCCGCGGTGCGCGTCACGAGCGAGCCGACGCGCGTGGATCCGGTAAAGCTGACGGCGCGCACGCGCGGGTCGCCCACGAGCGTTTCCATCGCCATTTGCGGTGCACCGAGCACGACGTTGAAGACGCCGCGCGGGAAGCCGGCCTCTTCGGCAAGCTGCGCGAGCGCGAGCGCCGAATACGGCGTCTCGTGCGCCGGTTTGACGACGACCGTGCAGCCCGCGCCGAGTGCGGCCGCCGCCTTGCGCGTGATCATTGCGACGGGGAAATTCCATGGCGTGATCAGCGCGGCAACGCCGACGGGCTCCAGCACCGTGCCGAGGTGCGCACCGTCGATATGCGTCGGGATGTTGCGCCCGGCGAGGCGCTTCGCCTCGTGCGCGAACCAATCGATGAAGCTCGCCGCGTAGGCGACTTCGCCGCGCGCCTCGGCAAGCGGTTTGCCCTGCTCCAACGAGAGGATCGCCGCGAGGTCGTCGCGGTGCCGCAGCACGAGCTCGTGCCAGCACTCAAGGGCGGCCGCGCGCCGATTGACGGGCGTCCAGCGCCACGATTCGAAAGCACGATAAGCGGCGGCCACCGCGCTCTCGATCTGCGCGCGCGTCAGCATCGGCACGTGGCCAAGCACGCTTTGGTCTGCAGGGTTGACGACGTCGACTGCAGCGCCGTCGTCGCTGTCGATCCATCGCCCGTCCACATAGCAAAGCGACTTCATCAAAACCGGATGACCCAGCAACATGGAGAACTCCTTCATCTGTCCACCGATATCAAACACCGGCATATCCCGCCGCGATCCCGCGCTCGACGACTTCAGCGACGACGGCGATCGTGTCGCCGACATGCACGAGCCCAGGGAAGTGCCGTGCCGCCACGAGGCCGCTCGTGCGCGCGCGATATTCGCGCGGCCGTGAGCCGGTTCGTGTCACGTCGTGGATGCGCGCGATCAGTTCGCCGGCTTCCACCGTATCGCCGAGGTCCTTGCAGACTTCAAGCAGCCCATCGTGCTCGCTCGTCGTGTAGCAATCGGCGCCCGGCATGTCGAGCAAGGTCGTCGTGCTCCTCGTGCCGTTCGTGCCATTCGTCGCCCCGTTTCTCGCGCTCGCGGGTGACCAGATGCCGGCATTGGCGAGAAAACCGCGCACGCCGCGCTCGGCGATGCGAACGCTCGCGGCCGTCGCCGTCCCGCCGCCGCCGAGCTCTGTCGACACGAAGACCTTGCCGGCCTCTTCAGCCGCCGTGTCGAAGAGACCGACGCTATCGAGCTCGAGCATGCGCATCGAATAGGGCGCGCCGAATGCGCGCATTGCGGCCTCCGCGCGCGCCTGCAGATCCGCGTCCGGTAGCCTGTGAATGGCCGCGAACGGCAGAAAGTCGAGCGTGCGGCCGCCCGCATGAATGTCGAGCACATAGTCCGCGAGCGGCAGCAGATGCCGCTGAAAATAGTCGGCGATCTTTTGCGTCACGGTGCCGTCGGGCCGCCCCGGGAAGCTGCGATTGAGGTTGCCCTGGTCTATCGGCGACGTGCGGCTGCCGGCGCGAAACGCCGGGTAGTTCATGAAGGGCACGATGATGACGCGGCCCGTCACCTCGCTTGCCTTCAGCGTCGATGCGAGCTTCGATAAGGCGATGGGTCCTTCGTATTCGTCGCCATGGTTGCCGCCCGTAAGTAGCGCGGTTGGCCCCTCACCGCGCTTCACGACGGTGATCGGAATCATGATGGCGCCCCACGCCGAGGCATCGTGCGAGTGCGGAAGCTTCAGAAAACCGTGCTGCTCGCCTTCAGCGTCGAAATCGAGCGTCGGTTGGATCGGGGATGGCAGCATCCTCGCTACTCCTTCACGAAAAGCCTGCGCGGCGTATTACAGAATGTCTCGACGCCCGAATCCGTAATGAGGATGCTCTCCGTAATCTCGAGCCCCCAGTCGTCGAGCCAAAGGCCAGGCATGAAATGAAACGTCATGCCGGGCTCGAGGACCGTCTTGTCCCCCGGGCGCAGGCTCATCGTGCGCTCGCCCCAGTCGGGCGGATAGCTGGCGCCGATCGGGTAGCCGCAGCGGCTGTTCTTCTCGATGCCGAATTTGTTGAGGACTGCAAAGAATGCAGTCGCGATGTCTTCGCAGACGTTCCCCGGCTTCGCGGCCGCGAGGCCGGCTTCGATGCCTTCGACGACGGCCTTTTCCCCCTCGAGAAAATGCTTCGGCGGCTTGCCGAGATAGACTGTGCGCGACTGCGGGCAGTGATAGCGCCGGTAGCATCCGGCGATCTCGAAGAACGTGCCGGCATTCGGCGCGAACGGTGTATCGTCCCACGTCAGATGGGGCGCGGCGGCATCGGCGCCCGTCGGCAGCAGCGGCACGATCGCGGGATAGTCCCCGCCGTACTCATCCACGCCGCCGATGCCGGCCGCGTAGATCTCGGCCACGAGATCGTTCTTGCGCATGCCGGGCTCGATCCGCTCGACGATATGACGATGCATGTTCTCGACGATGCGCGCCGCAATCCGCATGTATTCGATTTCGCGCGGCGACTTGACGGCGCGCTGCCAATTGACGATCCCTGTAGCGTCGATCCACTTGGCCGCGGGCAAATGCTGGACGAGCGATGCGTAGGCCGCTGCGCTGAAGTAGTAGTTGTCGAGCTCCACGCCGATACGGAGCTTGTCCCAATGCCGCGCCTCGATGACTTCGCGCGCGAGATAGTCCATCGGGTGGCGCTCGCGCGACTGGACGTAATGATCGGGATAACCGACGATATGCGCGTGGTCCATGAAGACGGTGCGCTTCGCCCCGTTCGCGTCCTGGCCGCGACCGAACCAGACAGGCTCGCCTTCCATTGCGAGTAGCACGCACTGGTGGACATAAAACGACCAGCCGTCATAGCCCGTGAGCCACGCCATGTTGGTCGGGTCCGAGACGATCAGCAGATCGATTCCGGCCGACTGCATCGCCCGACGCGTCTTGGCGATGCGCGCCTCGTACTCGGCACGCTCGAACGGCAGTCGTACTGTCGGCAAAGCCGCACGGGCCGTGGACGGTTGCTGCATGATTTGTTCCGACATTTCTTCCTCGCGGATCAGCTTCAACTACGTGTGTTCATGGGTTGGGAAACGACGCACCCGCGCCGGCTGCCCGTACACGCTCGAGCGCGAGCGCCGCGATCGCCGTGTCCTGCACGCCCGTTCCCGTCAGATCGCAAATCGTCACGTCCGAATCGCTTGTGCGTCCGGGCACACGGCCCGCGATGATTTGCCCGAGCTCGGCAAACGCGGCATCGCGTGCCACGACGCCCGCTTCGATCGCGTGGTGCAGTTCGCCCAGCACGCGCGTTTGTTGCAGTCGATCGCAGACATAGCGCGCGGCGGCAATGGCGGCAGGCGAGATCTCGTTCTTGTGCTCGGCGTCCGAGCCCATCGCGGTCACGTGCAGTCCCGAATGAAGATCGCCGGCGTGAACGAGCGGCTCCCGACTGGGCGTCGCCGTGACGGCGATGTCGGCGCGCTCGAGTGCCCGGTGTACATCCGACGCCACCTCGCAGCGAACGCCGAGCGCGTCGCGCATCTCCACGGCGAATGTTTCGGCGTGGCGGCGATCGCGAGCCCACACCGCGACTTCCTCGATCTCGCGCACGAGCGCAAGCGCACGCAATTGCAGCCGCGCCTGCTCTCCCGCGCCGATGATGGCGGCCTGTTTCGCGCCGCGCCGCCCGAGCCAGCGCGCGGCGACGGCGCCGGCCGCCGCCGTGCGCACCGCGGTCAAATAGCCGTTGTCGAGCAACACCGCCTCCGTCAACCCCGTCTTCGCCGAAAGAACCAGCATCAAGCCGTTCAAGCTCGGCAGCCCGAGCGAGGGGTTGTCGAAAAAGCCAGGGCTCACCTTGATCGCGAAACTGTCGAGCCTCGGCAGCCAAGCCGTTTTCACGTCGACTTCCCCATGACGTTCCGGCAGGTCCAGCCGCAAAATGGGCGGCATCGCGACAGGCTCGGTTGCGAGTGCGGCGAAGGCCGCTTCGACGCATTCGATCGCTGCAAGATCGAGCGGCACGAGATCGCGAAGCGTTGCCTCGCCGACGATGGAAATCGCATTCATGAAGCGCTTCTCTCTACGGAATCGCAGCGCGGCGCTTCAAGGGCGAGACGCCGGTGCAGGTTCATATCGATGTTTGCGCCGCTCACAACGAGGACGATCGGACCGTGCGCGTCAACGCCGGCTCGCGCTGACGACACCATGCCTTCGAGCAGCGCCGCCATGCCGACGGCTGCCGCACCTTCGATAACGAGCCGCTCGGATCGATACGCGTGAACGATCGCACGCGCGATCGCGTCTTCGTCGACCAGCAAAGCCTCGTCGATCAGCGCCCGCGTCAGCGCGAACGTGTAGCGGTTCTCGAGCCCGATACCGCCGCCGAGCGAATCGGCGAGCGTATCCACTTCATCGACGAGTACGGGTTTGCCGGCAGCAAGGCTCGCATGCATGGCGGCACCTCGACGCATCGTCACGCCGGTCATGCGCACTCGCGGCGCGCTTAGCTTTGCGGCTGACGCGACACCCGAAAAAAGGCCGCCGCCCGAGAGAGGCACGACAATCTGGGCCACATCCGGAAGCGCCTCGACAATCTCAAGCCCGATCGTGGCCTGCCCCGCGATGACGGAAAGATGGTCGAACGGTGGGACATATGAATATCCTTCGTCGCTCGCAAGGCGCAGCGCCTCGTGTTCCGCATCGTCCTGGCTGTTGCCGACGATGCGCACTTGCGCACCGAGCGCACGTATGGCGTCGACCTTATTCGAGGGAACAAGCGCCGACAGACAGACGACGGCTTCGATGCCGAGCGCTCGTGCCGCGTGCGCTACCGCGCGACCGTGATTCCCCGTGGACGCGGTGACGACACGCTCGACGCCCCGTTCGGCCAGCTCGCCGAGCGCATTCGTCGCGCCACGGATTTTGAAGCTGCCCGTAGGCTGCACGGTCTCGAGCTTCAATAGAACACGTGTACCGGCGAGCTTCGACAGCGTGGGCGATTCGACGAGCGGCGTACGCGCGACACGTCCGTACAGACGGCGGCGGGCTCGATAGACATCGGCAAGCGAAAGGACGGACATAGTCTGGTGCAATCGGTTTGGGCATTGCTGCATTCAGTGCTGCCCAGTCTAATGTCCTGAAAAACGAATCCGATTGTCCTAGTTCATTTCCTTTGCACTGCCGATCAACTGCCGAGGAATTCTTGCGGGGAAGACCCACTGCACAGTGAATCAATCGACGGGATGAATGTGCGGGTACTGCTCGAACACTTCGAGCACCGTTTTCAGCGCTTGCGCGAAAACGTCGTCGCTGACTTCGGCGCCAACGCAAAGGCGCACGGCATTCGGCCTGCTTTCGACGCCGCGCACGAGGAATGGATCGGGCGACGTTACGGCGATATCGCGTTTGCGCAATGCGCGCACGAGATGATCGGCCTGCCAATGCTCGGGTACGCGCAGCCAGGCCGAGAGTGCATGCGGATGGCTGCCCTCGACGTATGGCCCGAGTATCTGCCTGACGAGCGCCTGCCTTCGCGCCAGATGCTCGCGTTGAAGTTGCACGAGGCGCGCCGCCGTGCCGTCGTCGATCCAGCGCGTCGCGATCTCGGCCATCGGCGAGGTGGCCATCCAGCTCGAGACGCGCAACGTGCTCTCGGTGCGTAGCGCGAGACGCCTCGGCGTTGTCAAATAGCCGATGCGCAAACCCGCCAGCACGGACTTCGTCATGCTCGTGCAATAGAAAGACAACTCCGGAATCATGCTAGAGATCGGCGGTAGCGGCTTCACAGGCAACGGGCCGTAGACGTCGTCTTCAATGACGTGTACGCCATAGCGCTCCGCGATGCGCGCGATCGATCTTCTACGCGACTCCGGCATCAAGGCGACCGTCGGATTATTGAGCGTCGGCGTGCAAACGAGCGCCGTCACGCGCTCACTATCGCAAAGCTCCTCGAAGTGCTCTGGATGAATGCCGAATTCGTCGATCTCGAGGCCCTTTAGCGTAAACCCGAGGACGTTCGCCGAACCGATCACGCCGTGATCGGTGAGGCTTTCGCAGACCACCGTATCGCCGGGGCGCACGAGCGAGGCAAGCGCCAGAAAAATCCCATGCGCGGCACCGTTCGTCACGAGCAGGGTATCCGCCGATGCGGGCATCCCGAGCCGCGCGAGCCAGTCCACTGCGGCGCGCCGGTGATGCTCGAAGCCCGCGATCGGGCGAAACGCGCGAATCCACGGCTGGTCTTCGATTCGTGCGAGCGTGGCGCAAATCTTGCGCCACATCGCATCATGTTCTGGGGTGTGGATGATGCGTGCGATCGAGAAGTCGATCACCGAGCGCTCGGCCGTGTCGAGCATGTAGTTCGCCATTTTCTCTGTGACGCGGGGCGCGACGAAGCTCCCGCGCCCCACCTCGCAGCGGATCAGACCCTGACGCTCGAGTTCCTTGTATGCGTTCGTCACCGTCTGCACGCTGATTTCGAGCTCGGCGGCTACGTCTCGCTGCGGCGGAAGGCGCGTGCCGGGCCTCAATATCGCCGCCTCGATATCGCCCGCGATGGCCTTCACGAGCCGCTTGTACTTCGATTCCACGCCGTGCACCGCCCGTACTGCGGTGCGCCATTCGTCGATCACCGTTCATCTCCTCGTTCCGCTGCCGACCATCGTCGGCACAATTACTAATGGAATTATTGTCCTAGAGCAATCGGGATCAAAAAAATGGCTTTGTATGCTGCGCTCAAGACAAGGGAATTGGCAGCCACGTCCGAACCTCCTGCCATCCGCATCCCTGTCGACGAGCTCCGGCGCACGCCATTTGCCGACCAGACTTACCCCATCATCCACGGGAATGTCATGAAAGCCTCTCAGTTCAATGTTCAGTTCAGCCATTTGTCAGCATTCCTGACCGCCTGCTCGGTCGCGGCGGCCGCGTTCTTCGCGCTGACACCCGGCGCGGCAGCGGAAACGACGCTGCAGCGCATTCAGCGCACGGGCGAAGTCCGCAT
>CAYPWK010000063.1:0-7452 GCA_964414365.1 uncultured Burkholderia sp.
GAAAAAGGCAGTCACTAGCTATATCGACATGATGAAGAAAGATGGCCCGCCAGGAGCGAGCTCCAACGGCTTCAACGAAAACCTGACGTTGATGTCCTCGGGCAAGTGTGCGATGTGGATCGATGCCACGGTGGCGGCCGGGATGCTCTATAACAAGAGTCAGTCGCAGGTGGCCGACAAAATCGGCTTCGCCGCTGCGCCGACGGAGGTCACGCCGAACGGCTCGCACTGGCTCTGGGCATGGGCGCTCGCCATCCCGAAGACGTCGAAGAAGCAGGACGACGCCAAGAAGTTCATCGAATGGGCGACGGGCAAGCCTTATATCGAGCTCGTCGCCAAGGACGAAGGATGGGCATCGGTGCCGCCCGGCACACGCGAATCGACCTACAACAATCCCAACTACAAGCAGGCGGCACCGTTCGCCGAATTCGTCGAGAACGCCATCAAGACGGCCGACCCGAACCACCCGACGGAGAAGCCCGTCCCGTATACGGGCGTGCAATTCGTCGGCATTCCTGAGTTCCAGTCGTTCGGGACCGTGGTCGGACAGAGCATCGCCGGTGCGCTGGCTGGGCAGATGTCGGTCGATCAGGCGCTTGCCGCGGGCAACGCCACGGCCAACCGCGCCGTGAAGCAGGCCGGCTATCAGAAGTAAGGCTAGCCGAGGGGCGACGCGCACCTCACGCATCGCCTTGCTTTCCGGCCGCCGCGTGCCTGTCTCGCGGCAGGCGGCGGCCCGGCTATCGATGTAACGAGGCGACAGGGATCAGGAGGCCGTAACGATGCGACATCTTCACTTACCGCTCTCGCACGCGGGGGCGCAGGAGGCGCTGCCGACTCCGGAGCGCCGCGCCGGCGCAACGCGCTGGCTCGCCGCCCCTTCGGTCGGCCTCCTCGTCCTCTGGATGACGATACCGCTCGCGATGACGATCTGGTACTCGTTCTCGCGCTATAACCTTCTCAATCCCGATCAAAAGGGCTTCGCCGGCTTCGACAACTACACCTACCTCATCAGCGATCCGTCGTTCACGCCGTCCATCGTTCACACCCTCGAACTGATCGGCTGGGTGCTCGTCATCACTGTGGTCGGCGGTGTGCTGATGGCGATTCTGTTCGATCGAAAATTCGTCGGACAGGGCATCGCGCGGCTGCTCGCCATTGCGCCGTTCTTCGTCATGCCGACTGTCAGCGCGCTGATTTGGAAGAACATGATGCTGCACCCAGTGTACGGGCTCGTTGCCGACGCGATGCGCTCGCTCGGCATGCGTCCAATCGACTGGTTCGCCACTTACCCGCTTTCGGCGATCGTCGTGATCGTCGCCTGGCAATGGCTGCCGTTTGCTTTCCTGATCCTGTTCACGGCGATCCAGTCGCTCGACGAGGAGCAAAAGGAGGCCGCGCGCATCGACGGCGCCGGACCGTTCTCGATGTTCTTCTATATCACGCTGCCGCATCTGAAGCGTGCGATCGCCGTCGTCGTCATGATGGAGACGATTTTCCTGCTTTCGATTTTCGCCGAGATCTACACGACGACCTCGGGCGGTCCTGGCAACGCCACGACGATCCTCTCGTACCTGATCTATGCGCTAGGCCTTCAGCAGTTCGACGTCGGCCTGGCATCGGCAGGCGGGATTCTCGCGGTGGTGCTCGCGAACATCGTTGCTTTCTTCCTCGTGCGCATGCTCGCGAAGAACTTGAAAGGGGAGTATGAAAAATGAGCAATCCGACCGTTCCTGTCGCGCGTCCGCCGGTGCATCTCACGATGCCAGTGCTCGGCGCCGTCAAGCGCGCGCTGCCCGGCACGCTGGCTTGGCTCATCTCGATCGCGCTTTTTTTCCCAATCTTCTGGATGACGATTACGGCGTTCAAGACCGAGCGCGACGCCTACTCGTCGTCGCTGATCTTTTCGCCGACGTTCGATAGCTTTCGAGAAGTGTTCGCACGTAGCGACTATTTCGGGTTCGCGCGCAATTCGATTCTGATTTCGGCCGGCGTGACCGTGCTCTGCCTTGCGCTTGCGGTGCCGGCCGCCTATACGATGGCGTTCTTTCCGACGCGCCGCACGCAAAAGCTCCTGCTCTGGATGCTCTCGACGAAGATGATGCCGTCGGTCGGCGTGCTCGTCCCGATCTATGTGCTCTGGAAAAACGTGGGGCTGCTCGACACGGTCTCGGGTCTCATCATCGTCTATGCGCTGATGAACCTGCCGATCGCGGTCTGGATGGCCTTCACTTACTTCAATGAGATTCCGCGCGACATTCTTGAAGCGGGCCGCATCGACGGTGCGGCGACTTGGCAGGAGATCGTCTACCTGCTGATGCCGATGGCGTTGCCGGGGCTCGCGTCGACGGCACTGCTGCTCGTGATTCTGTCTTGGAACGAAGCGTTCTGGAGCATCAACCTGTCGAGTTCGGGCGCCGCGCCGCTCACGGTCTTCATCGCGTCGTACTCGAGCCCGGAGGGACTGTTCTGGGCGAAGCTCTCGGCCGCATCGCTGCTCGCCGTCGCGCCTATTCTGCTCGTCGGCTGGGTTTCGCAAAAGCAGCTCGTGCGCGGGCTGACGTTCGGGGCCGTCAAATGACGAGGCAGGCGATCGAAGAACCTGCATCGCGCGAGCCGCGTCTGCTCATTTGCGATTGTGACGGTGTCCTCATCGATAGTGAGGCCGTTGCGGCGGAAATGCTCGTGCGGGAGCTGAGCACACGGTGGCCCGATGCCGATGTCGAGCCGATCGTCATGCCGCTGCTGGGCTTGCGCATCGAGCGCGTTCTGGAGGAAAGCGCGGCCGCACTCGGCAAGACGCTCACGGCGGAAGACATCGATGCGATACGCAGCGCGGTCGAGGCAGCGGCGCGCAACGCGCCGGTCGTCGAAGGCGTCGAGGCGGCGCTCTCGAAGATCTCGCTGACGAAGGCATGCGCGAGCAATAGCTACACCGGCTATGTCGAGGCGGTGCTCGCGCGCACGGGGCTTGGACGTTTCTTCGGAACGCGGCTCTTTTGCGCGGATCGTGTCGCGCGACCGAAACCGGCGCCGGACGTCTACGTTGCCGCGGCCGATGCGCTCGGCGTGGCGCCGCAGGCGTGCCTCGTCGTCGAGGACAGCGTGACCGGCGTGGCGGCCGCGAACGCGGCGCGCATGCCTGTGCTGGGTTTCGTCGGCGGCGGGCATGCCACGCGCTCGCAGATCGAAGGGCTCATCGCCGCCGGTGCTAAGCATGTGTTCGACGACATGCGCGAGTTGCCGGCGCTCGTCGATCGATGGCTCGACGCGCGGCTCGAATCCGCGCGCCTGGCAACGAATATGAAAGGAGACGGATCATGGCAAGCGTGACTCTGCGCAGTGTCGCCAAGCGCTACGACGAACACGAAGTGCTTCGCAACGTCAATCTCGATATCGCCGATGGCGAATTCGTCGTCTTCGTTGGCCCCAGCGGCTGCGGAAAATCGACGCTCTTGCGGATGATTGCCGGCCTCGAGGAGATCAGCGCCGGCGATCTCACCATCGACGGCGCGCGGATGAACGAGGTCCCGCCCGCGAAGCGCGGCATCGCGATGGTGTTCCAGTCGTATGCGCTTTATCCGCACATGTCGCTCTACGACAATATGGCGTTCGGGCTCAAGCTCGCCGGCACGAAAAAGCCCGAAATCGACGAGGCCGTCCGCAACGCGGCCAAGATCCTGCACATCGATCATCTGCTCGATCGCAAGCCGAAGCAGCTGTCGGGCGGTCAGCGCCAGCGCGTCGCCATCGGACGTGCGATCACGCGCAAGCCGAAAGTCTTTCTGTTCGACGAGCCGCTGTCGAACCTCGATGCGGCGCTGCGCGTCAAAATGCGGCTCGAGTTCGCGCGGCTTCACGACGAGTTGAAGACGACGATGATCTACGTGACGCACGATCAGGTAGAGGCGATGACGCTCGCGGACAAGATTGTCGTGATGTCGGCCGGCAACGTCGAACAGGTTGGCAGCCCCAATCGTCTTTATCATGCGCCGGCCAACCGCTTCGTGGCCGGTTTCATCGGCTCGCCGAAGATGAACTTTCTCGCGGGCGTCGTCGACGAGACGAGCGCAGACGGCGTGCTCGTTCGATATGAAACGGGCGAGACGCAGCGTGTCGCCGTCGAGCCGCGAGGTGTCCAAAAGGGCACGCGCGTAACCGTCGGCATTCGACCGGAGCATCTGCATACGCGTGCGGCGGGTGGAGCCGAATTCGGCGTGGCATCGAATGTCACGGCGGTGGAATCACTCGGCGATGCAGCTTATCTCTACGCGGATTCGCCTGTTGCGGCCGAAGGCTTGATCGCGCGCATTCCGCCGCTCGAGCGGCACGAGCGCGGCGAAGCGCTCAAGCTCGGAGCGGATCCCGAGCACTGCCATCTCTTTGATGAAGAGGGCCGTGCATTCGAACGCAAGATCGTCGAAGTGCTGTCGGCGGCTTAGCCTGCGTTTCAGAGGCTAGGCGAATGCACGATGCCGCCCAATGCGAACAGTAAGGGCGGCGCCGTGCGCAAACGCTAGCCGACGAAAGGCATCGATCACTTCAGATCCCGCGCGACGCGAAATCCGTTCGCCGTATAGCGAACGCCGCTGTCGTACTTGAAGCGCGTGGCCGTGAGCATGTACGACGCGCCGTCGCGCCACGAGCCGCCGCGGATCACATGCGACTGGCAATTGGGCTCGTCCCACGAGCGGCCGTCGGCCGGCGCGTTCTTGTACGAGATGTGCCAGCAGTCGCTGACCCATTCCCAGACACCGCCTCCCATATCGTAAAGCCCGAACGGGTTGGCCGCGAACGAGCCCACGTCGGCGGGTGCGTCGTCGCGCCAAGGCTGCCCGCAGCCCTTGCAGTTCACCTTGCCCGCGCGCATTTCATCGCCCCACCAGTAGCGTGTCGTCGTGCCGCCGCGCGCCGCGTACTCCCATTCGGCCTCGGTCGGCAAGCGATAGTGCTTGCCCGTCGTTTTCGTCAACCACGCGACATATTGCTGGGCGTCGTCCCAGCTCACGTCGTGCACGGGCGCGTTCGGCGACGTGCTGTTATCGCTCGCGAGGCGGGCGCAGGCGCCGGCCGCGACGCAAGCATTCCATTGCGCGACAGTAACGACGTATTTGGCAAGCGCGAATGCGCGATCGATTGTCACGCGGTGAGGCGGCCGCTCCGAAGGGTCGTCGGTATTCGTACCCATGATGAAACTGCCCGGCGAAATCGCGACGAGCGTCGGGCAGGTGGCGCAATCCTTGATCTCCTGCCCGCTCGCTGAGGCGGACGGCCCCGACGGCCCAGGTGCCGAAGATGCCGCAGCCGCGGCGCGCGGTGTACTCGATGCGGCTGCTGCCGGCGGCGCCTTCGCGGCGGGCGCCGGCACCTGAGCGGGCCGCGTGGGCGGTGCCGACGAAGCAGGGCCCGGCGGGGCCGGTGCCTTGCCCGTCGACCCGGCCGAGGCGGCGGCGCGAAGGCGAGCGAGGCGCGCCTGCGCGAGCGGCGCGAAACGCCCGTTCGGATACGCCTTCAGATATGCTTCATAGTCGCCCGCGTAATTGCTATCCTTGATCGAGTCCCAGAACGTGATCTCGTACTGCTCGTTGCTGTCTTTCGGGAGCACGCCCGCGTGCGCGAGGTGCGCGAGGCCGGCCCCCGCGCAGAGCAACGCCGCAACCAGGGCAAGGCGCGTGAGTCTTTGCAGCATTGAGACCCCCCGTTCGGGCATCAATATCGATAGCAGCAGTTTGCGCGCAACGAAGAACGCGCAGTCTGTGCGCCAGCGCGCAGTAGGGAGCCATGCGGATGGGCGAGCATACGGGGCGGCCCTGTCGCGGCCCATCGAACTTCGGCGCTACCGCGCGTGAAAGAAAGATGGTGCCCGGCGAGCGGAACCGCTATGCGGGTTATCGCGAAGAGGAGGGGACGGCCATGCAACGAAGAACGATGCTCATCGCATGGGTGGCCGCCACGGCGGCGCCGCGTCTCGCGTTTGCCGGACCTACGCCGTCGCCGCAGGGTGCACAGGCTTACATCATTTGGCCCTACGACGGCGCCCGCATCAAGGGGGCATTCTGGCTCCGCATGGGGCTTGTCAACATGGGTGTCTGCCCGAAGGGCATCGACCGGCCGAGCGCGGGCCATCATCATGTGCTGATCGATACGGACCTTTCGCCAATGGATCAGCCTATTCCGTCGGATCGAAACCATCTCCATTTCGGGGCGGGCGAAACCGAGGCGCGCATTGAACTACCTCCGGGCAAGCATACGCTGCAATTGCTCATGGGCGACTACAACCACGTTCCCCATAATCCGCCGATCTACTCGAAAAAGATCACGATAACGGTCTATTAGCTGCATGCCTCGGCCCTCGCGCCGGGCAAGCAAGGCTTGATCAAACCTCGGGAGCTCACGCCATGAACCACCGCTCCGCCTCCACGATCGCCGCACGATCGACCGGAATCCTATCTTTTTGGGCGGCGGCGCTAGTATTGGCATTGCTGGCCGTTTCGATGCCGGCCGGTTCGGCCTTCGCGGGGAGCACGCCGGCCGATCCGCGCGCGCTCTGTTATATCGGCTGGCCCAACGACGGCCAGGTGCTTCCGGCCGGCAAACCGTTCAAGGTCTGGTTCGGGCTCCGCTTCATGGGCGTCGCGCCATCGGGCGTGGACTTCCGGAATACGGGCCACCATCACCTGCTCATCGATACTGACCTGCCGCCGATGGACCAGAAAATTCCATCCGACAGAAACCACCTGCATTTCGGCGCGGGGCAGACCGAGACGACGATCGAATTGCCGCCGGGCAAGCACACGCTGCAACTGCTACTGGGCGACAAGGACCATATCCCGCACAATCCGCCCGTTTATTCGAAGAAGATCACGGTCTTCGTGAAATGAAACGACCCCCCGTCCACGTCAACGCACATTTGTAGCGCCAGTGGAGCGCCTGTCGGCCTGGCGCAAACATATCGCCGTCGATCTGTCTGTTCGCCGCCATCACCCCCGATGCGCCGCATTCCGTCAACCGCATGGGCGGGATGTCTCTTACCTCGCCGAGATGGGCGCCAGGCATGTCTCGGCGGGCTTTTGCCAGCGCAGCGGCACACGCATGGCACATCCTGTGCAGTAGGAGGCGCGAGCCTGCAACACACCGCAGGCCTCGTTCAAAGACCCGATATCTGCCATCAGGAGAACCGCCATGAAATCGCTCTCGATCGAAGATCTGAGTGCCTCGATAGAGCTCAATGATCGCGCGATGTCCGCCGTGCGCGGCGGCAAGCCCGACCTATACTCGCCGCCGCTCTTTTTCTACTCGCCCCTGCGCGTCGCCGATATGGGCGACTTCAGTGCGCAGCAGCTCGTCGGCCAGTCGAGCAACGTCGTCAACAACACCACGGCAGCGGGCGCGCAGTCGACCATCGTTCCGATACAGAACGGCACGAACGCGATCAATTTCCTTTGACTTAAA
>CAYPWK010000063.1:7552-18176 GCA_964414365.1 uncultured Burkholderia sp.
GGGGCGCTCAGTGGCCGACACCAGCGCACCGATTGCCTTCAACGTTTTCCGTCCCCGCTTAGCCGATTTGGAGAGGAGCCCATCGTGAATACGTCGACCCATTCCGTTCGCACAGCGCTGAGAAGCATGGGCACACGCACGGTCTTTTCTCGCGTTGCCGCGGCGGGGCTTTGCGCAGCCGCATTCTCGGGCTGCATGGACCTCAAGATGCCCGTCTATCAGCGCCCCGACACACCAGAAAAAACGACCTGGGCGTACGTGGATCATCGCGTCTCGGCGGCCGATACCGTCGATCCGCAGTGGTGGAAGGCGTTCGACGACCCTTATCTCGATGCGCTGATCGACAAGGCAATTGCTGGGAACGTCGACATCAAGGTGCTCGCCGCGCGGATTCATGTCGCGGGTGCTGAGATCGGCGAGGTGCATGCCGGTGCACTACCGACGGCCGATCTTGGCGCCGGCGTCGATATCGAAAAAATCACGCACCGGTCGACCACGAAGTCCTACAACCTGGCGACGCAGGTGAACTGGGACATTGACATCTGGGGCAAAGTCGCAAAAAGCGTCGAGGCTCAAAAGGCCGAATACCATGCCACCGAGGCCGACTGGCGCGCCGGCTATCTCACGCTGGTCGCCGGTGTCTCAAGCGCGTACTTCCAGATTCTTCAGTTCGACGATCAGATCGCGCAGGAGCGAAAGACGCTCGACAGGAACCGGCAGATTCTTGCCATCTACCGGTCGATGTACGCCAACGGTGTCGCGCCGCAGACCGAAGTGCTGCGGCAGGAGGCCGAGATCAACGGGCTCGCGAGGGATCTCATCGAGCTCCAGCGGTCTCGCAATATCGCCGAGAATGCGCTGGCGACGCTCGTCGGTGTGCCCGCAGGGGAATTCAAGGTTCCGGCTGGCCATCTGCGAGAGCGGGTCAACGTGCCTGAAGTGCCGATGGGTTTGCCGGCCCAGTTGCTGGCACGCCGTCCCGATGTGGTCGCCGCTCAGTATCGTGTGCTCGGTTCATATGATTCGATCTCGGCCGCGAAGCTCGCGCAATTGCCCAGCATCAGCTTGACGGGCCGCGGCGGCACGGCTGCTTTTGCGCTTTCGGATCTGATGAAAGTCTTTACGTTCAGCTTTTTGCCGAGCATCAATCTGCCGATGCTTGATCCGGGTGTGAGAGCGCATATCAAGACGACCGAGGCGCAAACCGAGGTCGTGCAGCAGCAGTACCGGCAGGTTGTTTTCGCGGCGTTCGAGGAAGTCGAGAATGCGCTCGTCGATCTCGCCGCGCACAAGCAGCAGAGAACCGAGCTCATGGCGCAAAATGCGCGGCTGCGTGTGGTGGCGGCGCAGGTCGAAGCACAGTTGAAGATCGGCGTGGCGTCTCAGCTCGAGGTGCTCGAGTCAGAGCGTTCGCTCGCGGCGGCCGAGCTCGCGCTCCTCGCCAATCATCAGCAGATCCTGACTGACACGGTCACGCTCTACAAAGCCATCGGCGGTGGTTGGCCGGCAGTGGTCGTCGCCGACGCGAAGCATGACAACGCCGGTGAGATCGGCGAGCAGGGCGGACGCAATCCGCACGACGCGAATGTGTTGGCCGCCCGATGAGCGGGAGCGATGTGATGCCGACGCATGCGATGAACGAGAGGAGGCCTGAGGCCGCGCGAGGCCAAGCGCGGTCCGCACCGATTGACTGCCGCCTTGCGTGGCCTACACTTTTGTCACGCTCTCATTGCGCGCTCACCGGCGGGTGCCGCACCATACCCGTGCGTCGCGCCGCCAACAGATTGGCCGATAAATGCTGAGCGCCGGTACGTGTCCCCCATTCGTCGCCCCGCGACAGTCGCCCGCGGCCGAAGACGACGACGCTTGGCTCGACCCGGCGCTTTTTCGCAGGTGTCGAATCATGGCTTCGGACGAGGTTCAGATTGCCGAGAGGGACACCGCGCTCACGCGGCGCTTCGACATCGTGCTCGAGCCGATATCGCATCCGGAGCTCGGCGAGCTCCGCATCACGCGCGAGCTTTTTGCAGTAGGGCGTGCCGAGCCGCCTTTCGCCTCGGTGCGCGCCGACATCGTCGCCAAGCTTTCGCGCCGGCACGCGAAGATCTTTTTCGAGCGCGGCGAGGCGTATGTCGCCGACCTCGGCAGCAAGAACGGCACGACTGTCGACGGCTGTGAGGTTCGGGAGCGGCCGCGCCAGCTTCATGACGGCGACACGCTCGCTTTCGCGGGGGTCCTCGCCTATCGCGTTGTCTTTGCCGCGCGTGAAGCGCAAAGCGATGCCGTCGGCGCGCACAGCAGCGTGCTCCTCACGCTAACGCCCGAGCGCGACGATCTCGGGCTCGAACCGATCGTCGTGACATCATTTCCATTCCTCGTCAGCAAGACCGACGAGACGTTTGCGCGCTACCGTAATGCCTATGCGCGTCAGGTGAACTATCTGTCGCGCCGGCATGCGCATTTCTTCGTCATCGACGGAATGCCGTTCATCGAAGATCTCGGCAGCACCAACGGAACGTTCGTCAACGGAAGGCGACTCGACGAAGGTGCGCACTCGCTCGAGGACGGAATGCGGCTTGCATTAGGCGGCAAGCATTTCGTCTATCGCGTGAACGTGAAACACGGTAGCGCGGCCGAGCCGACCGTGACGCAAGTCGACACGGCACGCGAGGATGAGGCAGGCGCGCCGGCACCGTGCGAAGAGATGCCGGCAGCGGCAACGGCCGACGCGAGTGCTGCACCCGGCCCCGGCATCATCGATACGGACCGCACGACGTTCGTCGCCGCTGCGCACTCGTTTCTCGATATCTTCTGCGTCGATCCCGCGAGAGCCGAGGAAGACGAAGTCAATCCCGATGCCGGTGCGCGCACGTCGCCAGCGTTGCCTCGGACGCTGCGGCGAGGTTGGACGGACCGGCTCGCGGTCTTCGTCCGCGAGTTCTTCGTTGCCTTCGGCGGCAGCGGCGAGGTGGATTTGAATCGAGTGCTCCGCCGGGCCGGCGCCGTATCCGTGCTGCTCTGTCTGGTCGCTGCGATATTGTACCTGCGGGGTGCACCGCAGCGCGACGTGAAGGCGCTGCTTGCGGCCGGGCGCTTCGAGAGAGCGACTGAACTCGCGGATGGGTACCTCGCGCGGCATCCGGACGACGCGGTGTTTCAGGCGCAGGGCGCGGAGGCGCTCGTCAAGTTAAAGGTGCCGCAATGGACCGCGGCTGTGAAAGCGCGCGCGTTCGACCGCGCGCGCTCGATTGTCGGCGAGATGAGGCGGCTTGCGCGCCACAATGCCGAGGCGCTTTCACTCGTCGACGAAATCGCCTGGATCAGCGACCTCGAAGCGTTCTGGTCGGGACGCGGCGGAGCCGAAGCGCCGATTGCCATCTATCGTGACGAGCCTGCCATCACGCGTTTGATCGCACGCTGGAACGACGGGCCGAACCAGCATCAGCATGCACTCGATGAGATCGCTTCGTATGTGCCCGCTTTCAGCGAGGTCTATGCGGATGCGCTCAGTCATCTGCGCAACCTTCAAAGCGACGCTTCCGTCTACGTGGCAGCGCTCGCGCGCCTGAAGACAACCATTGCGGCGGCACTCGACGACGGCAGCGACGATCGGCTCGACGCCCTATCGACAACGCTCTCGGACTACGGAGAACGGTATCCGCGGCTCGCGGGCCTCGATCGCGTGCGTGATGATCTGCAGCAATATCGGCAGCTCCTGCGCGATGCTCGTTCGGGGCAAGCGAGCACGGTGGCCAATGCACTGAAGACGATGCATTTCGCCACCCCGCCGTTTCAGGCATGCGTGCCGCGGCTCATGAAGCTAGCCGCGCCTGCCGCAAGGAGCGTGCAATGAGCAGCGGCGCTCACGAGCCGCGGCGCCTGAAGCCGCTCGTCGAGGCACTCACGGAGCATGACGCCGAAGGCATCGCGATCCTCACGGAGGAGCCGAAGCGGTTTATCCAGACTGCCGTGGTGGTCGTGGCGGCGCTCGTGGTCACGGCGTTTCTGTGGTCCTTCTTCGGACGCGCCGATGTCATCGTGACCGCCGATGGCACGCTCGCCCCGGAATCCGAGGTGCGGCGCATCTATGCGCCCGTGGACGGCGAGCTGGCCGATATCTATATCGCCGAAGGGCAGCCCGTCAAAAAAGATGACGTGATCGGCCGCATCAACGCGCGCGGTGCGATCGAGGCGGCGAGGAACGCGCTCGATGCGCGCTTGAAGCTCGAGGATGCCGAGCGCGAATGGCAGAAGTTCCCAGAAAAGAAAGCGCTGATGGAACGCAAGGCCGAAGCGCTCAAGCAGCAAATCGAAGTTGAAGAGCACCTGCACGCGAATCGCGTCGCTGAAGGTACGACGAAGCTTGCGCAATCGCAAAAGGCTCAGCTCGACGCGGCACGCAGCAGTGTCGACAGTGCACGGCGCGCACGCGATCTCGCAAAGGATGAGGCGGACAAGTTCGCGCGCCTCTTGGCGCTGCCTGGCGGCGGCGGTGTTTCGCAAACGCAGGTCGCCGAAAAGCAGAGCGCGTTTGCTCAGGCTGAAAACAACGTGCGGATCGCCGAGGCGCGCCTCGCGCAGCTCGAAGCGCAACTGAGCCATGAGTTTGCGCAGGCTAGGACAGAGCTCGAAGGCAGCGCCGAGACGCTTACGAAGCTGCGCATCGAGTACGACGCGACGCTGCGTGAGATTGCCAACACCGAAGACAAGCTGCACCTGCAGGTGCAGACGGCGCGCCTGACCGCCGATGCCGCTGCGCGTATTCGCTTCGAGAACATCGACAAGGACAACTTCCTGCTCGTGCTTGCGCCCGTCTCGGGCGTCGTGACTGATGTCACCACGACGCAGCCGGGCGACAAGATCCAGGCCAACATGCCGCTCGGCGGGATCGCGCCCGCCAATGCGCGCGCCGTCATGCGCGTCGAGATCGCCGAAGAGGATCGCGCGTTCCTTCGTGAAGGCTTGCCAGTCAAGCTCAAGTTCAACGCTTTTCCCTATCAGCGCTACGGCGTGATCGACGGAACACTCGAGTACGTTTCGCCGGCCGCAAGGCCCTCCGCGCGCACGAAGCGGCCCGTCTACGAGGGGCGCGTCCAACTTGCGCGTGACTACTACGCGGTCGGCGATGCGAAATATCCGTTGAGCTACGGCATGACGGCGTCCGCCGAGATCATCGTGCGCGAGCGACGCCTCATCGATTTCGCGCTCGATCCGTTCCGGCGGATCGCCGGCTGAAAGGCGGGCCCCGCGGGACCAGCCGGCAGATGATGAGCACAACCAAGGAGACGCAAATGGCGGCAATCGTGCGAATCGACGACGAGGTTATCGGCACCGACGACTTTATCCGGATCCTGAAGCTCGCGGGCCAGTTCGAAGGGCTCGTCGAGCAGCAGGTACGCGATCGGCTGACGGTTATCGCCGCGAAGAAACATGGCGTGCGCGTATCGGTCGAGGAGATTCAGGCTCGCGCCGACCAGTTTCGACGGGTGCGTGGACTGCATCGCGCAGCCGATATGAACCGCTATCTCGATGCGTACGGTTTGAGCCTCGACGAATTCGAAATGTTCGTGGTCGATACGCTCTATCAGGAAAAGATGATGGCCGAGGTCTGCAGCGATGAGGCCGTCGACACATACTTCAAGCTGAACTCGCCCAAGTTCGACTGCGTGGAGGTGAGCCATATCGTGCTCGAGACGGAAGGGCAGGCCAAGGAGGTGATGTCGATTCTTGCCGACGATCCGTCTTCTTTTGCCGAGATGGCGCGTGAGCACTCGGTGGCAGAGACGCGCGAGCGCGGCGGCGTGATCGGCAAGGTGCTGCGCGGCTCGCTGAAAACCGAGATCGAAGCGAAAGTCTTCAACGCGCAGACGGGCGAGGTCATCGGCCCGTTCGAGGGCCCGGATAGTTCGTTCTACGAAATTTTCTCGGTGACGGCGAAGTATCCGGCCGTGCTCGATCAAGACGTCGCTTCAGAGGTGCGTCGCCTACTGCGAGAGGAATGGCTCTTGGCGCGGGCGCAGGAACATATCATTGAGGCGCGATAGCGCGCACTTAGGGACACGTTCATGGATGCGCAAGAGGCGCCTGCCCCGGTACCGGTCGACGTTCGATCGCTCGTGCAGTTCCTTTCGTCGGTGGAGCTGCTGTCGGTTTTTCCATCGGATGCGCTTGAGCTGATCGCGACTCAGGTCGAGCCACGCGCGTTCGCCTTTGGCGAGACGATAGCAAGCCGGGGCGAGGCGGCCGGCGGGCTTTTCGTGGTCCGCTCGGGGACGGTGCGGCTGTTCACCGAGGAGGGCGGCAAGGAAACGAGCCTTGGCGTGCGCAAGGAAGGCGAAGTGTTCGCCGAGATTGCGATGCTGCGCGACTATTGGCACGAAGCTTCGGCACGGGCATCGTCGAAGGTCGAGACGCTTTTCATTCCGCGTGCGGCGATCGCACCGATCATCGCCGAGAATGCGGCGGTGCAGTCGTTCGTGACGAGCTACGTGGCGATCAGCTCGGCGGGCGGCTTCGTTGCGAGGCTCTTCGATCTGCGCGGCAAGCTTTCCCGCGCCGAACTCGAGGAGTACGTGTCGAGCGTCGGCGTCAAACGTGTTGCCACCGGCAAGCAAATCCTCACCCAGGGCTCGCGTGAGGATATGCGCCTTTACGTGGTGCGCCAAGGGGAGGTGCGCGTAACGTATAGCGCGAATGGTGTCGACTATTCACTAGCGACGCTCGGCGCCGGCGCGATCTTCGGCGAAAAGGCGTGCTTGCTGAGGCAAGAGCAGCACGCCACCGTGACGGCCACGGCCGATACGCGGCTCTTGGTCATTCCCGAGAAGACAGTGCATTTCATGCTCGAGCGCAACGCGAAGCTGCGCGAGGTGCTCGAAGAACGCATCCATTTCATGGATCGCGAGCTGGAACGGCAAAAGAAGCTCGCGGAGCGCACGCGGCGCGCCGTCAAGCTCGATCTCGAGGCGCGCGACGAAGTCGGCGCGAAGCTCATCAAGCGCTTTGCGCTTGTCGAGCAGGCCGAGGAGATGGACTGCGGTGCGGCCTGCCTGGCGATGATTTGCCGCCACTATGGTATTCCCATGACGCTTGGCAAGCTGCGCGAGCTCGCTAACGTCACGACGCAGGGTGCAACACTCGAAAGTCTTGCGCGCACGGCCGAATCGCTCGGCTTCACCGCGCGCGGTATGCAGTGCACATACGAGTCGATGCTCGGCTTCGAGCTGCCGTTCATCGTGCATTGGGAGGGCTACCACTACGTCGTGGTCTACGGCATGAGCAAGCGCTGGGTGCGAGTGGCCGATCCCGGGCTTGGTTTCAGGAAGCTCACGGTGGAGGAGTTCGAGCGCGGTTGGGGCGGGACCTGTCTCGTTTTCACGCCGGGCGAGTTGCTTGGGGAAAAGGCGGCCGCGCGCTCGCCATGGGTCCGCTTCGTCGGCTACCTCGCACCCTACAAGAAAATTCTCGGACACCTCATTCTTGCTACGTTCGTCATTCAGCTCCTTGGCCTCGTGCCGCCGATCATCATTCAGAACGTACTCGATAGCGTCGTCGTGCATCAGAACGTGGGCCTGCTCACTCTGCTCATCGTTGGTCTCGTCATATCGAATCTGTTCACGCAGATGATGACGACAATTCGCGCCTACCTGTCGAACTTCATGGTGCGCAGCCTCGACTTTTCGATGATGTCGGAGTTCTTCCGGCACACGATGTCCTTGCCGCTCGCGTTCTTCGCGAAAAGAAAGACGGGGGACGTCTTCGCGCGCTTTCAGGAGAACCAGACGATCCGAGCGTTCCTGACCGAGTCGACCGTCACGACCGTGCTCAATCTGCTGATGATCGTGATTTACTTCACGGTCATGTTTCTCTACAACACAAAATTGACACTGCTGCTTATTGCCTTCGTCATACCGATCCTGGCGCTCACGGCGTTCGCGACGCCAAGGACGAAGCGCTTCGCGCGCGAGGTGTTCTCGGCCTCGACCGAGGCAAAGTCGCTGCTGATGGAAACGCTGAGTGGCGTGGAGACGGTGAAGGGCATGGGAATCGAGCGGCCCGTGAGGCTCAAGTGGGAGCGCAAGTATGCCAAAGCGCTCGACCTGCAGTACCGCGCGCAGGCGTTCCATGTTCTCGTCACGCTCGGCAGCCAGTTGCTCAACGCGGCTACGACGATCGTCATTCTATGGGCCGGCTCGAGACTCGTGCTTGCTCAGGAGCTCTCTATCGGGCAACTGATCGCCTTCAATGCGTTCATGGGCAGCGTACTCGCACCCCTCATGGGCCTCGTCGGCCTCTGGAGCCTCATGAACGACGCGGCCGTCGCAATGGAACGTCTCGGCGATGTGCTCGATATCGAGCCGGAGCAAAAGCCGGCCGATTTGCCCACACGCGTCGTGTTGCCCGACTTGAGAGGCGAGATCAAGCTCGCCGGCGTCTATTTTCGCTACGGCGGCAACGAGACGTCCTACGTGCTTGAAAACCTGACGTTCGAGATCAATCCGGGCGAGATGGTCGCGATCGTCGGCAGAAGCGGCTCGGGCAAGACGACGCTTGCCAAGATGCTTGTCGGCTTTTATGTGCCGACGGAGGGCAAAATCGTCGTCGACGGGTACGACATGAACGTCATCGATCAGGGCTGCTACCGCGCGCAGATCGGCTACGTCATGCAGACCAATCTCGTCTTCTCGGGCTCGATTGCCGAGAACATCGCGTGTGGCGATCCAAGCCCCGATCGCCGTCGCATCGAGGAGGTCGCGAAGATGGCCGACGCTCATGCATTCATCAGCAAGATGCCGCTCGGCTACGAGCAGATTGTCGGCGAGCGCGGCGTGGGGCTCTCGGGCGGACAGATTCAGCGGCTTTGCATTGCGCGCGCACTTTATCACGATCCACGCCTCATCGTCTTCGACGAGGCGACTTCTTCGCTCGATACGCAATCTGAAAGCAACATCCTCGCGAACATGCATGAGATCCTGAAAGGACGCACGGCTATCATCATCGCGCACCGGCTCTCGACGATCATGCGCGCCGACAAGATACTCGTACTTTATGACGGCGCGATCGTCGAGCAAGGGCGGCACGAGGCGCTCCTCGAACGCAAGGGCATGTACTACCAACTGGTTCAGAAACAGCTCTCGCATTGAATCGGCGTATGGCTATGAACGGCCCCCACGCTCACTATCGTTCGCTGCCCGCTCCCCCAAGGGGACTTGCTAGGCGCGCCTGCGGCGCACCTGCGGGGCGTCCCCCAGGGGGATTTCCTTCGGGGCACGAGGGGGCTGCTGCCTCCCTTGGGGCGGAGCCGGCGCCCGACGGAAGTCCCCTTGGGGGACGGGAGGCAGCAGCATGAAGCTCTTCGATCCGCTCGGCACAGTAAGCTCGACGGTCTCCTACGCGGGGCTCCTCGAGAAGATCGAGATATTGCGCTCGACGCTGCGCTGGGCTCCGAAGCTCGAACGAGCCGAGATCGAGAAGCTGCTCAACCAGGCGAATACGCTTCGCGACGAAGTCATGCGGTTGTCGCACAAGGAGCGGTTCGTTGCGGCTGCCACCGAGGTCGAGCCGCAGGAGCCCTCGGCCGCTGAAACGGCGAGTGCGCCCACCGCGCGCATGCGCAAACAGGCGCTCATCGATCGCAATTTTGTTTTCGAAGGAACGTTCGGCGACAACCCCAAGCTGCTTGCCGCGCTCGAGGTTGCCGAGAAGGCCGCGCCGACCGATCTGCCTGTGCTCATCGACGGCGAGAGCGGTACCGGTAAGGAGCTGATGGCGAAGGTCATCCATGCGAACGGATCACGTCAGGACAGACCCTTCGTTTCCGTCAATTGCGGCGCAATTCCGGAGAACCTGCTGGAATCGGAACTCTTCGGACACAAGCGCGGCGCGTTTACAGGCGCATCGAGCGATCGCAGGGGCAAGTTCGAAAGCGCGCACACAGGCACGATTTTTCTCGACGAGATCGGCGAGTTGCCGCTCACCGGCCAGGTGAAGCTTTTGCGCGTGCTCGAAGCGCACGAGATTCAGCGCGTCGGGTCCGACGAGCGGATCGCCGTCGACACGCGCATCGTTGCTGCGACCAACCGCAATTTACGCCGGATGTGCGAGCAGGGACACTTTCGGGAGGACCTGTTTTACCGGTTGAGCGTCATCCATCTGACGCTGCCGGCGCTGCGCGAGCGGCGCGATGAAATCCCGCTACTCTTTTCGTATTTCGGCGACGAAGCGGCCGAGGCGCTCAAGCGTCGACCGATCAAGATGACGCCGAAGCTGCGCGAGTTCCTGCTCAACTATGGCTACCCGGGCAATATTCGCGAATTGCGCAACCTCATCTATCGTCTGTCGTGCCTTGCCGGCGACGTGGCCGACGTCGAGCATTTGCCAGAGGACATTCGGCCCGAGGCGCCGGAGGCCGGCCGTCTCGGTGCCGATCTTGCCGTGGGCAGCAACGGCGCGCTTGCCATGCCGATCTCGCTTTCCGAGGCGAAGCGCGCGGCAAGCGATCAGGCCGAGCGCGCTTTTCTCGAGCGCGGACTGCAGGAGACGGGCGGGACCGTCGCGGAGCTTGCGCGTCGCTGCGAGATGAACCGCTCGCATCTGCAGATGCTGCTGAAAAAGCACGGAATTC
>CAYPWK010000064.1:0-13479 GCA_964414365.1 uncultured Burkholderia sp.
TCGCGCGCGCGCTGCATCGGCATAGCCCGCGTGCGAACGGGCCGTTCATCGCGCTCAATACCGCCGCTATTCCGAAAGATCTTCTGGAGTCCGAACTATTCGGCCACGAGCGCGGGGCGTTCACGGGCGCACAGGCGATGCGGCAGGGCCGCTTCGAGCAGGCGGAGAACGGAACGCTTTTTCTCGATGAAATCGGCGATATGCCGTTCGATCTGCAAACGCGGCTGTTGCGGGTGCTCTCGGATGGACAGTTCTATCGCGTCGGCGGCCACAGCCCGCTCCGCGCAAACGTACGCGTGATCGCAGCGACGCACCAGAACCTGGAATCCCGCGTGCGGCAGGGGCTCTTTCGCGAGGACCTCTATCACCGGCTCAATGTGATCCGCCTGCGCCTGCCTGCGTTGCGCGAGCGCAAAGAAGACATTCCGCTGCTCGCGCGTCACTTCCTGCAAAAGAGCGCACGCGATCTCGGCGTCGAGCCGAAGCGCGTATCTGAGGCGACGCTCGCTTACCTTGCTTCATTGCCCTTTCCGGGCAACGTCCGGCAGCTCGAGAACCTCGCGAATTGGCTGACCGTGATGGCGCCCGCGCAGACGATCGAGATCAAGGACTTGCCGCCCGATCTCGTGCCGCCTTCGAGTGAAGGCGCGAGCGAGATCCTCGCGGGTCCCGCGGCAGCGGCCGCGGCGCAGGTGGGAGGGAGCACCATGTCGGCCGACGGCGGCGAGCGAAACGGCGTCGCGATTGCGGCGCCTCCTTCGGTTGCCGCGCTAAGCGGCGTACCGACGGGGCTGCCCGTGAGCGTCTGGGAGAGCGGGTTGCGCGCCGAAGTCGCGCGGATGCTGCGCGAGAATACGGCCGACGTCATGGACGAGTTGGCGCGCCGCTTCGAGGCGGCGGTCATTCGCGAAGCGCTCGACTTTACACGGGGCCGCAAGGTCGAGGCGGCCGAGCGGCTCGGCAT
Organism: uncultured Burkholderia sp.; assembly: GCA_964414365.1. GTDB lineage: Bacteria > Pseudomonadota > Gammaproteobacteria > Burkholderiales > Burkholderiaceae > Trinickia. Next base: position 965 of record CAYPWK010000064.1, read on the forward strand.
AGGGCGCAACACGATCACGCGCAAGATCCAGGAACTGCATTTGGAGCCGTGAGCAGAGCCGATCGGAGTAGCCGGAGTAGCGATCGATGCGTTACTCCGGTCGAGCGGCGCTTTCCTTATCCGATTTGCGCCACCACCGGAGCGTGATCCGACGGCTGATCCCACTTGCGCGGGGTCTTGTCGACTTCGCAGTGCGTGCAGGTGGCGGCGAGTGCCGGCGACAGCAGAATGTGGTCGATGCGCAGCCCCGCGTTGCGCCTGAACGCAAGCATCCGATAGTCCCACCACGTAAACATCTTCTCGGGCTGCTCGAATTGACGAAAGGAGTCGATGAAGCCAAGCCCGATCAGCTTAGAGAACGCGGCCCGCTCCTCCGGCGAAACCAGGTTTTGCCCCTGCCACGCCTGCGGATCGTGCACGTCGCGGTCTTCGGGGGCGATGTTGTAGTCCCCGAGCAATGCGAGCGACGGATAACGCGCGAGTTCGCCGGCTAGCCAGCCGGCCAGCGCATCGAGCCAACGCAGTTTGTAGGCGAACTTCTCGCTGCCCGGAGCCTGCCCGTTTGGAAAATAGGCCGATACCATTCGCACGCCGCCGACCGTCGCGGAGATGACGCGCTGCTGTAGATCGTCGAAGCCGGGAATATTGCGCACGATGTCGGTTTCGTCGACTTCGATTCCGTCGCGCACCAGAATACCCACGCCGTTATAGGTTTTTTGCCCCGCACACCAGCTGCGATACCCCTTGGCCGCGAATTCGGCGTGCGGAAATTTCTCGTCGGGCAGTTTCAGCTCCTGCAAGCAGAGCACATCGACATGGCTCAGCTCGAGCCAGTCGATGACGTGCTGCTGGCGCACCTTCAACGAGTTGACATTCCAGGTTGCGATTTTCATTTTTCGAGTAAAGCGACCGGTCTTGGAAGCCGGCCGCGACGGGTCGTATTTTCGCGAGAAGCGTATCACAGTCCCTTGACCCGACAGGGTTTTGGTCTCGGGACTACAATGGGTTCGTGACGCCGACGCCGCCGGAAACAGGACGTGATCGGCGGTCCCAATAGGACTCGATGCGCACTGATTAGGAGTACTACGTAATGCTGCTATCGGGCACGCGCCGGCGCTCCCGCGCCAGCGTGCAATAGCGGAGGTCACGTATGAGTTCACCGATGAGTTCACCTTCCACGAACATCGATCAGTTGATCCGTCGCGAATATCGGCACGGTTTCGTCAGCGACATCCTGTCCTATACGTTGCCGCGCGGGCTGTCGGAAGACGTGATCCGGCTCATCTCCGCCAAGAAGAACGAGCCCGAGTTCATGCTCGAATGGCGGCTTGCGGCCTACCGGCACTGGCTCACGATGAAGGAGCCCGGCTGGGCGACCGTCCGCCACCCGCCGATCGACTATCAGGACATCGCCTACTATTCGTCGCCGCTTTCCGGGAAGGAACGTCCCAAGAGCCTCGACGAAGTCGATCCGGAGTTGCTGCGCACGTACGAAAAGCTCGGCGTGCCCCTCGCGGAACGCGAAATCCTGGCGGGCGTGGCGGTGGACGCGGTATTCGACAGCGTATCGGTCGCGACGACGTTTCGTGAAAAGCTCGGCGAGCTCGGCATCATCTTTTGTTCGTTCTCGGAAGCGCTCGAGCGGCATCCCGACCTGGTGCGCCAGTATCTGGGCTCGGTGGTTCCGCACACGGACAACTTCTTCGCGGCGCTCAACTCGGCGGTCTTCAGCGACGGCTCGTTCTGCTACATCCCGCCCGGCGTGCGCTGCCCGATGGAACTGTCGACGTACTTTCGCATCAATGCGCGCAATACCGGACAGTTCGAGCGGACGCTCATCATTGCGGACAAGGGTTCGTACGTGAGCTACCTCGAGGGCTGCACTGCGCCGATGCGCGACGAAAACCAGCTGCATGCCGCGGTCGTCGAGCTCGTCGCACTCGAAGGCGCACAGATCCGCTACTCGACCGTGCAGAACTGGTATCCGGGCGACGAACAGGGCCGCGGCGGCATCTACAATTTTGTGACGAAGCGCGGCGATTGCCGCGAAGCGAACTCGAAAATCTCGTGGACGCAAGTCGAAACGGGTTCCGCGATCACGTGGAAGTACCCGAGCGTCATCCTGCGCGGCGACAATTCGATCGGCGAATTCTACTCAGTCGCGCTGACGAACCACTACCAGCAGGCCGACACTGGCACGAAGATGGTGCATCTCGGCCGCAACACGCGCAGCACGATCATCTCGAAGGGCATCTCCGCGGGACGCGGCAAAAACGCCTACCGCGGGCTCGTGCGAATAGGTCGCGGGGCCGAGGGTGCGCGCAACTATACACAGTGCGATTCTCTGCTGCTCGGCGAGCGTTGCAGCGCACATACGTTTCCGTATATCGAGGTCAAGAATCCGACTGCCAATGTCGAGCACGAAGCATCGACGTCGCGCATCGGAGAAGACCAACTTTTCTATTGCAGGCAGCGCGGCCTGTCCGAAGAAGATGCCGTTTCGATGATCGTCAACGGCTTTTGCAAGGAAGTGTTCAAGGAGCTGCCGATGGAGTTCGCGGTCGAGGCACAGAAGCTGCTCGGCGTGAGCCTCGAAGGCAGCGTCGGCTGAAATGGAGCACACCCCGGTCAGTGTCGGAGGAAGGACAGCAATGATGCTTGAGATCAGCAATCTGAACGTCGAAGTCGAGGGCAAGCCAATTCTGCGTGGGCTCGACCTCAATATCAACGCGGGCGAAGTGCACGCGATCATGGGGCCTAACGGGTCGGGCAAGAGCACGCTTGCGCATGTGCTGGCGGGTCGCGATCAATACGTCGTGAAGAGCGGAACCGTCCGCTACCGCGACCGCGATCTTCTCGCGCTTTCGCCGGAGGAGCGTGCGAGAGAGGGGCTATTTCTGGCTTTTCAGTATCCCGTCGAAATACCCGGCGTGAGCAACGTGTACCTGATGAAGGCGGCCTTGAACGCTCAGCGCCGGCACCGCGGCGAGCCCGAGCTCGATGCGATGGAGTTCTTGCAGATCGTGAAGGAAAAGATGGCGCTGATGCGAATGGACGAGAGTCTGCTTTATCGCGCCGTCAATGAAGGGTTTTCGGGCGGCGAGAAGAAGCGCAACGAAATCCTGCAGATGGCCGTGCTCGAGCCGCGGCTCGCGATCCTCGACGAAGCGGACTCGGGGCTCGACATCGACGCGCTGCAGACGGTCGCGAACGGTGTCAATCGATTGCGCAGTCCGGAGCGTGCGATCGTGCTCGTCACGCACTATCAGCGGCTGCTCGATTATGTCGTGCCCGACCGTGTTCATGTGCTTTCGCAGGGGCGCATCGTCAAATCAGGCACGCGGGAGCTTGCGCTCGATCTCGAGCGCAAGGGCTACGGTTGGGTGACGGAGCTGACGGCCCGGCAGGAGGCATCATGACGGAGTCGACGCTCGACCTCTATCGCCAGGCGTTTCACTCGCTCGCGAAAACGCTGCCCGGCGCGGAGCTCGGATGGCTGCGCGGCGCCCGGCGTCACGCGTTCGAACGGTTCGAGACGTTACGTTTTCCGACTACGCGCTCCGAGGAATGGAAGTACACGAACGTCGCCCCGATCGAGCACCACGCCTGGCACTTCGCTTCATCGCGCGGCGACAACATCGACGTTTCGTCGATCGTCGAGGACCTGGTGTTCGACAAATCAGCGGCGCGCATGGTTTTCGTCAACGGACGGCATGCTCCGAAGCTTTCGAGGCTGGAGGGGCTGCCTGAAGGTGTTTTTGTCGGAAGCCTCACGCGTGCCCTGCGCGAGATCCCGGAGCGCATTGAGCCGTTGATCGCGCGTGTCATGCCGCAGGACGGATTCGCCGCGTTAAACACAGCATTCTTGAGCGACGGCTACGTTGTCGCATTGCCGGCGGACTGCCGGATCGAAAAGCCGCTGCAGATGCTCTTCATCGCCGATGAAGCAGGCCTCGCCACGCATCCGTTCAACGCCGTCCTCGCAGCGCGCGGTTCGCGCTGCGCCGTGATCGAGCAGTTCGTCGGTATCGCCGACGACAGCTATCTGACAAATGTGGTGACGCGGATCGCCGCGGCCGACGATGCCGACGTCGAGCATTGCAGGATCCAGGAAGAGGCACGCCGCGCGTTTCACCTCGCCCGTGTCGACATCACCGAGCAGCGCGCGAGCCACGTGGGATCGCAGTCGTTCGCTTTCGGCAGCGCGCTTTCGCGAGTCGAGATCGATGTGCGGTTCTCCGGTGCCAACGCGCGCACTGACTTGGCGGGTCTTTACTTCGCCGGCGCGCGCCAGCATCTCGACCATCACACGCGCATCGATCACGAGTTGCCGCGCTGCACGAGCCGCGAGCATTACCGGGGCGTGCTGGATGGTTCATCGCATGGCGTATTCGATGGCCGCGTGATCGTTCATCAGGGCGCGCAGCAGACGGACGCGCATCTTGCGAATCAAAACCTGCTGCTCTCGCGAGACGCAGAGATCGATACGAAACCGCAGCTCGAGATTTATGCCGACGACGTTAAATGCACGCACGGCGCGACGGTCGGCCGGCTCGACGAGAACCAGCTGTTCTATTTGCGTGCACGCGGAATGGACGAGGCGGTCGCGCGTGCGACGCTCGTCTGGGCGTTCGCGCGTGACATCGTCGATCGCGTCAGCTCTGATGCAGTACGCGCGCGGCTGACGAGGCTGCTGCTCTCGCGCACGCCAGAGGCCGAGCGCATACGCGAATTGACGTAGGCCAAGCAGACCCGATATGAAGCCGATCGAACCCTTGACGATTCCCGATCGCGACGCGGCGGCGCGCTGGCGCGCAGATTTCCCGATCCTGAGCGAGCGCGTGCGCGGCAAGCCGCTCGTTTACCTCGACAACGGTGCGACGACGCAAAAGCCCGCGACCGTCATCGACGCCGAGCGCCGCTACTACGAACATGCGAATGCGAACGTGCATCGTGGCGTGCATCTGCTCTCGCAGCGCGCGACGGAGGACTATGAGGCGGCGCGTGCGCGTATCGCGCGCTTCATCAATGCGGCGCGCCCGGAGGAGATCGTCTTCGTGCGCGGCACGACCGAGGCGATCAATCTTGTCGCTCAAAGCGACGTCCGGCCGCGCGTCACGCACGGCGACGAGATTCTCATCACGGCGATGGAGCACCATTCGAACATCGTGCCGTGGCAGCTTGTCTGCGAGCAAACCGGCGCGCGGCTCGTTGTCGTGCCGATCGACGATCGCGGGACGCTCGACGTCGCCGCGTATGAGCGACTGATCAGCGACCACACGCGCATCGTCGCGCTTACGCACGTCTCGAATGCGCTCGGCACGATCAACCCCGTGGGGCGGCTCATCGAACTCGCGCACGCCCGCGGCGTACCGGTGTTGCTCGACGGCGCTCAGGCCATCGCGCACCTGTCGGTCGACGTTCGGGCGCTGGACTGCGATTTCTACGCATTTTCCGGCCACAAAGTCTACGGTCCGACGGGCATCGGCGTGCTCTATGCCAAAGCCGGCAGGCTCGAGGCGATGCCGCCCTGGCAAGGCGGCGGCGACATGATCCGCTCGGTGACGTTCGAGCGGACTGAGTACAACGCGATCCCGTGGAAGTTCGAGGCGGGCACGCCGAATATCGCGGGCGCGATCGGGCTCGCGGCGGCGCTCGATTACGTCGACGCGATCGGCATCGATGCCATCGCCGCGCACGAAGCGCAGCTGCTCGCCTATGCGACCGATGCCATGCGCGCTTTAAAACACGTTCGGTTGATCGGCACGGCGGACGAAAAGGCCGGCATCGTCTCGTTCATTCATGAGGACGTTCACGCGCACGACGTCGGCACGATTCTCGATCACGGCGGCGTGGCTGTGCGGGCGGGGCATCATTGCGCGATGCCGGTCATGCAGCGTTTCGGTGTGCCGGCCACCGTGCGTGCTTCATTCGCGCTCTATAACACGCGAGACGACATCGACGCACTCGTCGCCGCAATGGCACATGTGCAGGAGGTGCTCGGACGATGAGCGATTTGCGCGATCTTTACCAGGAAGTAATCTTCGACCACTACCGGCAGCCGAGAAACCGCGGCGTGCTGCCTCATGCCAACCACAAAGCGGAAGGCTACAACCCGCTTTGCGGCGACCGCATTACGCTGTACTTGATCGTCGAAGACGGCGTCGTGAAAGATGCGCGCTTCGAAGGCGCCGGATGCGCGATCGCGACGGCCTCCGCATCGATGATGACGGAGGCGCTCAAAGGGCGCACCGAAGCTGAGGCGGACGCATTGTTCGGACGTTTTCACGCGATGGTGATGACGCCCGCCGGCCAACCGCTCCCCGACGATCCGGCGCTCGGCAAGCTCGCCACGCTTTCGGGCGTCCGCGAGTTTCCGGCGCGAGTGAAGTGCGCGACGCTCGCATGGCATACGCTTCAAGCGGCATTGCACGACGAAGCCCGCACGGTTTCGACCGAATGAAGGGGACGAACGAATGGGACATGCGCGATGAATGCGATTGATTGGCTAAGACATGGCAGGAAGGCCACCGACGGCGCTGAAAGCGACCTGCGTGCGCGCGTGATCGAGGCGTTGCGGACCGTGTTCGACCCAGAGATTCCCATCAACATCTACGATCTCGGCCTGGTCTACGAACTCGCCGTCGATGAAGACGAAGGGCGCGTGGGCATCCGGATGACGCTGACAGCGCCGGGCTGCCCGGTCGCGCAGACTTTTCCGTCGATCGTCGAGGACACCGTGCGTTCAGTGGAAGGCGTCGACGACGCGGTGGTCGAACTCGTGTGGGATCCGCCTTGGTCCCGGGAGCGGATGTCCGAAGCCGCCCGCTTGCAATTGGGGCTCGCATGAAGACCGCCTCGACGCGCGCGGCTTGCTGGCGGGGCAGTTACCCCATTTGGGGCGCTTCGGCGCCTACCGGCGATGTCTGACTGGGTCGACGTTGCGCGGCTCGACGATTTTCCGCCCGGCTCGGTGAGAAGCGTCGATGTGGACGGCACCCAAGTCGCCGTTTTCAATGTCGACGGCGCGTGCTTTGCGATCGAAGACCTTTGCACGCACGATGGCGGCATATTGACGGGGGGCGCGCTCGAGGCCGATGTCGTCGTGTGCCCCAGGCACGGTGCGCGCTTTTGCGTCAAGACCGGAAAGGCACTATCCCCGCCGGCTTATGAGGACGTGGCCGTATTTCCTGTTCGCATCGACGCCGGTACGGTCCAGGTGCGCGATTCGCGCTGGGACGATTGATCTGCGATGAATGCCATGTCGAAGTGGGGTTCGCTGAAAGCTGTGACAGAGGGCGCAACGCGCCCTGTTGGCCGCCCCCTGGACGAATCCGCCGCATTGCAGGATGATGCGATTGTCGTCATTGGCCTGGGGAGGCGCAATGAGCACCTATGAGTCCAAGCTGACCGTGCGCGACGTCGTCGCCACCGATACGATGACTTTTGAATTCGAGCGGCCGCAGGGCTTCGACTACAAGGCCGGACAGACGATCGACCTGACGCTCGTCGATACACCGATCGCCGAGGCAAAAGGCGCGCGTCATACGTTTTCCATTGTCAGCGCGCCGTTTGAAAACAAGCTTGCGATCGCCACGCGCATGCGCGGTGCGAGCCCGTTCAAGCAAGCGCTCAAGCAGCTCATGGTCGGCACGCCCGTGCGCATCGAAGGGCCGTATGGCTCTTTTACGTTGCACGGCGACCCCAGGCACACCGCCGTCATGATCGCGGGCGGTATCGGCATCACCCCGTTCCTCAGCATGGCGCGCCAGGCCGCGCACGAACAGTCGGCTCAGTATCTGATGCTCGTCTATTCGAACCGCCGGCCCGAGGACGCGCCGTTCCTATCGGAGCTGACTCAATTGGAGCGGCTCAACGTCAATTTCCGCCTCGTTGCAACGATGACGCAGGCGAGCAAATCCAACATTCACTGGAACGGCAGGACAGGGCCTATCGACGAAACCCTGCTGCAGCAAGTGGCTGGGAATTTTCCCGAGCCCGTCTACTACGTTGCCGGCCCACCGATGATGGCCGAGGCGATGTGTGCGACGCTTGCCGATATGGGTATCGCGGCAGGGGCGATAAAGAGCGAAGAGTTCTACGGGTATTGAGGCTCAGGCCGCCACGCCCAGCCGATACTTCGTCACTTGCCGGTACGGCTTGCCTGGGCGCACGATCAAGTGATCGCGCTTGGCCATATTGATCTCGTTTGGAAACGCCCCGGCTTCGAGGCAGAAGCCGGCATGACGTGCATAGCGATGCCCATTTCGGCCGCGTACGCCATCGAGGTAATTGCCCGTGTAGAACTGCAGGCCGTGCTGATCCGTCGACACTGTCAGCTCTCGGCCGCTGGCCGGATCGTAGGCGCGTGCCACCTGTCGAATCGTCGGCGTCGTGTCGCTCCATGTGCCACTGCCGACATCGTCCAACAGCATGTAGCAATGGTCAAAGCCGCCCGCAAGCGAGAGCTGCGCATGTGGCCACTCGAGCCGAGCGCCGATCGGCGCGCTTTGGCGGAAGTCGAACGCGTTCCCCGCAACCGTCGCTTCGCGCAACGGAATGAGTGCTGCGTCCACCTCGAGGAAGCGGTCAGCCTCGATCGCCATCATATGCCCACGAATGTCGGCAGCCGATTCGGCGGTGAGATTGAAATAGGCGTGGTTGGTCAGGTTGAGCGGCGTCGGCGAATCGCTATGCGCCTCGTAGTCGATCGTCAGTTCGCCGTCGTCATCGAGCACATAGCGCACACGGACACTCACGTTGCCGGGAAAGCCGGCGTCGCCTTCATCTGAGTTCAAGCGCAAAACGAGCGCACCGTCTTCTTCATCGGCATCCCACAGGGCTCGGTGGAAACCGGCGCCGCCGCCGTGCAGCAAATTGTCGCCCTCGTTGCGATCGAGCGCGTACTCGATGCCGTCGAGCACGAAACGAGCGCCCGCGATTCGGTTCGCCCAGCGACCGACGATCGCGCCCATGTAGGCCGTCGAATCAAGGTACTCGGAGGGCGTATCGTGCCCGAGCAGTACGTCGCCGAGACGGCCTGCGCGATCGGGGGCGTGCCATGAGACAAGCGTCGCGCCAAGGTCGCTGACCGCGATTTTCATGCCGTGGGCGTTACGCAACGTAAAGAGCTGGACTCGGTCGCCGCCGGGCAATGCGCCCCACGGCTCAGAAGACAATCTTGCGGTGCTCATGATCGACATAATGGTTGGAAAAGGACGGGAGGCCGGGTCACGAAAGTAAAGCCGCCGGTGCGCAGATCATTGGACCGCCATTTTGGCGCGATCCTGGTACTCGCGCGGCGTGCAGCCGAGCTCGCGGCGAAAGACGGCGTACATGTATTGCAATGAAGTGAAGCCGCAGCGAACCGCGACATCGGCGCTCGGCGTATCGCCCTTCGTCAGCAACGCCTTGGCCGCGTCGAGCTTTTGCCGCAGGATTTCCTGGTGAATCGTGCATTGGAGCTCGCGACGGAAGTGCTCTTCGAGCGACGAACGCGAAACGCCGACATAGTCGGCGACTTGCTCAGTGCGGATGCCCTGGCAAGCGTACTGTCGGATGAAATGCCGGGCGCGCGCGACGTAGGGGCTCGCGAGCGGCCGATGCTTCGTCGATTCAAGGACGTTGATGCCAACGGGCGGCACCAGTATGCGTCGCCCTGGAAAGCGCGCGCCATGCAGCATCTGATGCAGCAAGTGTGCGGCCGTACGCCCCATCTCCTCGGTGCCCTGGATCACCGATGAAAGCGGAATCCGCGTCAGCGTGCGCGCAAGCGGATCGTTGTCGATGCCGATGATCGCGATGTCCTCGGGCACCGGAATGCCCGCGATCAGGCAGGCCTGCAGCAGGTGCCGTGCGCGCGCGTCGGTGACGGCGATGATGCCGACGGGCTTCGGCAGCGCGTGGAGCCATTGCGTCAGCTGATCGATTGCCTGGTTCCACGTCGGTGCGCTTGTCGAAAGGCCGCGGTAAATTTCGGCGTCTATCTGATCCGATGCTCGGCCGTCGGCGGCGCGCAGGCTCGCGAACGCAAGCTCGCGCTGATGCGACCAGCGGTTTCTCGGCGAGGGCGGCAGGCTATAGAACGCGAAATTCGTGAGCCCCGCGCCGATCAGATGTGTATAGGCGAGGGAGACGAGCTTCGCGTTGTCAGTCGCAATATATGGGACGTCCGGCGGGTATTGCGACGCGTCCTCGTATGAGGAGCCGACCGCTACGACGGGCAACGGGCAGCCGCTGAGCGCTTCGCAGACGGCCGGATCGTCGAAGTCCGCGATGATGCCGTCGCCATCAAAACGCTCAATGCCGCCGAGGCGGCAGCGGAAGTCCTCTTCCAGAAAGACATCCCATCCGACGCGCGTGGAGAGCAGATAGTTGCCGACGCCCGTGATGATCTCGCGGTCGTAAACCTTGTTGGCGTTGAAGAGCAGGGCGATGCGGTGAGCCTTTTGCGCGCGCTGCGGCGTTTCTCGCTTGGTCATCGGCGTCCTCGTTCTCGTTCTTCGTGCGGCTGGGCATGGCCGGCGTCACGCATGCTCGTCTCCGTTATTGGTGGCGATTTTAAGCGCGAAAGCAGCGACGCGCGAGCCGTGTGCTTTGCACCGGCAAGAAACATTACCGGCGGTACGAAATTTCGCAATTGTCGCTTGTCGGCCTGCGCGGCAGTATGGCCGGCGCGTCCCCCGAGAGGACTTCGAAAGGGAGCCCACCGGGCCAGTCCCATACCAACAAGGAAGGAGTGAGACATGAAATTCGCTACACGCCGTTCGTTTCTGAGTTCGTTCGTCAGTGCGGCGGTACTCGCGGGCCTGACGGTCGCCGCACCGCTCGCGCATGCGAGCAAGGACCACCCGGAAATCGGCTTTTGCATCGACGACCTGCGCGTCGAGCGCTGGTCGAAAGATCGCGATTATTTCATCGCTGCCGCGAAAAAGCTCGGCGCGACCGTATCGGTCCAATCGGCCGACGCCAGCGAGGAGCGTCAGATATCGCAAATCGAAAACTTGATTTCACGCGGCGTCGACGTCATCGTCATCGTGCCGTTCAACTCGAAAACGCTCGGCAATGTCGTTGCAGACGCCAAGAAGGCCGGCATCAAAGTCATCTCGTATGACCGGCTGATTCTCGATGCCGATGTCGACGCTTATATTTCCTTCGATAACGAGAAGGTCGGCGAGCTGCAGGCAAAAGGCGTCTATGACGCGAAGCCGAAGGGCAATTACTTCCTGCTCGGCGGCGCGCCGACCGACAACAACGCGAAGATGCTGCGCGAGGGACAGCTGAAGGTGCTCCAGCCGGCGATCGATCGCGGCGACGTGAAAGTGGTCGGCCAGCAGTGGGTACCGGAGTGGAGCGCTTCGACGGCGATGCGGATCGTGGAGGATGCGCTGACGGCAAACGGCAACAAGATCGACGCGATCGTCGCGTCGAACGACGGCACGGCCGGCGGGGCTATCCAGGCGCTCGCTGCGCAGCACCTGGCGGGTAAGGTGCCGATCTCGGGCCAGGATGCCGACCTTGCGGCAGTGAAGCGCGTGGTCGCGGGCACGCAGACGATGACCGTCTACAAGCCGATCAAGGCCATCGCGGGCGAAGCGGCGAAGCTGGCCGTCGAGCTCGCGAAGGGCGAGAAGCCGGCTTACAACGCGCAATATGACAACGGCAAGAAGAAGGTCGACACGATCTTGCTGCAGCCGACCCTCTTGACGAAGCGCAATGCCGACGTCGTCGTCAAGGACGGCTTTTATACGCAGGCGCAGCTTTCGAGCCAGTAATGACGGGGCGAGCCTGATACTGCGCTCGGCATCGACTCGATGTCCGGCCTCGACGGCCGAGAGCACGAGCAGGGCCGAGCGCGTTGGAGCGAGACAGATCGAATGGCGCAACCTCTGCTGACGATGAAGGGCATCGTCAAGGCATTTTCCGGCGTGAAGGCGCTCGACGGCATCGACCTCAGCGTCTCTCCCGGCGAATGCGTCGGCTTGTGCGGCGAGAACGGCGCCGGCAAATCGACGTTGATGAAAGTTCTCTCGGGCGTGTACCCGCACGGCACCTGGGAAGGCACGATTCTCTGGGACGGCAAGGAACTGAAAGCGGCGAGCGTGCGCGATACGGAGCGCGCGGGAATCGTCATCATCCATCAGGAGCTGATGCTCGTGCCCGAGCTTTCCGTTGCGGAGAACATCTTTCTCGGCAACGAGATCACGCTGCCGGGCGGCCGCATGAATTACGCCGCCATGTATCAGCGGGCGGACGAGCTGCTGCGCGAGCTGAACATCGACGCCATCAATGTGCAATTAGCGGCTCGCGGCTTGCACCCCATCACTGATTTCAATCACGATGCCTTGCGCCTGCCCAACGGCGACACAGCGGTTATTGGGCATACGCAAGAGTATAGCGGAACCAAGTTGATTGATGGCGATTCTGTGATTGTGCTCGATCACAACTTCCAGGTGGCCTGGGCGTGGGATCCATTTATGTGTCCCAACTGCGCCACCAAGTTGCCGATCTCCCGC
>CAYPWK010000064.1:13489-16021 GCA_964414365.1 uncultured Burkholderia sp.
AGCGTGCCGATGAGCTGCTGCGCGGACTCGGCATTCATGGCATCAACGCCGCGCAGCCGGTCATGAACTATGGCGGCGGACATCAGCAGCTGATCGAAATCGCGAAGGCGCTCAACAAGAAGGCGCGCCTACTCATTCTCGACGAGCCGTCGTCGTCGCTGACCGCTTCCGAAACGCGGATCCTGCTCGATATCGTCCGTGACCTGAAGCGGCGCGGCGTGGCTTGCGTCTATATCTCGCATAAGCTCGATGAAGTCGAATCGGTTTGCGACACGATCACCGTGATCCGTGACGGCCGGCATGTGGCGACCGAGCCGATGCGCACGTTGTCGACCGAGCGGATCATCTCGCTGATGGTTGGCCGCGAGATCAAGAATCTCTTCCCACGCGAACCGCATGCGATTGGCGACGTTGTCTTCGAAGCGCGCAACGTGACTTGCTTCGACGTAACGAATCCGCGGCGCAAGCGCGTCGACGACGTATCGTTCGCCGTGCGCCGAGGCGAGATTGTCGGCGTGGCCGGGCTCGTCGGATCGGGCCGAACCGAGTTGATGTCAGCGGTTTTCGGCGCGTACCCTGGGACGAGTTCCGCCACGGTCTTGCTCGAAGGCAAGCCTTTGACGGTACGCTCGCCCTCCGATGCGATACGCGCGGGCATCGCGATGGTGCACGAGGACCGGAAGCGGCACGGCATCGTTCCGCAACTGGGCGTCGGGCACAACATCACGCTCGCCGTGCTGAGGCGTTTCGCGAAGCGCGGCGCGATCGACGCAGCGGCCGAACTCGATACCATCCATAAGGCCATGCAGCGACTATCGGTGCGCGCCGCGCACCCCATGCTGTCGATCGCGAGCCTGTCGGGCGGCAATCAGCAAAAGGCCGTCTTGACCCGAATGCTGCTGACAGATCCCAAGGTGTTGATACTCGACGAGCCGACGCGCGGCGTGGATGTCGGCGCCAAGTATGAGATCTATAAGCTCATCTTCCAGCTTGCCAAGGCGGGCATGGCGATCGTGATGGTGTCCTCGGAGCTGCCCGAGGTGCTCGGCATCAGCGACCGCGTGCTCGTGATCGGGGAAGGCGAGTTGCGCGGCGATTTCGTCAACGACGGTCTCACGCAGGAACGGATTCTCACGGCCGCGATTCAGCCTGTGCGCGACGCGGCTGCCTTGAACGAGGTGAATGCAGCATGACAACGGATACGATTTCCCCGCGCCCGAGCGCTGCCACATCGGCCGCGGGCTTGGGCGGCGCCGATCGCATTCAACAGCTTTTCGCGCGGTACAAGATTCTCGCGCTGCTCTTTGCGGTCGCCGCTATCTGGCTTTTATTTTCGCTGCTCACCCATGGGGCGTTTGCGACGCCGAGAAACCTCTCGAACCTGCTGCGGCAGATGTCGATCAGCGGCATGCTCGCGTGCGGCATGGTGTTCGTCATTATCGCGGGCGAGATCGATTTGTCGGTGGGCTCGCTGCTCGGCCTCGCGGGCGGCGTTGCCGCGATTCTCGACGTGAACCGGCAATGGCCGGTCGCCCTCACGGTGCCGATCGTGCTCGCGCTCGGGGTGCTGGCGGGTATGTTCAACGGCTGGCTGTCGACATATCGGCGCGAGCCTTCCTTCATCGTCGGGCTCGGTGGAATGCTCGCTTATCGCGGCGTGCTGCTCGGGCTGACCGGGGGCTCGACGATCGCGCCGGTATCCGACCGATTCGTTTTCATCGGGCAGGGCTATTTGCCCCGCTTCGCGGGCGATCTACTTGCGATTGTTTTGTTCGCACTGCTTACGACACTGACGATCCGGCAGCGGCGCAACCGGCGCCGTTACGCGCTGCCAGTGCTGCCGATGTGGCAGGACGCCATGAAGATCGTCGGCGCGGGCGCGATACTCGCTGTCTTTGTGATTGTGCTCGACAGCTACGGCGGCATTCCCGTGCCGGTGCTTCTCGTGCTTGCCTTGCTCGGCATCTTCACGTGGATTGCAACGCAGTCCGTATTCGGGCGGCGCATTTATGCCGTCGGTTCCAATCTGGAAGCGACCCGTCTTTCGGGTGTCGATACGAACCGCGTCAAGCTCGCTGTCTTCGCGCTGATGGGGCTCATGTGCGCGATCGCCGGCATTGTCAATAGCGCGCGGCTCGCGGCCGGCTCGCCGTCGGCCGGCACGATGGGGGAGCTCGACGCGATCGCTGCCTGCTTCATCGGCGGCACGTCGATGCGCGGCGGATCGGGCACCGTATACGGCGCGCTGATCGGTGCGCTCGTCATGGCGAGCCTCGACAACGGGATGTCGATGCTCGATGTCGACGCTTATTGGCAGATGATCGTAAAGGGCGGAATTCTCGTTCTCGCGGTGTGGATCGATGTCGTGTCGGGGTCGAACAAGCGCTGAAACGAAAGAGCGCGCACGGCTCCAAATGGACGTTACGCGTGGCAGGGGGGCGCCTGGTAACCCCGAGAACGGCACGAGGCGTACCCGAAAAACAGGCTGGTAGGCAGGGCGCCCGGCGCGGCGTAGTATCAAGCAGTACTAAC
>CAYPWK010000064.1:16121-18142 GCA_964414365.1 uncultured Burkholderia sp.
GCCGATGTGACGGCCGAGTATTGGGACGAGCGTATCGCCGTCAACCTGCGGCACCAGTTTTTCTGCGCACAACATGCGGCTGCCGCGATGAAAAAGGCGGGCAAGGGCGTCATTCTCAACCTGGGATCGATCTCCTGGCATCTTGCCTTGCCGAGCCTTTCGATTTACATGACGGCGAAGGCCGGCATCGAAGGCATGACGCGTGGTCTTGCCCGCGACCTCGGCCGTTTCGACATTCGCGTCAATGCGATCATTCCCGGCGCCGTGAAGACGCCGAGGCAGATGAAGCTCTGGCAGTCACCCGAAAGCGAGGCGAAACTCGTTGGCGATCAATGTTTGCCGCGGCGCATCGAGCCCGAGCATGTTGCGCGTATGGCGCTCTTCCTTGCATCGGACGATGCGCAACGCTGCTCGGGACGAGAGTACTTCGTCGATGCGGGTTGGTACGGCGGCCTATAGTCCCAATAGCGCGGGGCGCGCGGTTGAAGCCCGGTTGCGACCAACGCACTTGCGTGCAAAAAATTGCGGCGGCGCTTAACCTTTTCTACCGATAACGGTTCGGCAAAACGGGATACGACATGTCATCGACGACGACGCGAAAACTGAGAAGCCAGAAATGGTTCGACGACCCGGCCCACGCGGACATGACCGCGCTTTACGTCGAACGTTTCATGAACTACGGCCTGACGCGTGAAGAATTGCAATCGGGCCGTCCCATCATCGGCATCGCGCAGACCGGCAACGACCTGGCGCCTTGCAATCGACACCATATCGAGCTTGCCCAGCGTACCAAGGCCGGCATTCGAGACGCGGGCGGCATTCCTATGGAGTTTCCGGTCCATCCGCTTGCCGAGCAAAGCCGCCGGCCAACGGCGGCGCTCGATCGGAATCTCGCCTATCTGGGTCTCGTCGAGGTGCTGCACGGCTTTCCGCTCGACGGCGTTGTACTGACGACGGGTTGCGACAAGACGACGCCCGCGTGCCTGATGGCCGCGGCGACGGTCGACCTGCCTGCGATCGTGCTCTCGGGTGGGCCGATGCTCGATGGCTGGTTTCAAGGCAAGCGTGTGGGGTCCGGCACCGTCATTTGGCATGCGCGCAACCTGCTTGCGGCAGGCCAGATCGACTATGAGGGCTTTATGGAGCTCACCGTCGCGGCGTCGCCCTCGATCGGTCATTGCAACACCATGGGCACTGCGCTTTCGATGAACAGCCTTGCGGAAGCGCTCGGCATGTCGCTGCCCGGTTGCGCCTCCATCCCGGCCGCCTATCGCGAGCGTGGGCAGATGGCCTATGCGACGGGCAAGCGGATCGTCGACCTCGTGCGCGAGGACGTGCGCCCGTCGAAGATACTCACGCGAGAAGCGTTCGAAAACGCGATAGTCGTCGCATCGGCGCTTGGCGCCTCGACCAATTGCCCGCCGCATCTGATTGCAATCGCGCGGCATATGGGCATCGAGTTGAGCCTCGACGATTGGCAGCGCCTTGGCGAGGACGTACCGCTGCTTGCCAACTGCATGCCCGCGGGAGAATACCTCGGCGAGGGTTTTCATCGCGCGGGCGGCGTGCCGGCGGTGCTGCGCCAGTTGCACGAGGCCGGCACTTTGCACGGCGAATGTATGACGGTTTCGGGGCGCTCGATCGGCGAGATTGCGGCTGCCGCGCTCGATGCCGACGGGGAGGTCATTCGGCCGTACAACGCGCCGCTGAAGCAGCGTGCCGGCTTCATGGTGTTGACGGGCAACTTCTTCGATAGCGCGATCATGAAGATGTCGGTGGTGGGCGAAGCGTTCACGAAGACTTATCTTAGCGAGCCCGGCGCCGAGAATTCGTTCGAGGCCCGGGCGATCGTTTTCGACGGCCCTGAGGACTATCACTCCCGCATCAATGATCCGTCGCTTGCGATCGACGAGCATTGCATTCTCGTGATTCGCGGATGCGGCACCGTCGGCTATCCCGGCAGCGCGGAAGTCGTGAACATGGCGCCGCCGGCGGCGCTGGTGAAGCGCGGCGTCGACTCG
>CAYPWK010000065.1:0-18113 GCA_964414365.1 uncultured Burkholderia sp.
TGGCCGTCGAATCGTACGCCGCGTCGCTCAAGTTCGGAAAAGCGCGCTGGATCGAGCCTGAGTTGGCCACGGGCATGGTGCGCGAGCTCTTCGATTCGCTCGTCAAGCGCACGAGGGTCGATCATCTGAACCGCCGCACGGTGCTCACGGGCAAAAAGCGCACGCTCAAAATCGATGGAAAAAAGGCGCTGGCTCCCACCAAGGAGAGCCGTGAAGCGGTAATGGCCTTCATGAGTGACTTCGCGAGCAGCCAGGAGAGCCCGCCGTTTTATCAGCCGCTCGACGTGGCCAGGCGAATCGCGGGAACGGGCAGCCTGGGAGTCGACCGCTATGTGATCCTCGTCGAAGGGAAAGGCTCGCCCGACGGCAACTATCTGATCGACTTGAAGCACGCGCTGCCGTCTTCGCTCGCTCCCAATGTAACGGTGCCGCAGCCGCACTGGGAGAGCGAAGCCCAGCGCGTGGTGGAAGTCCAGCTGCGCGTTCAGGCCGTGTCGCAAGCGTTCTTGCACGCCGTCTCGTTCGAAAAGCGGCCCTATGTATTGCGAAGCCTGCAGCCCTCGGAAGACCGCGTCGACCTCGGTAGTTGTAACGGCAAACTGCCGCGGCTCGAGACGGTCATCGACAACATGGCGCA
Source organism: uncultured Burkholderia sp. (assembly GCA_964414365.1). Lineage (GTDB taxonomy): Bacteria > Pseudomonadota > Gammaproteobacteria > Burkholderiales > Burkholderiaceae > Trinickia. The sequence continues at coordinate 638 of CAYPWK010000065.1, forward strand.
ACTCGCGGCATGGGGCCAATTGCGCAGCGGCGGTCGCCAAGGATCGGCCATCGCCGATGATCTCATCGCTTTCGGCACGCGGGAAGACTGGCAACTGCCGGTAATCGATCTTGCCGTCAAATGCGCCGAGCAGGTAATCAGCGATTGGCGCGAGTACTGCGCGAGCTATGACCGAGGCGCGTTCGACGCATGAGCGGCACGGGAGCGCTCGCGCGCTCGCCCGAAAAGCGGACCGCGAGCCAGTCGCCATTCAGTTCAACAGTTTTGGGCAAGAGATCCGGAGGATTCGATAAGCGAAAAACGGTGAGTTTCGTGCACACTCACGGGTCATTACGGACCCTGGAGTCACCCCATGTCGACCTCGTTCGTTCTCAACGGCAAATCCACGACGTTGGACGCCGATCCCGACATGCCGTTGCTGTGGGCCATCCGCGAAGTCGCGGGACTCCACGGAACGAAGTTCGGCTGCGGGATGGCGCAATGCGGCGCCTGCACCGTGCATCTCGAGGGTCAGCCCATCCGTTCTTGCGTGACGCCGCTCGCGGCTGTTGCGGGCCGCCACGTCACGACGATCGAAGGCTTGCGGAGCAAGCCCGCAAAGGCGGTGCAGGCGGCCTGGGTCAATCATCAGGTTCCTCAGTGCGGCTATTGCCAGTCCGGCCAGATTATGTCGGCAACGGCGCTGCTCGAGCACAATCCGTCACCTACCGATGCCGACATCGATGCCGCGATGAGCGGCAACATTTGCCGTTGCGCGACCTACACCCGCATTCGCGCAGCCATTCACGCCGCCGCTCAAGAGATCAAGGGGTAACGCATGACGACCGATATCGCCAACGTATCGCGTCCGGCTCGGCGCCAGTTTCTCAAGGGCATCGGCAGCGCGGCCGCCCTTGCGCTCACGATCGGATTCGAGTGGGGCGGCTCGGCGAAGCGCGCGCTCGCCGCGACGTCCGCTTCCGGCAGCCCGGAAGGGAGCGCCTTCGTGCCCAACGCATTCTTGCGCATCGGCACCGACAACCGCGTAACAGTGATTGCCAAGCACGTCGAAATGGGCCAGGGAGCCTATACGGGCATCGCGACGATCGTCGCCGACGAGCTCGACGCCGACTGGTCGCAGATCGGTGTCGAAAGCGCACCCGCCGATGCGACGCGCTACGCGAATTTGGCGTTCGGCAAGCTGCAGGGCACGGGCGGAAGCTCGGCCATGTCGAACTCGTGGATGCAACTCCGCGAAGCCGGCGCAAAGGCGCGCGCGATGCTGATCGCCGCGGCGGCAAACGAATGGAAGGTGCCGGCCACGGAGCTCAATGTCGAGCGCGGCAGCGTCCATCATTCGGCAAGCGGCAAACATGCGACTTTCGGATCGCTCGTCCCCGCCGCGACAAAGCTTCCCGTGCCCGAAACCGTCACGCTCAAGGATCCGAAGACATTCAAGCTCGTCGGCGCGCAGCCGCTGCCGCGTGTCGACGTACCGTCGAAGTCCAACGGCACCGCGCAATTCACGATCGACGTCGCATTGCCGGGCATGCTCGTCGCAGTCATGCAACGTCCGCCGTTGTTCGGCGCCACGGTGAAATCGTTCGATGCCTCGGCGGCAAAGGCAGTGCCGGGCGTCGTCGACGTCGTACAGGTTCCGCGTGGTGTCGCCGTCGTGGCGAAGAGTTTCTGGGCCGCGAAGAAAGGACGCGATGCGCTCAAGGTCGAGTGGGACGATAGCCACGCGGAAAAGCGCAGCTCGGCCGACATCATGGCTGAATATCGTCAAATAGCCGAAAAGCCCGGCCTCCCGGCTCGTGTCGTCGGCGACGCGCCGAAGGCCATCGCTGGCGCCGCGCGCAAAGTTTCGGCCTCCTATGAATTCCCCTACCTCGCCCATGCTCCGATGGAGCCGCTCGATGCCGTCGTGAAGCTTACCGCCGACAGCTGCGAGATATGGGCGGGCGATCAGTTCCAGACTGTCGATCAGGGCAACGCCGCGCGCGCGGCGGGCCTGCAGCCCGAACAAGTGCGCATCCACACGCTCTATGCGGGCGGCAGCTTCGGACGACGCGCGAATCCGGAATCGGACTACATCTCCGAAGCTGTATCGATCGCCAAAGCGCTCGGCGCCAACGGCACCCCGGTCAAACTCCAGTGGACGCGCGAGGACGACATTCATGGCGGCCGCTACCGCCCGATGTATTTTCACAAGCTCGAGGCGGGTCTCTCGCCCGACGGTCAGCTGACGGGCTGGCGGCATGTGATCGTCGGGCAGTCAATTCTCGCGGGCACGCCGTTCGAGGCGGTCATGGTCAAGAACGGAATCGACGCCACTTCGGTGGAAGGCGCGGCCAACATCGCCTATGCAATTCCGAACATCGCCGTCGAGCTTTCCACGACGCGCTCGCCAGTGCCGGTTCTCTGGTGGCGCGTTGTCGGCAGCTCGCACACGGCGTTTGCCGTCGAAGCGTTCATCGACGAGCTCGCCCACGCGGCGGGCCAGGATCCTTACACGTTCCGGCGCAACTTGCTTGCTCACGAGCCGCGCATGCGAGCCGTGCTCGACCTCGCGGCCGAGCGTGCCGGCTGGAGCCATGCGCCGCTGCCGCCGGGCAAGGGCCGCGGCATCGCCGTGGCCGAAGCATTCCATTCGTTCGTAGCGCAAGTGGCCGAAGTCACCGTCGACAAGGATGGGAAGGTCAAGGTCGACCGCGTGGTTTGCGCCGTGGATTGCGGCACGCCGATCAACCCCGACATCATCGCGGCGCAGATGGAGGGCGGCATTGGCTTCGGCCTCGGCGCCGCGCTGTACGGCGCAATCACGCTCAAAGATGGTCGTGTCGAGCAGAACAACTTCGATGGCTATCAAGTGCTACGCATCGACGCCATGCCGAAGGTCGAAGTGCATATCGTGCCTTCGACGGAAGCGCCGACGGGTGTGGGCGAGCCGGGAGTCGCGCCGATCGGGCCTGCTGTCGCCAACGCGATTTTTGCCGCGACGGGCAAACGCATCTATGCGCTGCCGTTTGGGGGCAAAGTCGAGGTCTAGCGGCGCTCGCTCCCCTAATAAGCGGCTAGTTGTCCCCTTCTCAACGCGGCCGTGCGCCAATAGCAAGGAACAATTGTTGCGCGCCACTAGAGTGCCCTATCGTAGTAGCGAGGGCGACGTCGCGACGTCTCCGGCACAACCGCGCTCTTCTGATCGCCGGCGTACCGCCGCCGTCCGCGCCCTTAGCGAATGATGTAAATGATTCCCTTTGTAGTTGAGGAGGCTCAAATGGCAACAAGTCGCGAGGACAAGGAAAACAAGGACAAGGACAAGGCCGTTGGCACAGACACCACGGAAACAATGCAGGCAACCGACGAAACCAGCCCGGCGGACACCAGAGGCCGCGGCGGCATGAGGTTCGGCTTGCGCGGCCCGGCGCAGACCGCGACCGAGGAATTCGGCGGCCCGATCATCGGGTTCGTGCGCGATACGCTGACAGGCACACTTCGGGCTACCGGGCTCGTCGCCACCGACGCGGTCGATGTCGTGCGCGACGTGCTGACAGGAGCAGTGCACGCCACCGAGGAAGTCGGCTCGGAAACCCTGGGTGTCGTAGGAACGCTAGGCAATGGCGTCGTCACGACTGCGCGCGACATTCTCGTCGGCGGCGTGGGCGGCGTGCGGGACATACTCGGGTCCGCTGTACCGCTTCGACGCGGGGCAGGAGTAGAAGCCGAGGGTACGCGTGAAGCGGGAGCCCGCAGAGTCTGATAGGCCGGGAGGGCCTTGGCTTGCGCGCGAGCTTTGCGCGCGCGAGCCCGCAGGCGTAGTTCAACGACCTTTTATCGCGTCAGACCAGCATTCCTAGCGCGTGGAGCACGAGGCCGACCAATCCACCGATCAGCGTTCCGTTCACGCGGACAAATTGCAGATCGCGCCCCACCTCGACCTCGATCTTTTCCGTCACAGTGGCGGTGTCCCAACGCCGCACCGTGTCGGCGATGAGCCGCGCGAGTTCGTGCCGCTGCGCGGGCATCATGTCGAGAATCGTCTCGCGCACACGTTCGTTAAGGCGGACCCGCAAGGCCTCGTCGTTGAGCGCTTGGCGGGTCCATTGCTCGATGAGCGCCTGCAGCCGCGCCTTCACGGCCGAATCGGGCGCCTCGGCATCGACGCGCGCACGTTCAACGAGTTCGGTCCATAGGCTGCTCACCGAGGCCGCAAACGCGGGATGCGCGAGCAGCTCTTCGCGCCATGCCTCGCATTTGGCCAGGTAGGTGGGCGATACAGCCAGCCCGGCGACGAGCTCATGCGCAAATTCGCCGAAGCTGCGCCGCCAGGGATGCTCGGGATTGTCGCGCACGTCTCTCATTGCTTCGTCGATGACGCGAATCACCGCATCGGCGACTTTATCGTCAAGCGCAATCCGCTGCCATATCCATCCGGTACCCTCGCGCACGCGTCGGCGAATCACGTCATGGTTCTCGTGAAACAGTAATGCAAGCTCCTCGAGTGCGGGGGTGATGAGTGCGTCGTAATCGATGCTTTGAGCAACCTCCGTGAGTATGCCGCCGACGAGGGGCGCAAGCTCGATCTCGCGAATGCGTGCCGCGAGTGCGCTGCGCGCGAATTGCTCGACGTCCTCGCTGCCGACGCTCGCCAGCAAGTCCGGCGTCAGTGTGCCCAGATAGTCGGCGATCTGACGCGTCTGCTCGGGCTTGCCGATCCATCGCATGAATGCGCCCGAGAGATCGACATCGGCAAGCTTGGCCGCGATGTCTTCGCGTGAAAGAAAATTCTTCTCGAAAAAGCTACCCAGGTTCTCGCCGATACGATCCTTGTTGCGCGGGATGATCGCGGTGTGCGGCAACGGCAGACGGAGCGGATGCCGGAACAAGGCCGTCACCGCGAACCAGTCGGCAATGCCGCCGGCCATGCCCGCCTCGGCGAACGCACGAACGAAGCCCAGCAAAGGATATGCTCGTTCGTAGAACGCCGAACCGGCGAAGAGCGCGATCATCGCGACAAGAAGTCCCGTCGCGGCCGCTTTCATGCGTAAGAGATCGCGTGCTTTGTCCTGGGGTTTGCGTTGTTTCATTACCGAGTCGTTTGCGAGAAGCTAGAGGGGGAATCGCCGTCATTCTAGGCGAGCAGTCGGGCTATCCCCGCTGCAATTCGCGTCAGATTTGACCTATGCTTGGTTTTTCAATCGCCAACTGCAAGCACGCGACATGAACAGGCGCTCCGCTGCGGCCCTTGCAACCGCGCTTCCGCTTTCAACGGGCGGTGCGCCGGCCCCGGCAACGCGCGAGCTGAGTGCGGTAATCGTGTTGCATTCGGCCGTACCTGGGCGCGCACGATTGCATGTGCCGCGAATCTATCGCGATGAAGCGGCGTGCAACGCGTTCACGCAGACCTTTCGCGCTCTCGAGTCGATCTGCAGTGTCCATGCCAGCTCGCTGACAGGTAATGCGTTGATATTGTTCGATCCGGCGAGCCCTATCACGGAAATCGTCGCGCTCGCCGAAGCGCCGGCCAATGCCCCCCCGCGAAACGATTCGCCGACGCCGGCCAGTGCCGAGGCAACAGCGCGCATTCTTCATCCCGTCTTCGCCGCGCGAGAAGGAGGCCACGCAGAGAGACCAAGCGCGCGCGCGAACGTCGAGCCGCTCCGCCGTGCCGCGCGGCCTTGGCATGCGCTCGACGCCAAAGAGGTGCTGCTCGCGTTAGGTTCGTCGAGGCGCCGCGGTCTTTCGGATCATGCGGCGCTGCGCCGACGGCTCGCCGATGGGCCGAACCGCCTGCAACCGCCGCAGCGCCGTTCGCCGCTCGCCATTTTCGTCGCGCAATTCAAGAGCTTGCCTGTCGCGCTGCTGGCGAGTTCCGCTGTCGTCTCGGTCGCCACGGGCGGACTCGCCGATGCGCTCCTCATAGCGGGCGTCGTGATCGTGAATGCAGTGATCGGCTACGCGACGGAGGCGCAGACCGAACGTGCGATCGACGCACTTACCGAAGGCACGGAGCGGCACGCTCTCGTACTGCGCAACGGTGAACTGCGGCGCATCGACGCGAGCGAGCTCGTCGTGGGCGACATTGTCGTGCTGTCGGGTGGCGCAAATGTGCCCGCGGACGCACGCGTGATAGAAGCGCGTCAACTCGCCGCCGACGAGTCAGCCCTGACGGGCGAAAGCATGCCCGCGCAAAAGTCGCCGATTCGCATCGACCGCGAAGATGCCGCGCTCGCGGACCGGTGCAGCATGGTTTATATGGGCACCACCATAGTCGCCGGCAACGGTCTTGCCGTCGTGGTCGCCACGGGACACGCTACGGAGATCGGCGTCATCCAGACGCTCGTCGGCACGACACGCCCGCCGGCCACGCCGATGCAGCGCCAGATGGAGCGCCTCGGCAATCAGACGGTGCGGATCGCGGGGGCGATATGCGGGCTCGTCTTCGTTCTGGGTTTGCTGCGCGGGCGCGGGCTGCTCGAGATGTTCAAGGCGTCTGTGTCGCTCGCCGTGGCCGCCGTGCCCGAAGGGCTGCCGACGGTCGCGACGACGACACTCGCACTCGGCATTCGCCGCATGCGTCGTCAAAAAGTGCTCGTGCGTCGGCTCGACGCCGTCGAAACGCTTGGCGCGGTCCATACGGTCTGCTTCGACAAGACCGGCACGCTGACGGTGAACCGCATGCGCGTGCTCGCGATGCATGCGAACGACGAGCGCAGCTCCGTCGTCGACGGCTTCCTGTACTCGCCGCAAGGCCGCATCGATCCCTTCGCGCGCGAGGACGTGCTGCGGCTCTTTCATGTCGCCGTGCTTTGCAATGAAGTCGTCTTGAGAGGTGCCGCGCCGCGCTATCGCCTCGACGGGTCGTCGACCGAAGTCGCGCTCGTCGAGCTTGCGCTTTCGGCCGGTGTCGACGTGAACTCGCTGCGCGCGCGTCACCCGCAATTGAAGATCGCTTATCGCGCCGAAGATCGGAACTACATGTCCACGCTGCACCACCATGCGGAATCCGGCGACCGTGTCCTCGCCGTCAAGGGCAACCCAGTGGAAGTGCTTGCGCTGTGCGACGAGCAAATGAAGGACGGCCGGCGTCAGCCGCTCGACGAGACTGATCGCCGGCGCATTGTCGATGCGAATGACGAGATGGGCGGCAGCGGGCTGCGGATGCTCGGTTTCGCCTATGCATCCGGCGACGAAACGCTCGGAGTCGACGCGCGCGGCCTATGCTGGCTCGGCATGCTCGGACTGGCCGACCCGATCCGTGAGGGAGCGAAGGAGCTGATCGCGCTCTTCGAGAAAGCCGGCATCAAGACCGTGATCATCACGGGCGACCAAAGCGTCACGGCGCACGCGGTCGGCAAGGCGCTCGGCATCGGCAATAACGGAGGGGCGAGCGTCGTCGACTCGACGCAGATCAACGGCATGGACGAAGCCGCGTTCGCCGAGCTTGCGGCGGGCGCGGACATCTTCGCGCGAGCGAGCGCCGCTCAGAAGCTCAATATCGTGCGCAGGCTGCAACGGCACGGCCACGTCACCGCGATGGTCGGCGACGGCATCAACGACGGGCCGGCGCTGAAAGCCGCGGACATCAGCGTGGCGATGGGGCGCCACAGCACCGACCTCGCGCGCGAAGTGGCGGACGTAGTGCTCGAAGATGACGATCTTCAAACGCTCATGATCGCAATGAGCCAGGGGCGCACCATTTACAACAACATTCGCAAGTCGGTGCACTTTCTCGTCTCAACGAACATGAGCGAGATCATGGTGACGCTCTCGGCTTTCGGCCTCGGGATCGGCCAGCCGCTCACGCCGATGCAGCTTCTCTGGATCAACCTGCTGAGCGACATCTTCCCGGCCCTCGCCCTCGCCGTCGAGCCCCCTGAGCCCGACGTCCTGCAAAGACCGCCACGCGATGCGGGTGAAGCGATCGTGCAGCGCTCGGACATGCTCCGCTACGGCAAAGAAGCGCTCGCGATCAGCGCAGGGACGCTCGCGAGCCATGCCTTCGCCGCGATGCGCCACGGCGCCGGCGCGGCGGCAGGGACCGTTTCGTTTATGACGCTCACGCTTGCGCAGCTGTTGCATGCCTATAGCTGCCGCTCATCGACGCGCGGCACCCTCAGCATCATGAAGCGGCCACGCAACCGGCAGCTCGACCTCGCGATCGGAGGCTCAGTGGCACTGCAACTCGTTGCTGGTGCGATTCCCGGGCTGAACGGGATGCTTGGGCTGTCGCGCATCGATTTGCTCGACGCGCTGGCAATCGCGGCCGGGGCAGCGGCGCCCTACCTGGTGAACGAGTCGACCAAGCCGGCGCTGTCGGTGCGGGCTCAGCCGCCTCATGCGCGCTGAACGCGCCCCAGCTTTGGTTTAGATCAGCGCAGCGACGAGCGCAATCGCGCAGCGTTCGAGCAGCGCTTCGATCGTCTTGTCGACGAAGGCGTCGGCCAGGGACCGCGCACGCTGCGGCTGCACGATAGCGCCGAGCGACTGCGCAGCCGCACTGCCGACCGGAGCTGGCGTCAACGCCGGCGCATCCAGCAGGCCATGCGCCTTCAGCTCATCGAGGATCTGGGAAACGCTCGTGGTTTGGGGGTCGAAACGCACGACGACGCTCCCCGTCAGCGCATTGCCGCTTACGCTGCGCACGCCGTCGAGTGCATAGAGCCGCTCTTGCGCGAAGAGCGCGCCCGCCTCGTTTCGTTTGAGCGCCGAAAGCTTCAATCGAAGCCGGCCGGGCACATGATGAATCTGATCCGCGAAATACTCTTCCATGCTGCGAGCGCCCTATTACGCACGTATGCCGAGAGATCGGCGTCATGCGTTATTGGAACGCGTCGATGTGACGGCTTGATTAAAATCGCGCATTTCGCGGTTATACGTGCGGTCTCGCCGCCGAGTTGACCGTCGATTACCGACGACTTTTGTCGTCGTTCGCCTTGGGCGGGATGGGCGATGACGAGCTGAGACGCGCGAGCGAACGGGCGCGCCACGCGTCATATGCGTACCAGAACAAGGTGATCGCCGGGGCCATGACTTGCCCCCGGACGGTTTGCAGAGTGCCCAGCCCGGCAAGCGTTGCGCTTAGCCTGCTCGCTCGTATTCGTTCTCGCTCTTCCTCGGGCACGCCGCCTGCTCGACGCGTTGGCCGCGCGGGGCGATCTGACACCAACGCATATGCGCGGGCAAAAAACGTTTTGTCGGAAGAAACAGGGTCGAGCTGCAGCGAGAACAGACCATGCTCAGTCGCATAAGCGGCGATCGCTTCCGGCGTTGTCGCATGCAGCACCAGCACGCTTCCCGTCAACGGATTGACGTGCACTTCGCGAACGCCATCGCATTGCGCGAGCCGCCGCGACAGGTCTGCAAAGAAGGCTGCATCCCTGCGCCGGGCGGGCAATTTAACGCGCAGCCTCCCCGCAACCAGATGCGTGAGGCCTGCCTCGTCAGGAGGCACTGGGATGATCCTGTGGAGAAGGCGAGGCCGCTTCGCCGCCGTTTCCGCCGCGCGTCGGGCTGGCCGTCGACATCACTTCGGCCACCGACCCGCCGTGCGTCGGGCTGGCCGCCGACATCCCTTCGGCTACCGAGCCGCCGTGCGTGGGGCTGGCCATCGACATGGTTTCGGCCACGGAACCGGCGCGCGGATGCTCGAGTTCGGCGCGGGCCTCCGCAACGAGGTCTTCCAAGACCTCGGTCATTTCGGCGGCCGCTTCTCGGCCCTTGTCGAAAAGGATGACGCCCGTCTTGATCGCCGTTTTGGCAAGCGGCTTCGAAACCGCCGCAACGACCGGCAATACCACGGGTGCAAGCACTACGGCACCGACCCCGACCACGAGGCCTGCCAGCAGGTTGCCCTTGAAGAAGTCGTCCAGCGCGGCCATGACGTACCTCCAAAGAAATCCATTATAGACACGCGGGTTCGCACCGCCGGTGGGTGATCCACCAATTGCGCGATCCGACACCGGCGCTCAGCGGCGGCTATCGGGCCTCACGTCCGATGCGGCACTTGTGCGTGCTCAGGATGTAGCTTCACGAAGGTATCGAAAGCGAGCCACAGGAAGACCCAGCCAGGCACGTTCTCGATCATGAGCCCGCGCCTGGCGATCGACCATGCGCCGGCGGCTACGAGCGCGAGCGGCAGCAGGAGCCGGAGGTTGACGGGCACGCCCAGCGTACGGCGCACATAGCCATCGAGATCGTCGACGGCTTGCGTAAAACTGGGATGACGACCGGGCTCGGCTACCGCTTCGTCGACGCTCGGCGGATGCAAGGCCGATTCGACCACCACGTCGAGATCTTGCAAGAGCTCGAAAATGCCCTTGCCATCCCGCTTCGCATGGTCATAGGGAATCGTCATGCTACCCGTGGCCGCATTGACGACAACATCGCCGATGCCGGGCTGCGACTCGAGATATTGCTCGATGCGTTTGAGGTGGTCTGTGTCGCGCGACCCATGATCGAACTTGACGCGCAGGCGGCCGCGCACTTGGCTCGCCACGCGTGCACGGCAATGCCGTTTCTCGCTTGAAGGTTTCATTTGGCAGCTGCCCTCACCCGGAGGAAGGAGAACAACCGTGCGCTGCGAGAAGCGTGCCCGATCAGTATTGCGCGACGATCGTCACGCGCCGGTTCGCGGCCCGCGCCGCGGGATCGTCGCCAAGTGACAGCGGGTCGTTGTCGGCCCGGCCGATCGCCGCGAGGCGGCCCGATTCGATCCCGCGCTCGACAAGGAAGCGCACGACGGCCCCCGCTCGCGCTGCCGAAAGCTCCCAATTCGAGGCGTATTGAGCCGTGGCGATCGGCGCGCTGTCGGTATGGCCTTCTACGAGAATGCTCTTCGGCGAGCCGTTCTTCAACACATCGGCGACGCGCGCGAGGTCGTCGAGGCCCTCGGGCAAAAGCCGCGCTTCGCCCGAATTGAAAAGAATCCTCGCATTGATGGCGATCTCGATGCCCTGGGGCGTTTGCTTCATCGTGATCTGGCGCCGCTCGACGAGCGGCTCGAGGAGCGCCACGAGCCGAGCCCTACCGGCGGAATCATGCTTGACGGCCGGCGGGGCCGCGGTCACCACTTGCGCAGCCGCGGCTTTCATTTCGGACTCCTTCGTTTTCGCGAGCTGCAGGATGTAGAGCGCGAGGAAGAAGACCATCAACGTGGTGACGAGGTCCGCATAAGAAAGAAGCCACCGTTCCGAGCGAGCTTCGTCCTCGTGCTCCTGATCGCGCGGCGCGGAGCCGGGCGGCTTGCTGATCGATGAAAATTCCATGTCTCGGAAGCTCCGTGCGGCGCGAGATCGAAGTAGGTTAGTACCGTCGTCAGCCGAGCAATTCAGCCGACCGTTCGCGGATGTCGCCGGCGAGACGCGTCTCGATCGTTTGCGGCGACTCCTTACGCGAAATGGCGAGCAGCCCGTCGAAATAGAGCCTTCTGAAGCGAAGCTCGGAATCGACCTGCGCTTTGATCTTGCCGTAAAGCGGCAGGAATACGAGATTCGCGAGACCGAGACCGTAGAGCGTCGCCGTGAACGCCGCGGCGATGCCGCGTCCGAGCGACGCGGGCTCGAGCATATGGCCTGTCACATGAATGAGGCCGAGGACGGCGCCGAGGATGCCGAACGTCGGCGCGTAACCGCCTGCCTGCTGCCAGATTTTCGCGGCGGCCATCCGATTGCGCTCGTATGCGTCGAGCTCGCGCCGCAAAGCATCTTCGAGCACGGGCGTCGGTACGCCGTTGGCGAGCAGATCGAGGCCGCGCTTCGCGAAAGCGCCAATGCCGCTCGAATCGATAGATTCGAACGCGAGCAGGCCATTCACTTTCGCTTGATCGCCCCATTCGAGCAGCAACGTGAGGTTCGCGCGGTCGACCTGCTTCGGTTTGGAAAAAGCAAGCCCCAGCTGCTTGACGCCATCGAAAAAGCGCGCCCATGTGTTTTGTATCATCACGGCGCCGAGTGTGCCGCCGAGCACGACGACGAGCGCTTCGGCCTGCAGCAATGTCGTGAAGTCTCCGCCTTCGAGCCAGAAGCCGGTGGCGATTGCGGCAGTGCCGAAGAGCGCACCGAATAACGTGAGCAGGTCCATCTTTCGTACCTCGAAGTTCTGCAAAGGATCGCGTGATCAGGCGGCGCCGGCCGCGGGGGCCGACTTCAGCGTCTTCACGGTCTCGAGAAACCGCAGCTCGATATCGCCGACTTCCACCGGATCGACCTTGATATCGCGCCGCATCACCCACGCAATCTCGTTCCTGCGCGTTTCGGTCATTGCGGCCAACAGCCGGTCGACGATCGAGCGATCCGTCATCGAGGCGAAAAGCTTCGCGAGGTCATAGGTATCGGTCTGGCTGACGGCCTCGAACAACGTGCGCTGATCGACATACTCGAGGTCTTCGATCGACTTCACGTCGGTCACTCTGCGCGGATTGCGCCGCGAGAAGTAGGCAACGCCCTTCTCCTCGACATAGTTGAGCACCTTGGTCTTGCGGAACGCGAAGACGTCTTCGGCAATCTCGGCGTGCGAGAGTTTGTTGAGGATGACCGCCCTCTCGACGCCAATCAGCGCTTCGAGATCGCTCAAGTCGATGAGCTCGAGTTCGCTGTTGATCGCGATGTCGAGGTCTTCGTCGGCCACCTGCTGCGCGCGCTCGGTGATCCGCACCGGATCGAACGTGACGAGTTGCCGTGCCGCGGCACCATCGTTGGCCGCATAGCGCGCGGCGTGGTTGCTGAAGTGCTCGGTAGTGCCGGCTTGCACCGAGACGAGATTGAGCTTTTCCATCCGCTTGAGCATCGTCATCACGTGCGGACGCGAATGCCCCGCAATGGCCCGGCACTTCTTGATGACTTCGGCAAGCGGCACCGACACTTCTTCAGACTGGCCGCGGCGCGCCCATCCATCAGACGAATCGGCGTTTTCAGATCCCGCCATTAACGAAAGCACGTGTGCATACGAGAGCACACCGGGAAGGAAATCGGCGTGTGTATAGGTTGCGAGCAGATCGTCGCGCTTTCGCAGGCGGCGGATCGTCGAGCGCACGATATGACGCAAGAGCGGCGACGATCGTTCGAGCTCCTGCTCGACCACGTCCGCCTGGATAACCGTCAGTTGGCAGAACGTCAGCGCCTTTGCCGTATGCGCTCGCGGCTCCGGCGGTAGCAGCGCGGCTTCGCCGAAGAACTCTCCTTTGCCGAGCGTCGCGAGCACGACCTTTTTGTCGTCGCAATAGGTCGAGATCTCGACCTTGCCGTCGGCGATCACATAGATGACCGCCTCTCCGGCGTATCCTTCCGAATAGATGACTTCACCCGGCGCGGCGGCCCGCGACCAGGACGTACGTTGCTGGCTCACTCTCGATCCCCTGTCAAGCTTTGGTGTCGTGCTTCCCCCGTATAGAGGCGATAACGGCAGCTTGTCAGGAAATCTTTATCGAAATTTTCCCGTATCGAACCTGATGATTCGGTAAAAATAACCGCACACGCGCTACGCTCGCTCGTGTACGCCTGGGCCAGCGATCGCTACGACGGGCGTAAGCGGCCTGCGTGATGCAAGTTGCCTAGGCGGCCTTCCAGAATTGCGTGAGCGGGCCACCGGCGCCCGTCAAAGGGTCGCTCTCGGGAAAGTCGACGGCGAGCATCGCTTGCCGCTCTGCCTCGCTCAACGCCTTACGACTGATGCCGGTGTCCTGATTGGGCGGATATGCGCCCACGACGAGAAAATCGGCGCTCGCTTCGAGCTTGCAGTGCGCCGTGCCTGCCGGCAGAACGACGACGTCGCCCGCCTCTACTTCAACTTCTCGCCCGATGGGCGGCGGGCCGCCTAGAATCAGCCGCGCACTGCCACCCGCAAAACCCAGTACCTCGTGCGTCGACGGATGAAAATGATGGAAGTCATAGACGCCGTCTCGCCAATGAGGTGGCCAACCGTTTTGGCTGAACAATTGCTCGAAGCGTTCGGCCGGATCCGAACCGGCAAGCGGCACCGCGCGCCGATAGACGAGTACCGGCAAACGAGGGTTGTTCGGAATCCAATCGTTCGCCGGCAAGTGAAACGCTTCAGGGTGCGGAATCGCCGCGGTCGAATCGGTTGCCGCGAGGACACCGACTGTCGACAGCAGTCCGCCAAGTGTTATCGTCGAAAGGAAGCATCGCCGTTCCAACTGAGTCATTGAGGTTCTCCTTGAGCGCTACGGCCGAATGCGCGCAAGCCTCATGCCGTGAACGGACAGGACTTCTTTACTGCCCTCCCCCATAAAGCCCGTTCAAACGATCCAACGTCCCGTCTTGTTCTGCACGAATTAGCTCCTGGTATACCTGGTCGCGCGTCTTGCCCGTGCGAGCACCGCTTTCCATGCTGCCTGCCGATTGCGCACCGACGGCGCTTTGCGTCACCATCTGCGAATCGTTGGATGGGGTGCTTGATGCGTCCTCGGTTCCGGCCGCCATGACCTGCGTGGCACAAACCGCGAGCACGGCAACTGAAATCATCGACAGAGTCTTCATGGCCTTTCTCCAGCGCGATACGATGGGCAACAGTCCGGCACGAATCGCGGGGTGCGACGCGCGTCGGGTTTCAGTGTGGCGTTCTTCTCAATGCGAGACCGCCACGCCGGAGGTACCGCGCGACACGATTCTTTATTCCAGGAGAGAGGCTGCCGATGTTTCGCCTTGAATAGCGTTATTCCGACACGCTGACGATCCCGCCGCTTCGGTCAGGCGAACGTCGCTGATCGTTCTGCGCCTTTATGTTTGTCCGGGCGTGCTGGGATTGACGGCACCCTTCTGTGCGTCGAGACGCTGCGCCAATTGCCTCAGCTTGTCGGATACCTCAACGGGATACGGATCGGACGGACCGACGCCTCGCAACGTAGCCGGCAACGCCTGCAACTGGCGTCTCGCATGGTCGCGGCTGGCTGCGAGGCTCGGCAGTGCCTTCCTGCGCGTGCCGGCCATCATGACTGTCTCGAGCAGCGAAGCGCCGCCTCGATTCTCGCCTTCAAGCGCCAGACAATCTCGCATCATCACACCATGCTCGTCGACATAGCGGAACACCGCCTTGCGCGCCGGCCACGTTGCCTTGCCTTCGGAGCGCTTACGCCGCGGCTCACCCGCATACTCGACGAGCTTGTAGGCGCAGTCCAGGTACGGCGCATCAGCCGAGGTATTCATGCGCGTCCCAACACCGAAGCCCTCGATCGGAGCCTGCGACGCGACGAGCTTGCTCAAACGGTATTCGTCGAGATTGCCGCTCGCGAAGATCTGGATGTACGGCAACCCGCCGTCGTCGAGGATGCGTCGCACGCGGCGCGCGTGCTCGCCGAGATCGCCGCTGTCGATGCGTACCGCCTTGATGGTGATGCCGTACCGGGCAATGCGCCGAGCCAGATCGACGACCTTGCGCGCGGCTGCCTCGGTATCGTAGGTGTCGATCAGCAACGTAGTATTGGCAGGTTGTGAATGAGCGAAGTCTTCGAAGGCCTGCGTTTCGTTTGCATGAACTTGCACGTACGAGTGCGCCATCGTCCCGTGCACGGGGATGCCGAAGCGCAGACCGGCCGCGAGCGTTGCTGTTCCCGAGAAGCCGGCGAGATAGCTCGCGCGCGCGGAAAGCAGCGCAGCTTCCGAGCCGTGCGCGCGCCGCAGGCCAAAGTCGACGAGTTGCGCATCGGGCGCTGCGAGCACGATGCGCGCGGCTTTGCTGGCCACTAACGTCTGATAGTGCAGCAGGTTCATCACTCGACTTTCGACGACTTGTGCCTCGGGTATCGGAGCCGTAATCCGCAAGATGGGCTCATCCGCGAAAAAAACGGTGCCTTCTCGCATCGCATCGACGGTCCCAGTGAAGTGCAGCTTTCCCAGCGATCTGAGAAACGCCGGCGTGAAGCGGCCCATTCTGGCGAGCAGCGCGAGGTCATCCTCCGTGAACTTCAATTTCTCGAGGTAGTCGAGCACCTGCTCGAGTCCCGCCGCCATCAGAAAATTGCGCTGGGGCGGCAACGATCGGACGAATAACTCGAACGTCGCCGTTTCGTTCATGCCGCCGTCGAAGTACGCCTGCAGCATCGTCAGTTCGTACAAATCGGTCAGCAGCGGGCTGTCGAGCGAAAGCTTCACCAGATGCTCCGAGAAACCTCGGACTTGAGTCCGAGGAGGAAAGGAGCGCCGCCGCAAGGCGGCATTCCCGAGTTAGCATGCGCGGCATGATCCTGGTCTACCGCTACCGCGTGAAATCGCTCAATGGTTTGCTCAAGCGGCAAAGCCGTGCGGTGAACTACGTCTGGAACTTCTGCAACGACACGCAGAAGCACGCGCTCAAGTGGGGTAAGAAATGGCCGAGCGGCTTCGATCTGAACGGGTTGACCACCGGCACGAGCAAGGAATTGGGCATCCACTCGGGGACGGTGAACGCCACGTGCGAGCAATACGCCAAGTCGCGTAACCAGCATCGGCGCCCGTTTCTGCGCTATCGCGGCAAGCGCACACTCGGCTGGGTGCCGCTCAAAGGGCGTGACCTCAAGCGCGAGGGGACGGCCTTTCGCTTCGCCGGCCATACGTTTCGCGTATTCCATAGCCGTGCGTTGCCCGAAGGCAAGATCAAGGATGGCACCAATTTCGCGCAGAATGCGCGCGGCCATTGGTTTCTCAATATTGTGATCGAGGTGCCGGAGGCGCCGGCCCGCCCGATCCGGCAGGCCATCGCCCTCGACCTGGGCTTGAAAGATTTCGCCAAGCTGTCCAATGGCGAGACGTTGCCCAATAACCGCTACGGCCTGCGTGCGGCCGAGAAGCTGGCGAAGGCGCAGCGGGCGCGCAAGCATAAGCGCCACCTCGCCAAGCTGCATGCCAAGGTGGCCAATGCGCGCGCGGATTTCCAACACAAGGCGGCGCTCGACCTGGTGCGCCGGTTCGATCTGATTCGAGTCGGCAACGTGTCGGCGTCCCAACTTGCCAAAACCAAGATGGCGAAAAGCGTCTACGACGCATCTTGGTCGTCGTTCCGAGACAAGCTCCGTTATAAAGCGATGGCGCACGGCGTGAAGTTCGAGGAAGTGAACGAAGCGTTTTCCTCCGTAACCTGTTCTGCGTGCCATGCGCGCAGCGGCCCTAGCGGGCTGAAGGGCTTGCGAATGAGAGAGTGGCAATGCAGTGATTGCGGTTGCGTACATGATCGCGATGTCAATGCTGCGTTAAACATTCTCCGATGCGGACGTGCATCGCCAGTAGTGGGAATCTCCGGCCTTTAGGCCGGACAGGACGTCAAGGTTGTTATCTCCGTTGAAAGTCGGGCGAGACCAGCAGCAGTGCAAGCGCCGTCGGCGCGCTTTCCGCGCGCGAGATTTCGAGCGCCGTGGCTGGCTCGAGCGGCCCGCCCATGAGCCGTGGGCCGAGTTCGCGGGCATCGACGCGATCGCCCACGCGCGCCGCGAGGCGCTGCGCGAGCTCGACGCGCCGCATCAGCGCATCGGGCGCGGCCCAGCTCGCCGCCACATCGTCGTAGCCGG
>CAYPWK010000066.1:0-8069 GCA_964414365.1 uncultured Burkholderia sp.
CGACTGCGCGAAAGGGCGTGATTCTAGGCCCCTTCGCGAAGCGTGGCAAGCGGAAAGTCTATGCGTGTTCAACGATGCTTGAAGACGGGCTTGCGCTTCTCGACGAACGCCGCCATCCCCTCCTTCTGATCCTCCGTTGCGAAGAGCGAGTGGAACAACCGGCGCTCGAAACGCACCCCTTCCGCAAGCGTCGTTTCGTACGCGCGGTTCACCGACTCCTTCACCATCATGACGGCCGGCAACGGAAACTCAGCGATCGTCGATGCGGCCCCGATCGCCTCGTCGAGCAACGCCGCCGCCGGCACCACACGCGAAACCAACCCGGAGCGCTCCGCTTCCGCGGCGTCCATGAAGCGAGCCGTCAAACACATGTCCATCGCTTTGGCCTTGGACACCGCGCGCGGCAACCGCTGCGTTCCGCCCGCACCGGGCATGACGCCGAGTTTGATTTCGGGCTGTCCAAATTTCGCCGTGTCGGCCGCGAAGACGATGTCGCACATCATCGCCAGCTCGCAGCCGCCGCCTAGCGCAAAACCGGCCACAGCCGCGATCACGGGCTTGCGAATCGAGCTCACGGCCTCCCAATTGCGGGTGATGTAGTCGCTGCGATACACGTCCATATAGCTGTAGCTCGCCATCATCCCGATATCGGCGCCCGCCGCGAACGCCTTCTCGCTGCCCGTCAGGACGATCGCACCGATACCCTCATCGGCATCGAACGCTTTCAGCGCGGCGCCCAATTCATCCATCAGTTGGTCGTTGAGCGCGTTGAGCGCCTTCGGCCGGTTCAACGTCACGAGACCGACCCGCCCGCGCGTCTCGACAAGAATGTTCTCGTAGGCCATGTACACCCTCCTATGGTTTGTCTGGATACACCGCAAAAACGCTCAAAACCTTCGCGCGAACAATGGTAACATTCGCCAACCAACCGGTCGGTCAATGAATTGACGGCCGATCTTTCCCAACCAGGCCGCTTCCGTCTCCGACATGACACACACTCTCTTTGCCAAGCACGAAGACACGCTCAAGCATGCGCTCGCCGCCATCGAAACGCGCGGTTACTGGAGTCCGTTCGCCGAAATGCCGAGCCCCAAAGTGTACGGGGAAAGCAGCAACGCGGACGGCGAGGCTGCATTCAAAGCGTCTCTGAACCGAAACTTCGAACTCGATCAACCGAGCAACGGCGATACAGTCGGCGCGGAGCAGTCGCCCTTCGGCTTCGCGCTCGGCATCCGCTACCCAAAATCCGACGCCGATGCGCTCATCGCCGCAGCCACGGCCGCGCAGCGCCGCTGGCGCACCGCCGGCCCCGAAGCTTGGGTCGGCGTCAGTCTTGAAATTCTGGCTCGTCTCAACCGCGCGAGCTTTGAAATCGCCTACAGCGTCATGCATACGACCGGGCAAGCGTTCATGATGGCGTTCCAGGCCGGCGGCCCGCACGCGCAGGACCGCGCGCTCGAGGCAATCGCCTACGCGTGGGCCGAATTGCGTCGCGTCCCTAGCGAGGCGCACTGGGAGAAGCCGCAAGGGAAAAATCCGCCGCTCGCGATGCAAAAGCGCTTTACGATCGCCCCACGAGGCATCGGGCTCGTGCTCGGCTGCTGCACGTTTCCGACGTGGAACGGCTATCCGGGCCTCTTCGCCGATCTTGCAACGGGCAACGCCGTGATCGTTAAGCCGCACCCGGGCGCCATCCTGCCGCTCGCGATCACCGTGCGCATTGCCCGAGACGTGCTGCGCGAGGCCGGGTTCGACCCGAACGTCGTTACGCTGCTCGCGACCGAGCCGAACGACGGCGCGCTCGTCCAGGACCTGGCGCTGCGCCCCGAGATCAAGGTCATCGATTTCACGGGTGGCACGCAAAACGGTACATGGCTCGAACGCCATGCGCACCAGGCGCAAGTCTTCACCGAAAAGGCCGGCGTCAACCAGATCGTCGTGGATTCGGTCGACGACCTCAAAGCCGCGGCGCGCAATATCGCCTTTTCGCTCGCGCTCTATTCAGGCCAGATGTGCACGGCGCCGCAAAACATCTACGTGCCACGAAACGGCATCGCGACATCGACCGGACATGCGAGCTTCGACGAAGTCGCGCAAGCGCTCGGAGAAGCCGTACAAAAGCTTCTCGGCGATCCGGCGCGCGCCGTCGAAGTGCTTGGCGCCATTCAGAATGACGGCGTCGCCCGCCGCATCGACGAAGCACGCTCGCTCGGCCGGGTACTCGTCGACAGCCGATCGATCGACCATCCGGCCTTCCCCGGCGCGCGCGTGCGCACGCCGCTCCTGCTGCAACTCGACGCCGCAGTCGACCACGACAAGTTCAGCGGCGAATGGTTTGGCCCCATCTCGTTCGTGATCGCTACGGATTCGACCGCACAGTCGCTCGATATGGCCGGATCGATCGCAGCTCGGCACGGCGCGCTGACGTTGTCGGTCTACAGCACCGACGAAGCAACGATCGAAGCCGCACACGAAGCGGCGATCCGCGGCGGGGTGGCGCTTTCGATCAACTTGACGGGAGGTGTGTTCGTCAACCAGTCGGCAGCGTTCTCGGACTTTCACGGGACCGGAGCCAATCCCGCGGCAAACGCCGCACTAACCGATCCCGCGTTCGTTGCCAATCGATTCCGCGTGATTCAAAGCCGGGTCCATGTTGCGCCACGGTCGGCGCCCGCTCAAGTCGGCCAAACGGCATAGATCGAATGGTCGAATGGAACGCCGCGAGTCTTGCCGTTAAAGTTCGTTGAACAGCCAGACGGTCTGTGGTGCTAGGTATCAGCCATCGCTATTGCCGTGTAGTGCAGCTCGGCGATGGATACGCGTATTCCCTTCAACTCAAGGATAGCTATCACAAAGGAGAGGCAGGAGTTGGGCGTGCTTCCCACGCCGCGCTATCCCTCCCCGGCATGAATGCCAGGGTCTCCCGCGCAACTCGATGAAAGATGCCTACATTTGCGACGCAATTCGCACGCCGTTCGGCCGCTACGGCGGCGCGCTGAAGGACGTCCGCGCCGACGATCTCGCGGCCGCGCCGATTAGAGCGCTAATGGAGCGCAACCCAGGCGTGGACTGGCGCACGGTCGACGACGTCATTTACGGCTGCGCGAACCAGGCCGGCGAAGACAACCGCAATGTCGCCCGTATGGCCGCCTTGCTCGCCGGCTTGCCGACCGATGTAAGCGGCACGACGCTGAACCGGCTCTGCGGCTCGGGGATGGATGCCGTCGGCACCGCGGCCCGCGCGCTGAAGGCCGGAGAAGGGCGGCTCTTCATCGCGGGCGGTGTGGAGAGCATGACGCGCGCGCCTTTCGTGATGCCGAAGGCAACCAACGCGTTCTCACGACAGACGGAAATTCACGACACGACGATTGGCTGGCGCTTCGTCAACGCGAAGCTAAAAGCGCAATACGGCATCGACTCGATGCCCGAAACGGCCGAAAACGTGGCCGAACAGTTTTCGGTGAGCCGTGCCGATCAAGACGCTTTCGCGCTGCGCAGCCAGCAAAAGGCGGCTCGCGCCCAGCGCGACCGAACGCTCGCGGCTGAAATCATCCCCGTCGTCATCCCGCAGAAAAAAGGGGACGCGCTGCACGTCACGCAGGATGAACACCCGCGCGAAACATCCCTGGACGCACTCGCCAAGCTAAAAGGCGTCGTGCGCCCCGACGGCACGGTTACGGCCGGCAACGCCTCCGGCGTGAACGACGGCGCATGCGCGCTCCTGCTTGCCGACGATGAGGCAGCCGAGCAAAACGGCCTGCGCCGCCGGGCTCGGATTCTCGGCATGGCGTCAGCCGGTGTGGAGCCGCGCATCATGGGTATCGGGCCGGCGCCCGCCACGCAGAAGCTGCTGGCTCGCCTTGGGATGTCGCTAAGCCAGTTCGACGTCATTGAGCTCAACGAGGCATTCGCATCGCAGGGGCTCGCCGTCTTGCGGCTGCTCGGCGTGGCCGACGACGATCCTCGCGTGAATCCCAACGGCGGCGCCATCGCGCTTGGGCATCCACTGGGCGCATCGGGCGCCCGGCTCGTGACCACGGCGCTGTACCAACTCGAACGCACGGGCGGCAAATACGCGCTTTGCACGATGTGTATCGGCGTCGGCCAGGGTATCGCACTCGCCCTGGAGCGGCTCTGAGCGGTTCCAGCCGCGACGAGCAGTTCACGCGGCTCCATTTCACGCGCCGGTCAACGCAAACAGCAGCAAGCCAAGCGGCACAGGAGACGAACGATGGTTTACGAAGCAATCCGCGTCGATGTCGATGACTCCTCGCGCGTGGCCACGATTACGCTGAATCGGCCGGACAAGCTCAACAGCTTCACGCGCAAGATGCATGCGGAACTGCGTTCCGCGCTCGACGCAGTCGAAACAGCGAACGCGCGCGCGCTAGTGCTGACCGGCGCTGGGCGGGGCTTCTGCGCCGGCCAGGATCTCGCCGATCTTGATTTCGCGCCTGGCGCCGAGACCGATCTAGGCGCGCTCATCGACGAAAATTTCAATCCGCTCATACGCCGGTTGCAAGCACTGCCGCTGCCCGTCATTGCCGCTGTCAACGGCATCGCCGCGGGCGCGGGCGCCAATCTGGCGCTGGCCTGCGACATCGTGTTGGCCGCGCGCTCGAGCAGCTTCGTTCAGTCGTTCGTGAAGATCGGGCTGATCCCCGACTCGGGCGGCACCGCGCTGCTGCCGCAGCGCATCGGCATGGCGCGTGCGCTGGGTCTCGCGATCACGGGCAATAAGCTCTCGGCCGAGCAGGCCCAGCAATGGGGTCTTATTTGGGACGTCGTCGACGACGCGGACCTGCCCGGCGCCGCTTCCGAGCTCGCCGCTCACCTCGCGCAACAGCCCACGAAAGCGATCGCGGCCATCAAACGGGCCATGCGCGCGAGCGCGACGAACACGCTCGATCAACAACTCGATCTCGAGCGCGATTTGCAACGTGAGTTGGGCGCCTCCCACGACTATGCGGAGGGCGTTGCAGCCTTTATCGAAAAGCGCGCGCCGCGCTTCGAGGGGCGCTGACATGCAACGGCCCTCGCGCTCAGGTCATTCGCTCCCCCCCGAGGGGGTGTCCAGTACGCTCGGGAGCGGCCCGGCTCGTAACGAGCCGTCGACGGCAGCACATGGTCACGCTACCGGCGTGGAAAAGACGGGAGACGAGCTGGCCCAAGCGGTGGCCGAAGCGATGTTCAGCGCCGATGCATGCAGCCGCGCGCTCGGATTCGAGCTTCTCGAAGTCCGTGCAGGCTATGCGCGCATGCGAGCCGTCGTGCGGCCCGATTTCCTCAACGGCCACAACATCTGCCACGGCGGCCTGATCTTCACATTGGCCGACTCGACTTTCGCATTCGCCTGCAATTCCTACAACATCACCACGGTCGCGTCCGGGTGCTCGATCGAATTTCTGCGCCCAGTCCACGGCGGCGACGTCCTGACGGCCGAAGCGGTCGAGCAGACATTGAACGGGCGCACCGGTATCTACGATATCCGCGTCACGAATCGCGCCGGGGAAACGGTGGCCATGTTTCGCGGAAAGTCGGCACACATCAAAGGAGCCGTGATTCCGGAACGTTGAACAGTCGAATCCGTGCTTCGATGCCGTGCGGCCGGCTCAGCGGCCGACGATTTCTGCCTGGGAAAGGCCAAGACACAGACTTATCGAGCCCCCGCAGCGTGACCAACAGCGTTTGGCTCGGCATCTGTCGCATTTCGTATCACTGAGTACAGATAGGAGACACACCCCATGAACACTGCGCTGCCGCTCGAGCCCATCGAGACCGCAAGCCGCGACGAACTCGCCGCGCTGCAACTCGAGCGACTCCAATGGTCGCTTGCGCATGCCTACGAGAACTCGCTCGTTTATCGGCGCAAATTCGACGAGGCCGGCGTCCGTCCAGAGGACCTGAAAACCCTAGCCGACCTCTCGCGCTTCCCGTTCACGACGAAGCGTGATTTCCGCGACAACTATCCTTTCGGCATGTTTGCCGTGCCACAAGAACGCATCTCGCGCATTCACGCATCGTCCGGTACGACAGGCAAGCCGACCGTCGTCGGTTATACGGCGCGCGATGTCGATACGTGGGCCAATTTGGTCGCACGCTCTATCCGTGCGGCCGGTGCCCGCCGCGGCGATAAAGTCCATGTCAGCTACGGCTACGGCCTTTTCACGGGCGGTCTCGGTGCGCACTACGGCGCCGAGCGCGCAGGCCTGACCGTCATCCCGTTCGGCGGCGGCCAAACGGAAAAGCAAGTCCAGCTGATTAGCGACTTCAAGCCCGACATCATCATGGTCACGCCGAGCTACATGCTGGCGCTCGCCGACGAGTTCGAGCGGCAAGGCCTCGATCCGGCACAGTCGTCACTACGCATCGGGATATTCGGCGCCGAGCCGTGGACGAACGACATGCGGCTCGCGATCGAGCGGCGAATGGGCATCGACGCCGTCGATATCTACGGCTTGTCCGAAATCATGGGGCCCGGCGTGGCTTCCGAATGCGTCGAAACGAAAGACGGGCCCACAATCTGGGAAGATCATTTCTATCCTGAAATCATCGACCCGGAAACGGGAGCAGTCTTGCCTGATGGCGAGTTCGGCGAACTCGTCTTCACGTCGCTGACGAAGGAGGCACTGCCCATCGTCCGCTATCGCACACGCGATCTGACAAGGCTTCTGCCCGGCACTGCACGCACGATGCGGCGCATGGAGAAAATCACAGGCCGTTGCGACGACATGATGATCGTGCGCGGCGTCAACGTCTTCCCCACGCAAATCGAGGAACTGCTGCTGAAGCAGCGGGCGCTTGCGCCGCATTATCAGATCGTTCTGACGAAGGAAGGCCCGCTCGACGTCATGACGCTCAACGTCGAGCCGATGCCCGAGGCGCTCGCCGACCAAGCGGCAATCGAGGCCGCAAAGTCGGCGCTTGCCTACGACATCAAGGCATTGATCGGTATCACCGCGATCGTCAACGTTCTGCCCGTCAACGGGATCGAACGATCGGTAGGCAAGGCCCGGCATGTGATCGACAAGAGGAAGCTCGGCAATTGATGCGGCGGCGGGCGCAAACACCGGTGCATCGAGCGAGGCCTGCCCTTAAAGGCCTCACTCGATCCTCAGCACACCAATGAGAGGCTCCGCCTCGACTTACGAATTCGGCAGCAGCAGCCACATCCGGCCGACCTGCTTCATCTTGCCGGCCAGGTCGCCCGCTTCGTCGCCGAGGCCCCAGAAATAATCGGCGCGCACGCCGCCCTTGATGGCGGTTCCGGTGTCCTGCGCGAAGACGAGCCGGTTCATCGGTGTGTTGGTGAACGGCCGCGTCGTTTGTAGGAAAACAGCGCTGCCTAGCGGAATCCAGGCAGGATCGACGGCGATCGAGCGCTGCGGCGTGAGCGGTACGCCGAGCGCACCGATGGGCCCAACGTCGACACTCCCGAGTGCGGGGTCGGCCAACGGCATTTCGCGGAAAAAGACGAACCGTGGGTTCGTGTCGAGCAACGCGTCGACCCGCGTCGGGTTCGCACGCGCCCAAGCTTTGATGCCTTGCATGGTCGCCTGAACAGGCGTCAGCTCGCCGTGATCGAGCAGCCACTTACCGATCGACCGATAAGGCTGGTTGTTGCTGCCGCCGAAGCCGACGCGCATGACCGTGCCGTCGTCTAGCGCGATGCGCCCCGAGCCTTGCACCTGCAGAAAAAAGGCCTCGATCGGATCGTCGACCCAGACCAGTTCGTTGCCTGCCAGCACGCCCGAACGCTCGAGCTCTGCCCGCGGCGGCAGCGCGGTGCCGGGCCGAGAACCGGCTGGCCAGCGATAAAGCGGATACTGATATGGGCCTCGGCGCGTGCGCGCCCCGCGCAGCAGCGGCTCATAGTAGCCCGTCACAAGCCCGTCCAGCGTGCCGTCGCTGTTGGCAAGCTGAAAGGGCGTGAAGTACGTTTCGAAGAACGTCCGGGTACCCGCGACGTCGAGATCGTCCAGCTGAGCGGCAGCGGCGCACGCGCGCCGCCAGTTCGCCTCGCGCCCCAACCGCAGGCAGTTCTCTCGCAGCGCGGCCGCCGCACCGAT
>CAYPWK010000066.1:8169-17985 GCA_964414365.1 uncultured Burkholderia sp.
TGTGAACTCGGGCACGGGCGCCTCGAACCGCTCGCCGTCCTCCGCCACGCAGAAGTATTCGCCCCGCATTGTCCCGACAGGTGTCGCGATGACAGCCCAGCTCGTGTACTCGAATTGCTCGCCCGGCTGCAGCAGCGGCTGGTGGCCGACGACGCCGAGGCCCTTCACCTCCTGCACCTTGGACTCGCTATCGGTGATGATCCAATGGCGCGCAATCAGTTGGGCAGGCACTTGACCCGTGTTGCGGATCGTCAGCGTGTACGCAAATGCGTACTGGCGGCGCTCTGGATCGGATTGTTCGGGCAGGTAGCGCGTTTGGGCCGAAACGCTGAATTGATACTGGCTCATCGTGGCTCTGGTTCCGCTCTAATAAGTAGCTGCTTAGGCTCTGACATAAATCTGCTTAGTTTGGGTTCTCTTCCCGCACGAATACAATGGGTTGCACGGCAACGTGCATAGTTCCCAAGCATCGTACGAACGCCGGCGCGCACCGGTTTCGGTCTGGCATTGTCGCGCGTCGGGGCCTGCGCCCGCAACCGCCACGATCGAGCTGCGGCCCGAGCGCCGCCGCCACGCACGGTAAAATGCGGGTTTTCGTTGCCGCTCAACCCGGCAAAGAGGATCGACTCGTCATGACGCAATTCCGTATCGCCCCGAGCATCCTGTCGGCCGATTTCGCCCGGCTCGGCGAAGAAGTCCGCAATGTCGTCGCCGCCGGCGCCGACTGGATCCACTTCGACGTAATGGACAACCATTACGTACCGAACCTGACGATCGGGCCGCTCGTCTGCGAGGCCATTCGCCCGCACGTGCAGGTGCCGATCGACGTCCATCTGATGGTACGACCCGTGGACCGCATCGTGCCAGACTTCGCCAAAGCCGGGGCAAATTTGATCAGTTTTCATCCGGAAGCGTCGGAACACGTCGACCGGACGCTGTCGCTGATCCGGGATCAGGGCTGCAAAGCGGGGCTTGTCTTCAACCCGGCTACGCCCCTCAACTATCTCGATCACGTGATGGACCGCATCGACCTCGTGCTGATCATGTCGGTGAACCCCGGTTTCGGCGGGCAATCGTTCATCCCCGAGGCGCTCAACAAGCTGCGCGCGGCGCGCGAGAGGATCGATGCCTATCGCGAAAAGACCGGTCGCGAGATTCACCTGGAAGTCGACGGAGGCGTCAAGGTCGACAACATCGCCGAGATCGCCAAGGCGGGTGCCGATACGTTCGTGGCCGGCTCTGCCATTTTCGGCAAACCCGACTACCGTGAGGTGATCGGCGACATGCGGGCGCGCCTCGCGGCCGTCTCGCACGCATGAGCACTGCCAATCTCATGACCCTTTCCTCCGCGCTGCCCGCTGACGGACCGAAGCTCGCGCCGCTGCGCCTGAAGGCTGCCGTCGTCGATCTCGACGGCACCATGGTCGATACTGCCGATGATTTCACCGTCGGACTGAACGGCATGCTCGCCGAGCTCGGTGCCGCACCGCCTGTCACGCGCGACGAAGTCGTCGGGTACGTGGGAAAAGGCTCCGAGCACCTGATTCGTAGCGTGCTCGGCGCACGCTTCACGGCCGAGGAAGCGCAGGCGCGCTTCCATACGGCGCTCGCCGCCTATCAGGCCCAATATGCGAAGATTAACGGACGCCATACACGGCTCTACCCCGAGGTCGAGCGCGGTCTTGCGGCGCTGAAAGATGCCGGCTTGCGGCTCGCCTGCGTGACCAACAAGCCGCATCGCTTCGCCGTCGCGCTGCTCGAACAGTACGGCCTGGCGCGCTACTTCTCCGTCATCTTCGGCGGCGACAGCCTGGCCCGCAAAAAGCCCGACCCGGAGCCGATGCTCGCCGCCTGCGCCGCAATGGGCGTAGCACCAAACGAGACGGTCGCGATCGGCGATTCGGAAAACGACGCGCTCGCGGGCCGCGCCGCGGGCATGGCGACGCTGACGGTACCGTACGGCTACAACCACGGCAAAGCTATACAAACGATCAAATCGGATGGTATAGTCGCCACGTTATTGGCGGCCGCCACCTTCATCACGCATCATCATGCGAGCCTTGAAGCCGCGCCGGCAACGCCTCAATCGTCGACGACCTAAGTCATTCATCTCATGTTTCTGAGCAAAAAACGGAGTCCGAGCAGTATCGACCGGGGAGCCTGGCCCTGGCGTCGCTCGTCACACTGACCTCTCCCGAGGTATGCTGGAAGCCCCTGTCCAGCACCGTTTTTTGATTCGCCGCGCGCCTGCGCTCCCCTTGCTGTACGACCGGACCGTTCCGGCCGCTTCGCATGCGGAGGCACCGCGCAAGCTTGCTCCCAAACGGTTTGCCGTCCGCTTCGCATTGCCGGTCACACAGGAACAGGTGCGTGAGCGTTGGTCTACGAACAGGAACGAAACATGACCGAACTCGAATTCCAATCCCTCGCAAGCGAGGGTTACAACCGGATTCCACTGATCGCCGAGGCGCTCGCCGATCTCGAAACGCCGCTGTCGCTCTATCTCAAGCTCGCGCAGGCCGAGCGCGGCGGCGCGAACTCGTTTCTGCTCGAATCCGTCGTCGGCGGCGAGCGGTTCGGCCGCTACTCGTTCATCGGGCTGCCCGCACGCCGGCTCCTGCGCACGAAGAGCGGAGTGACGGAGGTCGTGCAAGACGGCAAGGTCGTCGAAACGCACGAAGGCGATCCGCTCGAGTTCATCGCGCAATTCCAGGCGCGCTTCAAGGTAGCGCAGCGTCCCGGTCTGCCGCGCTTTTGCGGCGGACTCGCCGGCTACTTCGGCTACGACGCTGTCCGTTATATCGAAAAGAAGCTCGCGCATACGACGCCGCCCGACGATCTCGGTCTGCCCGACATCCAGCTGCTATTGACGGAGGAAGTGGCCGTCATCGATAACCTCGCCGGCAAGCTCTATCTGATCGTCTATGCGGATCCCTCGGCGCCCGAAGCCTACGCGCGCGGCAAAAGTCGGCTGCGCGATCTACGCCAGCGGCTGCACACGACAGTGACGCCGCCGATCACGTCGCCGAGCATGCGCACGGAAATCTACCGCGAGTTCGCGCGCGATGACTATCTCGCGGCCGTCCGCCGCGCGAAGGAGTACGTCGCCGCGGGCGAGCTGATGCAGGTCCAAGTCGGCCAGCGGCTGATCAAGCCCTATCGCGACAACCCGCTCTCGCTTTATCGCGCGCTGCGCTCGCTGAACCCGTCGCCGTATATGTACTTCTATAATTTCGGCGATTTCCATGTGGTCGGCGCCTCGCCCGAGATTCTCGTGCGCCAGGAAAAGCGCGGCGACGACCAGATCGTCACCATCCGGCCGCTCGCCGGCACGCGGCCGCGCGGCAATACGCCCGAGCGCGACGCTGAGCTTGCGACCGAGTTGCTCAACGATCCGAAGGAGATCGCGGAGCACGTGATGCTGATCGATCTCGCACGCAACGACGTAGGACGCATCGCGCAAACGGGCACCGTGACGGTGACCGACAAAATGGTCATCGAAAAGTATTCGCACGTGCAGCATATCGTGAGCTCGGTCGAAGGCAAGCTCAAGCCCGGAACGACGAATTTCGACGTGCTGCGTGCGACGTTCCCGGCCGGCACGCTCTCGGGCGCACCGAAAGTGCGGGCGATGGAACTCATCGACGAGCTCGAGCCCGTCAAGCGCGGCCTATACGGCGGCGCGGTCGGCTATCTTTCGTTTAGCGGAGAAATGGATCTCGCCATCGCGATTCGCACGGGCCTCGTCTACAACGGCAATCTGTATGTTCAGGCCGCGGCAGGTATCGTCGCCGATTCAGTGCCTGAATCGGAATGGCAGGAAACGGAGAACAAGGCGCGCGCCGTGCTGCGCGCCGCCGAGCAGGTCCAAGACGGGCTCGATGCCGACTTCTGATCGGGAGGGAATAGATATGTTGCTCATGATCGACAACTACGACTCGTTCACCTACAACCTCGTTCAGTACTTCGGCGAGCTCGGCGAGGACGTGCGCACCTACCGCAACGACGAGATCACGCTCGACGAAATCGCCGCGCTGAATCCCGACACCATTTGCCTCTCGCCAGGGCCCAGCAATCCGCAGCATGCGGGCATCACGCTCGATGTGCTGACGCGCTTTTCCGGCGAGAAACCGATTCTCGGCGTCTGCCTCGGCCACCAGGCGATTGGCGAAGCGTTCGGCGGGCGCGTCGTGCGCGCGAAAACGATCATGCACGGCAAGGTGAGCCGGATCGAAACGGACTGCAAAGGCGTATTCGCCGATCTGCCGAAGCATTTCGACGTGACGCGCTATCACTCGCTCGCAATCGAGCGCGACACGTTGCCCGATTGCCTCGAAATTTCGGCATGGACCGAGGACGGCGAAATCATGGGCGTGCGCCATAAGGAGCTGCTCGTCGAGGGCGTGCAGTTCCACCCCGAATCGATCCTGTCTGAGCACGGCCACGCGCTGCTCGAAAACTTCCTGAAAATGGCGAAGGCGACTCACGCGGCGACGGCCTAAAGCCTGCGCGCACCGGTGCCCGAACGAAGGCGAAATCAATATGATCACTCCGCAAGAAGCGTTGCAGCGCACGATCGAGCATCGCGAAATCTTTCATGACGAAATGCTGCATCTGATGCGGCTCATCATGCGCGGCGACCTCTCGCCCGTCATGTCGGCCGCGATCATCACGGGCCTGCGCGTCAAGAAGGAAACGATCGGAGAAATCGCGGCCGCGGCCACGGTGATGCGCGAGTTCGCGAATCACGTGCAAGTGAGCGACAACTCGAATTTCGTCGACATCGTCGGCACCGGTGGTGACGGCTCGAACACGTTCAACATCTCGACCGCGACAATGTTCGTCGCGGCTGCCGCCGGCGCGAAGGTGGCCAAGCATGGCGGCCGCGGCGTGTCGAGCAAGTCTGGCAGCGCGGACGTGCTCGAAGCGCTCGGCGTCAATATCGATCTGAAACCGGACGAGGTCGCCCAATCGATCGCCGAGACGGGTATGGGCTTCATGTACGCGCCGAATCACCATCCGGCGATGAAAAACATCGCACCGGTGCGCCGCGAGCTTGGCGTGCGGACCATCTTCAACATCCTTGGCCCGCTCACGAATCCGGCCGGCGCGCCGAACCAACTGATGGGCGTATTCCATCCCGATCTCGTTGGGATCCAAGTGCGCGTGATGCAGCGGCTCGGGGCCAACCATGTCGTCGTCGTCTACGGCAAAGACGGCATGGACGAGGTTTCGCTCGGCGCAGCGACGCTCGTCGGCGAGCTGCGCAATGGTGAAATCCACGAGTACGAGATTCACCCGGAAGACTTCGGCCTGCAGATGGTGTCGAACCGCACGCTGAAGGTTCGCGACTCCAACGAATCGAAGGTGCTGCTGATCGAAGCGCTCGAGAACCGGCCCGGCGTGGCGCGCGAGATCGTTACGCTCAACGCCGGCGCGGCGCTTTACGCAGCGAACATCGCCGCATCGATCGCCGACGGCATTCAGATCGCTCGCGAAGCCATCGCGTCAGGCCGCGCACGCGCGAAAGTGGACGAGCTCGCCCGGTTTACTCAGCAGTTCAAGCATTAGGCGAGACGCGGCAAGCGCCGCGCCTTCAACGATCACGATGGCATTCAAAGAAGGAAGAAACGAGGGCACTCATGAGCGACATTCTCGAGCGCATCATCGCGGTCAAGCACGAAGAAGTGCGGGCGGCACAGCAAAGCGCGCCGATCGAAGAGCTCCGCCTGGAGGCGTCGACACGCGATCTGCGCGACTTTGTCGGCGCGCTCCGAGCGAAGCATGCGGCTGGGCAGCCGGCTGTCATCGCGGAGGTCAAAAAGGCGAGCCCCTCGAAAGGTG
Organism: uncultured Burkholderia sp.; assembly: GCA_964414365.1. Classification (GTDB taxonomy): domain Bacteria; phylum Pseudomonadota; class Gammaproteobacteria; order Burkholderiales; family Burkholderiaceae; genus Trinickia. The sequence goes on from CAYPWK010000066.1 coordinate 14,014, forward strand.
TCCTGCGCGAGCATTTCGTGCCGGCCGATATCGCCCGCTCCTATGAGCGCGGCGGGGCAGCCTGCCTTTCCGTCCTGACGGACGTGCGTTTTTTTCAGGGCAGCGCCGCTTACCTCGAAGAGGCGCGAGCCGCCTGCAGTCTGCCGGTGCTGCGCAAGGACTTCATCGTCGATCCCTATCAGATCGTCGAAGCGCGTGCGATGGGCGCCGATGCGATTCTGCTGATCGCCGCCGCCCTCACCACGCCGCAGATGCGCGACCTCGAAGCGTTCGCGCACTCGTTCGGTCTCGCCGTGCTCGTCGAGGTCCATGACGAGCACGAACTCGATGAAGCCCTGACGCTGAAGACGCCACTCATCGGCATCAACAATCGCAATCTGCGCACCTTCGAGACGACGATCGAGACGACGATCGGCATGCTTGCCAAGGTGCCGGCCGATTGCATCGTCGTGACCGAGTCTGGCATCCTCTCGCGGGCCGATGTCGAACGGATGCGGGAGCAGTCGGTTCATACGTTCCTCGTCGGCGAAGCTTTCATGCGCGCCGACGATCCAGGCGCGGAACTCGAGCGCATGTTCTTCTGAGATCCGGCTCGCGGTCATTTCTGACAAAGGCAATGGGCATCGAACGCGAAATCAAGCTGGCGCTGCCGGCCGGCAAGGCGGATGCGGTCATCCGCTACTTGAGTGACCGCGCGGGCGCCGCAGGACGCGATGTGCCGCTCGACAACGTCTACTTCGATACGCCGACGCTCGCGCTCACGCAGGCGAAGATCGCGTTGCGATTGCGCAAGACGCCGGACGGCTGGCTCCAGACGATGAAGGCGGCGGGCAAAGCCGAGGGTGGACTGCACAGCCGCCACGAATGGGAGACACCGGTGGCCGGCGAGGCGCTCGAGGTCGATTCGCTCGCGGCTGCCTGCGACGATGCTCAAGCGCTTGCGGCGCTGCGGCTCGCGGCGCCCGAGCTGATTCCCCTCTTTCGCACACGTTTCACGCGTCGACTATGGCGGTTAGTTGTCGACGGCGCACGGATCGAAGCCGCCATCGATCGTGGCGAAGTGACGGCCGAAGTGAATGGCGAGACGCGGCGCGCGCCGATCAGCGAAGTCGAGCTCGAACTGCTCGACGGCGAGGAGTCGGCGCTTCATGCCCTCGCGGCCGACCTATTGTCGAATGTGCCGGGCCTCGCGCCGGAAGACGTCAACAAAGCTCAGCGCGGCTACCGGCTGCGTGCGGGCGCGTGAAACAAGGCGGATCGACGATGGGACGCTCCCGTTCACCTCGCTTGGCGTCGTCGCCGGGCCAAGCGACGCTTTTCGATATGTTGCCGGCCAATCCTGCCGAAACGCCCGGACCATCGAAGTCGACGGCGCCTTCCGAGCCATTGCTGCCGAGTGCTTCGTCGGCCGCCGCCACGCTCGCCGAGCCGCTGGAGGCACAGTTCGGCGCGCTGCCGCTCGAATGGCGTGAGCACCTGCGGCCTTTCATCGAGAGCGATGCGTATGCGCCGCTCTGCCGGTTCGTCGACGCGGAACGTGCCGCCGGCAAGACCATCTATCCGGCCGACGTCTTTCGCGCGTTGCGTCTGACGCGGCCCGACGACGTCGAAGTCGTCATCGTGGGACAAGATCCCTACCACGGCGAGGACAAAGGACATCCTCAGGCCCACGGCCTGGCGTTCTCCGTGCCGTCACCCGTGCGTCCGCCCCCTTCCCTGCGCAACATTTTCAAGGAAATCGCCGCCGACTTCGGCTTCGAAATGCCGAGCCACGGGTGCCTCGACGCGTGGGCGAAACAAGGGGTGCTGTTGCTGAACACGGTGCTGACGGTGGAACGCGGAAAGGCGGCGAGCCACGCACGCCAGGGATGGGAGAAGTGCACCGATACGCTGATTCACGAGCTCGCGCATCGGCATGAAGGACTCGTCTTCATGCTCTGGGGCTCGCATGCGCAGGCCAAACGCGTGCTGCTCGACAATCGGCCGCATTGCGTGCTCGAGGCGCCGCATCCGTCGCCGCTATCGGCGCATCGCGGGTTTCTCGGCTGCCGTCACTTCGCGCTCGCCAATGATTACCTCGTCTCGCGCGGCCGCAAGCCGATCGATTGGCGACTCCCGAAAGAAGCCGGGGCGCTCGTCGCGTGACGAGCGCCCCAGTTCGTGCGCGGCGGCGTAGAGGCTAACACAGCGAAGCCGCAGCGCGGCCGCGATGCGTCGCTCTTTATGAGCGACTTGCTTACGCCGCGGCGGCGATTGCTTCTCGTGCCCCCGCCAACGCGGCCGTCGCCGCATCGGGGCCCATGTTCAGGCCTTCGGCATAGATGAAGCTGACGTCCGTAATGCCAATGAAGCCGAGGAACGACTTGAGATACGGAGTCTGGGTGTCGTTCGGGGTCCCCTGGTACTTGCCGCCGCGCGCGGTGACGACGAAGGCCTTCTTGCCCTTCACGAGCCCCTCGGGACCATTCGCCGTATAGCGGAACGTGATGCCGGCACGGGCGATCCAGTCGAAATAAGCTTTGAGCTGCGTCGATACGCCAAAGTTGTACATCGGCGCGCCGATCACGATGATGTCGGCCGCCAGCAGCTCGTCGATGAGCGCCTGGCTGCGCGCATGGATGGCTGCCTGCTCGGGCGTGCGCTGCTCGGCCGGCGTGAAGAAGGCGCCGAGAATGGCGTCGTCGAGGTGCGGAAGCGGATCGGCGAGCAGATTGCGCACGACGACTTTCGCGCCGGGATTCGCGTCTTGCAGCTTGGCGGTCAGCTCATTTGCGAGCAGCGTCGAGTTCGCGCCCTGTGAGCGGGCTGCCGAGTTCAGTTGAAGGATGGTGGTCATGTTGGGCTCCAGATAGGGTGCGCGTCAGTCGCGCGAGTGAAGCCATTCTGGTTTCTGAGCCCTTTCCGCGAAAGTAGGCCGGCAGCGAAGGATCGTTGCATCAATGGAACAATCGCCTGCCTGCCGACTCACCCGTACAGCCAGCGCTTCAGCGCGTTGCCCTGCGCAGCCCGCACCTTTTCGTTGGCCGCGAGCTTATAGCGCGTGATTTCGGGGCCGTCGAGCTTCACGCGCGCAATGCGCAGTTCGTCGCGCCGAAACGCGTGGACCTCGACCGTCGTGCCCGGCAGGTAGCGAGACAGCAACGTGTCCAGATTGGAGCCCGTGACGCGCAGCCCATCGAGCGCCACGAGCACGTCGCCAGCCGATAGCCCCGCCTTGACGGCCGCGCTGCCGTCGTGGACCGCGGCGATCGTGCATTCGGCCCCGCCACGCAGGCGTGCCCCGAGCGACGGCTTGACCGCCGCGCCCCCATTGCCCGGATCGGGCATAAGCGTCACGCCGAACGGGACGAGCAATTCGGCGAGCGGCAAGTCGCGAGTGCCGCTGACCGCTTCGTCGAAAAGCGGCCCGAGGTCGACGCCCGTCGCCTCCTCGATCAGCGCCTTGACGTCGCCTTCGCCGACGCCGGCCTGCGCGCCGCGGTAGAACTCGCGGCCATAGCGTTGCCAGAGCAGCCGCATCACGTCGTCGAGCGACTTGCGGTGATTCGTGCGGGCGCGAATCGCGAGATCGAACGCCAGGGCGACGAGCGCGCCCTTCTGGTAATAGCTGACGATTGCATTCGGCGCGTTTTCGTCCGGGCGGTAGTACTTGATCCAGGCATCGAATGAGCTTTCCGCCACGCTTTGCTTGAGCCGGCCGCTGCCTCGCAGCACGCCGCCGATCGTCTTGCCGACGAGCCCGAAGTAATCGACTCCGGTGATAACCTTGCTGCGCACGAGCATCAGGTCGTCGTAGTACGACGTGAACCCTTCGAAAAGCCAGAGCAGCGACGTGTAATTCTCGCGCGAGAGGTCGTACGGCACGAACGCCGCCGGCTTGATGCGCTTGACGTTCCAAGTGTGGAAGTACTCATGGCTGCACAGGCCGAGGTAGGTGCGATAGCCGTCCGACATTTCCTGGCGCCCGAGCAC
>CAYPWK010000067.1:0-17982 GCA_964414365.1 uncultured Burkholderia sp.
ATGAAGTGACGGCGCTCGTCGAATGGCCCGTCGTCTACGAGTGCCGCTTCGAGGACGAGTTCCTGCAAGTGCCGCAGGAATGCCTGATCCTCACGATGCAGACGAACCAGAAGTACTTCGCGGTGACCGACGCGGCGGGCAAGCTGCGCTCTCGCTTTTTGATCGTCTCGAACATCGAGACGAAAACACCGGGCGAGATCATCGAAGGCAACGAGCGCGTCGTGCGCCCCCGCCTGGCGGACGCAAAGTTCTTTTTCGAGCAGGACAAGAAAAGGCCGCTCGCCGAGCGCGTGCCGCTACTCGCCAATGTCGTCTATCACAACAAGCTTGGCTCTCAGTTGAAACGCGTCGAGCGGCTCGTCGCGCTGACGGGAGAGATCGCGCCGTTCATCGATGCCGATATCGAGCTTGCGCGGCGCGCCGCCTATCTCGCAAAGGCCGACTTGCTGACCGATATGGTCGGCGAATTCCCCGAGCTGCAGGGCACGATGGGCACTTATTACGCACGCTACGACGGCGAGGCCGAGGAAGTCGCGCTCGCTTGCAGCGAGCACTATCAGCCCCGCTTCTCAGGCGATGCCCTGCCCTCGACTCTCGTCGGCACCGCCGTCGCGCTCGCCGACAAGCTCGAGACGCTCGTCGGCATCTGGGGGATCGGTCTCGTGCCGACGGGCGAGAAGGATCCGTTCGCGCTGCGCCGCCATGCGCTCGGCGTGCTGCGGCTCTTGATCGAGAAGCAGTTGCCGATCGACCTCGTCGATCTGCTGCGCGCGGCCTACGCCTGTTTCGCGAGCGAGCCGCAGGTCGTCGAATCGACGGAGGCTCTCTACGCGTTCTTCATGGATCGCCTGCGCGGCCTGCTGCGCGAGCGCGGCTATGCGGCGGGCGAAATCGAGGCCGTGCTGAGCCTCGAGCCGAGGCGGCTCGACGACATAGTCGAGCGGCTCGACGCGGTGCGCGAGTTTACGGCGCTGCCGGAAGCCGAGGCGCTGGCCGCAGCCAACAAGCGGATTGCGAACATTCTCAAGAAGTCCGGAGCCGACACGGGCCGCACAAAAGACGGCGGCGGCATTAAGACGGCAAGCGAAATGAGTCGTGACATCGTTTCGGGTCTGCTCGTCGAAGCTGCCGAAAAGGCGCTTAACAGCGAGCTCGACAGAGTCGCGCCGACGATCCAGCTGCAACTCGCGCAACGCGACTATACGCGCGCGCTGTCGGCGCTCGCTGCGCTGCGCGATCCTGTCGATACTTTTTTCAACGACGTCATGGTGAACGCCGAGGACGAGGCGTTGCGCAGAAACCGGCTCGCACTGCTAGCCGCGCTGCACGCGCAAATGAACTGCGTCGCCGATATTTCGAAGCTCGCTGCCTAGCCCATGACCAAGAAGCTCGTCATCCTCGACCGCGACGGCGTCATCAATGTCGATTCGGACGCTTTCATCAAGTCGCCCGACGAGTGGGTCGCGATTCCCGGCAGTCTCGAGGCGATCGCGCGACTCAATCAGGCAGGCTATCGCGTCGTCGTGGCCTCGAATCAGTCGGGCATCGGGCGCGGCCTCTTCGATATGGCCGCGCTCAACGCAATGCATGCGAAGATGCAGCGCGCAGCAGCGGCCGTGGGCGGGCGCGTCGACGCTGTCTTCTTCTGTCCGCACACGGCGGACGACCAGTGCGAATGTAGGAAACCGAAGCCAGGCCTCTTGAAGATGATCGTCGAGCGCTTCGAGATCGATCCGACCGTAACGCCTGTTGTCGGCGATGCGCTGCGCGACTTGCAAGCCGGCGCCGCGCTCGGTTTTCCGACTCATCTGGTGCTGACGGGCAAGGGCGGCATGACGCTGGCGGCGGGCGGCTTGCCCGAAGGCACGCGCGTGCACGAGGATCTGAAGGCGTTCGCGCTCACGTACCTCGCCGAACAGGACGAGTAACGCCAACCGATCGACGACCCTGATGCGCTTCCTCCGCTCGCTCCTGCTCTTCGTCTACTTTGTCGTCTACACGATTCCGTACGCGACCGCCTGTTTCATCGCCTTTCCATTCCTGCGTGCCGACAAGCGATATTGGATGGCCGTCGGCTGGTGCCGCTCGACACTCGCGGTACTGCGGCGCATGAACGGAATCCGCCATCGTGTCGAGGGGCTGGAAAATCTTCCCGAAGGTCCCGCCGTGCTCCTCTCGAAGCACCAGTCGGCGTGGGAAACGCTGGCACTGCCGGCCATGATGCCGCACCCGCTTTGCTTCGTCTTCAAGCGTGAGTTGCTCTATGTGCCGTTCTTCGGTTGGGCACTCGGCATGCTGAGGATGATCCATATCAATCGCAAGGAAGGAAAGTACGCGTTTGCCTCGGTCGTTAAGCAGGGACGCCGGCGCCTCGCAGAGGGAGCGTGGGTCATCATGTTCCCCGAAGGCACGCGCACGCCCGTCGGCAAGCAGGGCAAGTACAAGACCGGCGGCGCGCGCTTCGCGCTCGCGACAGGTGCGCTCGTCGTGCCAATCGCGCACAATGCAGGACATGTCTGGCCGCGCAACTCGTTCATCAAGTACGCGGGCGTCGTCACCCTTTCAATCGGTAAGCCGATCGACCCGAAAGGATTGACGCCCGACCAATTGAACAAGCGCGTCGAGGAATGGATCGAAACCGAGATGCGCCGCATCGACCCGGACGCCTATTCGAACAGGGAAGCCGATGCCGAAGCCAATAACGCCCCGTTCAGGCAAAGCACTCGATAGCCGGCAGCTAGACTTGCCGCTATTCGCGGAGCCGCATGTCGACGCCGCTTTGCCGCCGCCCACGACTTCTTCGCCGACGCAAACACCGGCCCCTCCGTTTGCCGCAGGCGTAAAGCTGCGCCGCCTGACGCTGAGCGGCCGCACGCTCGAATACAGCTTGAAGCGCTCCGCCCGGCGCACGATCGGATTCGCGATCGACGGCACGGGGCTCACGATCACGGCGCCGCGCTGGGTCACGCTCGCTGACATCGAAACGGCCATCGTCGGGAAGGAACGCTGGATCTTCGCCAAGTTGGCTGAATGGCAGACGCGCACCGAGCAGCGAGCACTGCCGCGCATCGAGTGGTGCGACGGCGCGCAAATCCCCTTCTTGGGCAAGCCGGTGCGCATCGCGCTTGCGTCGGGGCATGGAGCATTGAGGTTCGACGCGGATGCGGCGTCGCTCGCGCTTGCCTTGCCTGCGCACGCCGACGCGCAGCAGATCAAGGATCGCGTGCAAGGTTGGCTGCAAGGCGAGGCGAAGCGGCTGTTCGGCGAGCGTCTTGCCGTCTATGCGCAAAAGCTCGGCGTCGCCTTCAAAGGCTATGCGTTGTCATCGGCGGCGACGCGCTGGGGCAGTTGCTCGAGCGACGGGCGTATCCGGCTCAACTGGCGGCTTATTCACTTCCCGCTCTCGATCATCGATTACGTCGTCGCGCATGAGCTTGCGCACTTGCGCGAAATGAACCACAGCCCGCGCTTTTGGCAAACCGTGGAATCGATCTTCCCGGAGTTCCGCGAAGCGCGGCATACGCTCAAGCACCATCCGCCGGAACTGCTACCGGCGTTGTGAGGGCACTCGCAGACGGGCACGGCGGCGCGCTTCGCTTCCAGGCACGGCAGTGCCGAATGGGAGCATGCGCGTCTTGCTTAGGTTCAAGCGCGATGTCTTTAGCGCTTCTTCTGAATGAACTCGATCTTGTAGCCGTCCGGATCGGTGACGAACGCAATCACCGTCGTGCCGTGCTTCATCGGCCCCGCCTCGCGCACCACCGTGCCGCCTTGCGCCTTGATTTTTTCACAGGCCGCGTACGCATCTTCAACTTCGACCGCGAGATGGCCGAATCCGGTGCCAAGGTCGTACGATTGGGTGTCCCAGTTGTGCGTGAGCTCGATGACGCTGCCCTCGCTCTCGTTCGTATAGCCGACGAATGCAAGCGTGAAGCGTCCGTCCGGATAGTCCTGTCGGCGCAACACCTTCATGCCGAGCAGGTTCGTATAAAACGCGATCGAGCGATCGAGGTCGCCGACTCGCAGCATCGTATGCAGCAGGCGCATGATGTCCTCCTGTTCGGGTTGGAAAACAAAAGTGAGTAAATTGCAAATCTATCAAGAAAGCGAAAACACCGCTGCGCGCAGCGCACCGGACGCCTTCGCCGTCATGCTGATGATCGGGCTCTGCGCCATCTGGGGCCTGCAGCAGGTCGCGATCAAGACGACGAACGCCGCGCTGCCCCCGTTGCTGCAAGCGGGCCTGCGCTCGACGATCGCAGCACTCCTCGTTTGCGGCTGGGCGCAACTGCGAGGCACGCCGCTGTTTCGCCGGGACGGCACGCTCGGCGCGGGCCTTCTCGCAGGGATGCTCTTCGCGGGCGAGTTCATTTGCATCTTTCTCGGCCTCACGCTGACGAGCGCCTCACGGATGGCCGTGTTCCTCTACACGGCGCCCTGCTTCACGGCGCTCGGCCTCCACGCATTCGTTCCCGGCGAGCGCTTGCGGGCGCCGCAATGGGCCGGCGTGACACTTGCGTTCGCGGGCATCGCGCTCGCCTTTGCCGACGGATTTGCACGCGCGCCCTCGGGCACGGCGTCGGCGCTCGCGGGCGTGGCGGGCGACGCACTCGGCGTCCTCGGCGGCGTGATGTGGGCGGCGACGACAGTCGTCGTGCGAGCGACGTCGCTCTCGCGCGTGAGCGCGAGCAAAACACTCTTCTATCAGCTTGCCGTCTCGGCTGCGGGGCTTTTGGCGCTTGCACTGATGTTCGAGAGCGACCGCGCCGTACAGGTGACGGCAATGGCGATGGCGAGCCTCGCCTACCAGGCCGTGATCGTGGCGTTCGTCAGCTACCTGACCTGGTTCTGGCTGCTTACGCGCTACATGGCGTCTCGCCTATCGGTGTTTTCGTTTCTCACGCCGCTTTTCGGCGTCGGTTTCGGCGTCGCACTGCTCGGCGAGTCGTTCAGCGCTCGCTTTTTGGCTGCGTTCGTTCTCGTGCTGACGGGGATCATGCTCGTCAACGCGCCCGCCTGGCGCACGCGCTCAGACTGACGGCGATTGCGCCGGCGCAAGCGCCTGCGCCACGCGCACGTACTCGTCGACCGATACTTCTTCGGCCCGACGCGCGAGATCGAATCCGAGCGCGTCAAAGTCCACTCGGTCGCGGTAAGCCGAGAGCGTATTGCGCAGCATCTTGCGCCTTTGGGAAAACGCGGCCAAGACGACATCCGCAAACACTCGCTCGTCGAGCGGCGCGAGCTCCTGCGCGGAATAGGGGATCATCCGCACGATCGCCGAATCGACTTTCGGCGGCGGCTGGAATGATTCGGGCGGCACGTCGAGCAGCTTGTCCATCGTATAGCGGTATTGCAGCATCACCGACAAGCGCCCGAACGCCTTCGAACCCGGCTCGGCCACCATTCGCTCGACCACTTCGTTCTGCAACATGAAATGCTGGTCGACGACGATCGGCGCGAACGCCATCAGATGGAAGAGCAGCGGACTCGAAATGTTATAGGGCAGGTTGCCGACAATGCGCAGCGTGGGCTGATCACGGGTCTCGACGAGCGAGCCGAAGTCGAATGCGAGCGCATCACCCGCGTGGAGCACGAGCCGCTCTCCGAACTTCTTCTCCAATCGAGCGATGAGATCGCGATCGAGTTCCACCGCATGCAGCGGCGACTCAGGCGTCGCAAGCCGCTCGATCAGCGGCTCGGTCAACGCGCCGAGCCCCGGGCCGATTTCGACCATCCGCTCGCCGCGCTCGGGGCGAATGGCATTGACGATCGAATCGATGATGCCGATGTCGACAAGAAAGTTCTGCCCGAACCGTTTTCGCGCCAGGTGCCCTTGGTGCTGGCGGCTTTGCTGCTGTCTGCTCGTGGACATCGCGTCGTGGGGAGTCGGTCGCCTCATCAACCGCCGCGCCGGTTGCGTGCCATCGACACAGCCGTATCGATGGCGGCGATAAGGCTGCCCGCATCGGCGCGGCCCGTGCCCGCCAGATCGAGTGCCGTGCCGTGATCGACCGAAGTGCGGATGATCGGCAGACCGAGCGTCACGTTCACTCCTTCGCCGAAGGTCGCATACTTGAGCACGGGCAGGCCCTGGTCATGGAACATGGCGAGCACGCAATCGGCTTGCTCGAGGTAGCGCGGCTGAAACAGCGTATCGGCAGGGTAAGGGCCTCGCGCATCGATGCCGCGCTTCTCCGCAAGCGCGAGCGCCGGCGAGATGACGTCGATCTCTTCGCGTCCCAGGTAGCCGTTCTCGCCCGCATGCGGATTGAGGCCCGTCACGAGAATTCTCGGAACAGGCAGGCCAAAGTCGCGTCGCAGGTCGCGATCGATGATCGCGAGCGTTTCGACAAGCCCCTCGATCGTCAACGCGGCCGGCACATCCTTGACCGGCAGATGCGTCGTCGCGAGCGCGACACGCAGCGGGCGCACGCCCGTGCCCGCCAGCATCATGACGACTCGCGCCGTGCGCGTGCGCTCCGCCAGGTACTCGGTATGGCCCGTGAACGGCACGCCGGCGTCGTTGATCGTGCTTTTTTGCAGCGGAGCCGTCACGATCGCATCGAACGTGCGGGCAAGCGCGCCGTCGATCGCGCCGTCGAGCAGCGCGAGCACGTAACGCCCGTTGGCGGCATCGAGCCGGCCGGCTTCGGCAGCGGCGGCGAGCGGACGATGCTCGATGCTCACGCCATGCGGCAGGCCCTGCGCGGTGGCCGCGGTGGCCGCGGTGGCGGTAAACGCGCCACTGTGGGCGGCACCAATGAGCGCCTTCCAGTCGACTCCGACCACGCGCGCGCGCGCCTCCAGCAAGCCCGCATCGCCGAACACAGTGAACCGCGCATCGGGCCAATGGGCCGCGGCACCGGCGAGCGCCATCGCCGTCAGCTCGGGGCCGACACCGGCCGGCTCACCCGTCGTGATCGCGATCTGCAGCGGAGAACGCCCTTCGTTCATCGTCGCGTTCGTCATCGTTGTCCCTGACTGCATCGCTGCAGCCGGTAGTTCACGTCTGCCCCGTCTTACTGCTGCGCGAGCGAGCTGCCGAGCTTGTATTCGACGTAAGCCGAGTCGCGCAGTTGGCGCAGCCAGTCGGCGTAGGCCTGCTCGGCCTTGCGCTGGCCGATCGCCTGCCGCGCCATATCCATCTGCTGCTGGACCGAGCCTTGTGCCTCACGCCGGCCGAGCACCTGGATCAGGTGATAGCCGTATTCCGTGCGCACGGGCTCGCTTACTTCGCCGTCCTTCAGGTTGTTCATGGCGCGCTCGAACTCGGGCACCGTCTCGCCGGGGCTGATCCATCCGAGATCGCCGCCTTGCGACGCCGAGCCGTCCTGCGAGTAGGTTTGCGCGAATTTCGAAAAATCGCCGCCCGCCTCGATTTGCTGACGGATCTCGAGTTCGCGCTTGCGTGCGTCCTGCTCGGAGAGGCCGCTCGGGCTCACGCGCAGCAGGATGTGGCGAACGTGGGTCTGCATGAGCTTCGGCGTGTCGCTCCCCGAGCCGCCGACACCGGTGCGCCGATCGACGAGGCGCACGATTTCGAAGCCTTCGTTCGTGCGAATCAAATCAGGGCCGACCTGGCCCGGGCGCAGCTGCGAAGATGCTTCGACGAACTGGCTCGGCAGCTGCGACGGCGGAAGGAAGCCGAGGTCGCCCCCCTTCTTGGCGTCGGCCGACTGTGACGCTTCCTTAGCCAGCGATTCGAAATTCGCGCCGCCCTTCGCTCGATCGAGAATCGCCTGCGCCTTCTGCTGCGCGGCAGCCAAAACATCCTGAGCGGCACCGTCGGGCACTTTCACGAGGATATGCTCTATGCGCAAGTCCTGTTCCGCCTTCGCGCCGGGACCGCGCTGACTCGCGATGTAATTGGCAACCTCCGCGTCGGACACGCTGATCTTGCTGTCGACCTCGCGCTCGCGCAGCTTCGAGAGCGTCAACTCGGTACGTGCGTCGCGCGTGAAGACGGACCACGGCACACCTTCCGCCTCGAGCCGCGCCCGGTAGATTTCGAGCGTCATGTTGTTGGCCTGGGCAAGGCGCTGCAACGTCGACTGCACGGCCGCATCGTCAACGATAATGCCGTCCTCCTTCGCTTTTTGCAGCTGGATACGCTCGAGCACGATTTGGTCGAGCACCTGCTGCTTCAACTGGTCGGCGGAGGGCAACGGCGCGTTTTGCTGCTGCAGGCGGCGCGCAACCAGATCGACGCGCGTCTGCAGCTCGCGCTCGGTGATGACGTCGTCGTTGACGACGGCCGCGACTGAATCGACGGGCTGCCCGGCCTGGGACGATCCGGTCGTCGGCGCGCTCGCGCCCTTCAATGCCTGCGCCGCGGCCGGCGATGCCGGCAGTGCGAAGAGAACGACAAAGAGGCCGCAAGCGGCGGCCAAGTTTGCCGCGAGCGTTGCCAAGCGAAGCTTATTCCTGATTGCCACAGCTACTCCAATGTTGTCGGGCCGTCGAAAAACGCACCCTTCCCCGTTTTGCGAAGCGCCCTTCGCGCCCACGCGCCGGCCAAGCGCCGCCTGCCGCGCCGCCCTCACTCGTAGTTGGAAAACCGTGAAAGCGGCGGCGCCGGCGGCGCAGGCGGCTGGTACCCCTCCACACCGGCCCGGAACGACGCCGTGAGCCCGTTATCCACGCGCGACAACCCTTTGAGCGTCAGCTGCGCCAGCACTCGCGTGCCTGTAGTCGGCAAGCCGGCGGCCGTAATCCCGTTCACGTAGCGTTGCACGCCAAGGCCAAACCCCCAGCAGTCGGCATCGTACTGGAAGCCGACCAGTCCGTCGACAAGGCGGTTGTCGGACAAATCGTACTCGATCCGCCCGACGGCCAAGAGGCGTCGAGTGATCGGCCATTCGGCGGACAGCAGCAACTGGTTGATCGGCTCGTTGTTGTTGAGTGCCAGATCGGCCCGCGTGTACTGATACGAAAGGTTGATGACCTTTCGATCGGCCGGACTGAAGCCGAAGCCGGTGAGGGCCTGGACGAACTGGCTTTGCTCGGCATTATATTGGACAGCTGCCTGCGACGAAAAACCGGCGCCGATCTTGATCGAGCCGCCCGCAATGACATTCGAGCCCTTCGTTCCCGGCTGAATGGTGGTGGTGTTGACGACCACGCGCTGATTGACGAAGTTGTATTGCTGGGCGATGACGAAGCGCGCACGCTCGTCGCCCGTGGCCGCATCGATGAAGCGCGTCGTTAGCGCGGTCGTCATGCGGTTCGCGTCCGCCACGCGGTCGTTGCCGACGAACGTGTTGGGCATGAACATCTCGGCGAGCCCGAAGTCGAGCGGGGCCGTATCGAAGAGCGGCGCGCGATTCTGATTCCGGTACGGCGAATAGACGTAGTAGAGACGCGGCTCGAGCGTCTGGATGTAATCGCTGCCGAAGAGCCGCACCGACCTTTCGAAGATGAGGCCGCTGTCGAAGCTGTACGTCGGGATCGCTTCAGTGAAGTTCTTGGGTTCGCCCGACGGCACGTCCGTGCCGATATTCGTGAGGTTGTAGGCCGCGAAATGAGCCTGCACCTTCGGCACGATGAAGTAGCCCGGCGCATAGATACCGTAGGACACGTACGGATTGAACGCGAACCGCTGGCCTTGCGTGGAGTTCGTCACCGGTATCGTGAAACGCGTCGCGTCGGCCTCCGCGCCGAAGTCGAAGCCGCCGACGTTATATCGCGCGTACTTCACGTTCAGTTGCGGCTCACGCCCATAGGGCGTCGCAGCCGGAACGAACGACAGCCAGTGCTGCTCGCGCATCAGCACGGACCACGGCCCGTTGTTGTACGTGATGCCGGCTTCCTGCGCATAGACGAGTTGCGCGCCGATCGTGTACTGGTTGCCCGCCGAACCGAGCTGGTACGGATAGTTGATATCCGATACCTTGTTGTAGTTGACGTAAAAGCCGAGGCCGTTGCCGAGATTCTGGGCGTGCTGCCAGAAAATGGCGTAGCGGTTTCTGTGCGCCGCAGTATCGTTCGGCAGATAGTCGGTATAGAACGTGCCCGAGTAAGTCGGCGAAAGGTAGCGGAACTGCTGTTGCAGCTGCACGCCGCGCCTTTCGATGTAGCGCCCCGTCACCGTCAGGTCGCGATTCGGCGCGATATTGAAGTAGTACGGCTGCGAGAAATCGAGGCCGTTCGTCGAGCCGAACGAAAAGGTCGGCGGCAAGAGGCCGCTCTTGCGCGCGTCGCTGAGCGGAAACGAAAGCCACGGGCTCGCGAAGATCGGCACACCCTGGAAGAAGAGCACGCCGTTGTGCGCGACGCCCTCGTCCTCGCCGGTATCGAAATCGAACCTGCTGCCGCGAATGTACCAGGCGGGATGCGTCTCGCACTGGCATGCCGTGTAAGTCGCATCGGTGAAGACCGAGCGCTCGCTATCGAGCAGCTTCACCTCTTTCGCGCTTCCCGAGCCGCCGCTTGTCGTGAAGTGATACTTCGGCACCGGCATGAAGCCCTGGCTCGATTCCACCTGCATGTGGGCCTCAGGCCCGTAAAAGAGCGCACCGTTGGTACTGATGCGCACGTTGCCGTACGCGTCGGCCATATCGGTGTCCTGGTCATAGTGGAGCGCATCGCCCTTTATGACCGAAGTACCGCGCCGCACTTCGGCCGCCCCCTTGGCGGCGATGTCGCGGTCCGCGGTGCCGCTCGCCTGATCGCCGAGCACAAAGGTCGAGGGTGCACTGCCGGGGGCGAGCGGATGTTCCTCGATCTGTGGGGTAAGCCGCAGACCCCAGGGCACATCGATCTGCTGCGGCTCGGCCGCTGCGCCGGAAAGCTGCGCGTTCGAGATCGACGGCATCAGGCCCGGCACGGCAATCAACGCCGCGGCGAGCCGTTTCATTCGCGGGGCGCGATCGCTGATGCGGGGGGCTACGGGATGCGTTCGAAAGTTTCTTGGCGGCATGTATCGATATTCGAATCGGCCGGCGGGCCGGCAATGGGCCGGTCGCTGCCTGCGTGCACCGCCGCGGAGACGTGGCGGTCTCATCCGCACGCCCTGTCAGGGGCGCGCGATGAAGGGCGGTCGAACAGGACCGTGCGAGGGCCGACACGGGGCGCATCTGAAAAACTCGTCGGGTATTATATGGCAAGACGTTTCGCCTCCCCTTTTGACGTTCATGACAACGACCTCCCCCGCCGACGCCCGCCTCGATGCCCTTCGAGAGTGGCTTGGCACGCACACGGCGCGGTATGCGCTCGATCTCGCCACGCTCGCCCCTGCTTCCACCGATGCCAGCTTTCGCCGCTATTTCCGGCTTAGCGCTTCTTGCGGCGAAGGCGCCACGCTCGTTGCCGTCGACGCGCCCCCGCCCGAGAAATGCCGCGAATTCGCCGAAATCGCCGCCCTGCTCGCGCAAGCGGACGTGCACGTGCCTCGGGTGCTCGAATGCGATTTCGAGCACGGCTTCATGCTGCTCACCGACCTTGGCACGAAGTCCTACATCGCGTCGCTCGATACGAGCGATCCGCGCAGCGCGCGGCCGCTCATGCGCGACGCGCTCGACGCGTTGATCCGCTGGCAGCTCGCTTGGCGCGAAGGCGTGCTGCCGCTTTTCGACGAAGCGTTCATGCGGCGCGAGATGGAGCTCATGCCGGAGTGGTACATCGGCCGTCATCTAAACCGCACCGTGGACGACAAAATGCGCGGCGTGCTCGATCGCACCTACGCCCTGCTGATCGCGAGCGCTCGCGCGCAGCCGCAGGTCTACATGCTGCGCGATTTCATGCCGCGCAACCTGATGATTTGCGAGCCCAACCCTGGCGTGCTCGATTTCCAGGACGCGGTGACCGGGCCGATCACCTATGACGTCGCCTCGCTGATGCGCGACGCCTTTCTCAGCTGGGACGACGAGTTCGAGCTCGATTGCTTCGCCTATTATTGGGAGCGCGCGAAGAAGGCGGGGCTTCCCGTGGATCCCGATTTCGGTGAGTTCTTTCGGCAAATCGAGTGGATGGGCTTGCAGCGCCACATCAAGATTCTGGGACTCTTCGCACGGCTCAATCATCGCGACGGCAAGCCGCGCTACCTCGCCGACCTGCCGCGCTTCGTCGGTTACGCGCGCAAGGTCGGTGAACGGTATCGGCCGCTCGCGCCGTTCGCGCAACTGATCGACGAGCTGGATGGCCGTGCAGCCCAAGTCGGCTATACATTCTGACAGCCCGGCGCTGCCGCGTTCGGGCCTCCCAAGACGTACTCGAGGAATCAGGCAAAAGACATGACGGCCATGCCAGAACAACAAACGCACCAAGCGACGAGAGAAACAATGACAGCGGCGAGGCCGATGAAAGCAATGATCTTCGCGGCAGGTCGCGGCGAGCGGATGCGCCCGTTCACCGATACGTGTCCCAAGCCGCTGCTCGAGGCAGGCGGCAAGCCGCTCATCGTCTGGCAGATCGAGCGTCTCGCCGGCGCGGGTTTCACGACCATCGTCATCAACCACGCATGGCTCGGCGAGCAAATCGAAGCGTCGCTCGGCGACGGTTCGCGCTGGGGGGTACGCCTCGTCTACTCACCGGAAGGGACCGCGCTCGAAACGGCGGGCGGCATCGCTCAGGCGCTGCCGCTCATCGAAGGTGACGGCGGGCCGCAGGTGTTCATTGCGGTGAGCGGGGACATCTATTGCGAATTCGACTACACACGCCTGCTCGGACCGGCCGAACGGCTAGCCGCGATGGCTGAGCCCGGCATGCATCTCGTCATGGTGCCGAACCCGCCGTTTCATCCGGCCGGTGATTTCGCGCTCACAGAGGGGCGGCTTTCGCTCGACGGCTTCCCGCGCTACACGTTCGGCAATATCGGGCTCTACGACACGCGCATGTTTCGCAGCCTTGCTCGCGGCGAGCGCTGTGCACTCAAGCCGTACTACCGAGAGACGATCGCAGCCGGGCGGGCGAGCGGCGAGCTCTATTGCGGACGCTGGGAAAACATCGGGACGCCTCAGCAATTGCGCGAGCTGGACTCGGTACTTAGCGCCCTGCACCGTTGACGGTCGCCGGATCGGCGAGCGGCGCCTCGCGCGCGGCCTGCTGCTGTTGCAGCGCCCACATCTGCGCGAAAGGACCGCCCGCGCGCACGAGCTCCGCGTGCGTGCCGCGCTCGACGATGCGGCCGTGGTCCATCACGATGATCTGGTCGGCATGAACGACCGTCGACAGGCGGTGCGCAATGATGAGCGTCGTGCGGCCTCGCGCGATCTGATCAAGTTCCGCCTGAATCGCGCGCTCCGAGCGTGAATCGAGGGCGGAGGTCGCTTCGTCGAATACCAGGATCGGCGGGTTCTTCAGCAGTGTTCTCGCGATTGCCACGCGCTGCTTCTCGCCGCCCGACAGTTTGAGGCCGCGCTCGCCGACCGGCGTCTCATAGCCCTTCGGCAATCCCTCGATGAAGTCGTGAATATGGGCCGCACGCGCCGCCGCGACGACTTCCTCGCGCGTGGCGGTCGGCCGGCCATAAGCGATGTTGTAGTAGATCGTATCGTTGAAAAGGACCGTGTCCTGCGGAACGATGCCGATCGCGCTGCGCAACGTGTCCTGCTTCACGTCGCGAATGTCCTGCCCGTCGATGCGGATTGCGCCGCCTGACGCACGATCGAGATCGTAAAAGCGAAAGAGCAGCCTCGCAAGCGTCGACTTGCCGGCGCCGCTCGCCCCCACGACGGCTGTGGTCATGCCAGCGGCGATCGTGAAGTTCACATCGTGGAGGATCGGACGTGACGGCTCGTAAGCGAACGAGACGTGCTCGAACGAGACTTCCGCCCCGCGTATTGCCAGCGGCGCGGCGCCGGGCGCATCCGGTATCTCGCGCGCGGCGCCAAGCAGCGTGAACATCCGGTCCATGTCGGTGAGCGCCTGCTTGAGCTCGCGATAGACGACGCCGAGAAAATTCAGCGGGATGTAGAGCTGCAACATGAACGTGTTGATGAGCACGAGGTCGCCGAGCGTGAGCCGTCCCGCCATCACGCCCGCCGTGGCGCGCCAGAGAATGAAGACCAGGCCCGTGCCGATGATCGTCTGCTGCCCGAAATTGAGGAACGACAGCGAGTTTTGCGATTTGATCGCCGCCGCCCGGTAGCGCTTCAGATTCTCGTCGTAGCGCTGTGCCTCCCATTCCTCGTTGCTGAAGTACTTGACGGTCTCGTAATTGAGCAGCGAGTCGATGGCGCGCGAGTTCGCGCGCGAATCGAGCTCGTTCATCGTACGGCGAAAGTGAGTCCGCCATTCGGTCACTTTGACCGTGAACGTAATGTAGACGGCAAGCGCGATCAACGCGACGACCGCGTAGTAGACCTCGTACTTGACGATGAAAAAGCCGAGCACCAGGCCCACTTCGACTAGCGTCGGCAAGATACTGTAGAGCGAGTACGAAATCAGCTGTTGAATGCCGCGCGTGCCGCGCTCGATGTCTCGCGACATGCCACCCGTCTGACGCTCGAGATGAAAGCGCAACGAAAGGGAATGCAGATGGCGGAACACTTTCAGCGCGAGCTCGCGCACGGCGCTTTCCGTCACTTTCGAGAAAAGGATTTCACGCAACTCGGTGAACGCCGAGGTGGAGAGCCGAACGATAGCGTAAGCAACGACGAGCAGCGCGATGCCGCCTGCGAGCACGATCGCCGGCTCGTGCTCGGCTCGACCGAGCGCCGTCAGATGCTGCATCGATGCCAGCCCGTCGACGATGCGCTTCATGACGATCGGCACACCGAGGTTCGCGACTTTCGCGCCGATGAGGCAAGCGAGCGCGAGGGCGACGCGGCGCTTATAGGTGGCAAGGTAGGGCAGCAGCGAGCGAATCGTCTGCCAGTCGCGGCGCGGCGCGTCGGAAGGCGGAGCGGGCTCAATCGAGGCGGAAAAACGGCGCATGGAATCAGCGGCGACAGCCGTGGCAACAACTTGTCAAAATGTGGGGACTCGGGCTCGGCGTTGCTCGTACAATTTCAACGCTGTCGTGCCGCCCGTGGCGGTATTGTCGCAGAACCCAATCAACGGCGTTCAGGCCCGTGCGGCGCTGAGCGCTTCAACTATTTCACAGTATGCCGATGACCTCTTCACCCTCGCTTCCGCAAAAGAGCTGCGCTTTGCGCGTCGTCCCGCAGCCGTCGGACGCCAACGTCCACGGCGACGTCTTCGGCGGCTGGATCATGGCCCAGGTCGACATTGCAGGATCGATCCCCGCGAGCCGTCGTGCCAACGGCCGCGTTGCGACGGTGGCCGTCAACTCATTCATCTTCAAGCAACCCGTGTTCGTCGGGGACTTGCTGAGCTTTTACGCCGAGATCGTCAAGACGGGCAACACATCGATCACCGTCGATGTCGAAGTCTTCGCGCAACGCATGAGCCTCTCCGAAGAAGTCGTCAAGGTCACGGAAGCCACGCTCACCTATGTCGCGACAGATCGCGATCGCCGTCCGCGCAAGTTGCCCGACCTCGCCTGACACGCGAAGCTAGAACCTTTACCGCGAACGCCGCTCGCCCGAGAAGCCGGCCCAGTACGCCTACGCGTCGGCGCGCAGGCCTCTACGTCCTCGCTCGCGCTGCAGCAGTTGGGGAATCGCATCGTGCGGCAACGGCCGCGCGAAGAAGTAGCCCTGCATCTCGTGGCAGTCACGTGCTTTCAGGAAGTCGAGTTGCGCGGCGGTCTCGACGCCCTCGGCAATCACCTGCAGATCGAGCGAGTGCGCTAGCGCGATGATAGCCGAGGTAATCGTCTCGTCATCGTTCGAGTCGCCGATGTCGGAGACGAACGAGCGGTCGATCTTGAGCCGGTCGACCGGAAACCGCTTCAGATAGCTGAGGCTCGAATAGCCGGTTCCGAAATCGTCGATCGCAAGACCAATCCCGAGCGCGTGAAGCTCATTGAGCATGATGACCGCCTCCTCGGCGTTGCGCATGATCGCGCTCTCGGTCAGTTCAAGCTCGAGGTAGCGCGGCTCGAGTCCGGTCTCCTCGAGAATCGACATCACGAGCTTGGCGATGTCGCGCTGCTGGAACTGGCGGGCCGAGAGGTTCACCGACACGCGGGCGGGTGGCAGCCCTTCATCCTGCCATGCCTTGTTCTGCCGGCATGCCTCGCGAAGCACCCATTCCGAAAGCGGCCCGATGAGCCCGCTTTCTTCGGCGACAGGAATGAATGCCGATGGCGGCACGAGCCCCACTTCCGGATCGTGCCAGCGCACGAGCGCCTCCATGCCCACAATGGATCCCGTCACGATATCGACTTGCGGCTGGTAGTGGAGCAGGAACTCGCCATCGCGAAGCGCGCGGCGCAGCCGCCGCTCCAGGCTAAGGCGCGCGCCGACGCTCGTATTCATCTCGGGCTGATAGAACTGGAACGTGTTGCGCCCCATGTCCTTCGCGCGATACATGGCGAGGTCGGCCTTCTTCAGCAGCGTTTCGACGTCTTCGCCGTCTTGCGGAAAGAGGCTCGCGCCCATGCTGCAGCCGACGTACAGCTCGGTGCCGTCGAGCATGACAGGCTCCGAGATCACCGCACGCACCCGCTCCATCCACTTGATCAATCCATCCTCGTCGACGAGCTCCGTCAGCACGATCACGAACTCGTCGCCGCCATGCCGCGCGACCGTATCGCCGACTCGGACAGTGCGCGCAAGGCGGTCGCCGATAACCCCGAGCAGGCGGTCGCCTACGCTGTGGCCCAGGCTGTCGTTGACGTTCTTGAAGCCGTCGAGATCGACGAAAACCACCGCGAGCTCGGCGCCGCGCGCAATCGACTGCTGCAGCCGCTCGCGCAACAGAATACGATTCGGCAGCCTGGTGAGGCTGTCGTAGTTCGCTTGGTATTCGAGCTGCTCCTGATAGCGGATCAGCTCCGTGACGTCGTTGATGACGCCGATATGATGCGTGATCCTGCCGTCGGTGTCGGGCACGGGTGCAACGAACAGCTGATTCCAGAAGAGCGCACCGTCCTTGCGATAGTTGCGCAAAACGGCGCTCACCTCGCGGTTCGCCGCCAGTCCTTCGCGAATGGCGGCCAGCCCTTCCTGCTCGCGATCGTCGCGCTGCAGAAACCGCGAATCATGGCCGATGACCTCAGCCGGCTCGTAGCCCGTGATTCGCTTGAATGCGGGATTCGCGTACTCGATCAGATGGCCGGTTTCGGCAGGCCCGGTAATCAGAATTGCGTTCACGCTCGCGTCGAGCGCGCGGCTTTGAAGGCGCAGCGCCAGGTCCGAGCGCTTGCGCTCGGTTGTGTCCGTGTAGGAGCCGAGCACGCCGATTACGGCGCCGTCACCGTTCGTGAGCGGGATCTTGCTCGTCACGCCGGCGCGAAGCGCGCCCTCCACCACCATTTCGAATTCATAGTTCATCTGCGGCATGCCGGTCACGATGATCTCGCGGTCCCCCTGCTGCAACGAGGCGGCGAAGTGTTTCCACGGCATGTCGTAGTCGGTCTTGCCGATGACCTGTTCCGGGTAGGCGAGGCCCGCGTCGCGCGCGAAAGCCATGTTGCAGCCCAGGTAGCGCGATTCGCGATCCTTCCAGAAGATGCGCTGTGGGATGTTGTCGATGACCGTCTCGAGCATTTGATTCGAACGCTGCGCCTCGGCTTCCGCCTTGATCTGATCCGTCACGTCGTCGGCCAGCACGAACATGGCCGGGCGGCTCATGAAGCTCAGGACGTGAGTCGAGATATCGACCGACAGCAGCGATCCGTCACGGCGCCGATGGCGCCAAACCCCGGCCATGACGCGGCCACGGCGCGACATCGTGCGAATGCGCTCGAGGTACGAATCGAGCCGTGCCAGCTCGTCGGGGGGATGAATTTCGCGGATCGTCATCGAGAGCAACTCGCTCTCGCTGTACCCATATTGCTCGACAGCGGCATCGTTCGCGGCGAGGAAGCCCAGCGTCTCGCGATCGTAGATCCACATTGGCACCGGATGCGCGTCGAAGAGCTCGCGAAAACGCTCGTCGCTGCGGCGCATCGCGCGCGCGACGCGCAGCTTC
>CAYPWK010000068.1:0-17878 GCA_964414365.1 uncultured Burkholderia sp.
GGTCGACAAGTTCGAGCTCTCCGCCCCCGCGGTGCAAAAAGGCCGCCGGATAGGTGGTAATCAGTACTCGCGAATCGCTCATTCGATACTCCCGGATTAATGTGCTGAAGCGGGCTGTGGAGGGCTCATCTGCCCCATTTCCGGCCATACGTAACCCAGCATTTTAACGGTCCGGGCATCCCAGGTGTTATCCCCTACGAACATGCCCGCCTCCTCACGCGTCAACTTGCCGCGCTGCAACTGCCGCTCAATCGCCTGTACAAACGCTTCCGGCGTCCCGGCAACTTCGAGCCCCGCCGGCTGCCCCTTGGTGAAATCGAGCGGCGTGGAGACCACCGGCAGCCCCGCCGCAAGGTACTCAAAAAACTTCATCGGAAACATTGAGCGCGTGTAGCCGTTCAACAACGTCGGCAGCAATCCGACGCTCATTCCACGCAAATATTCAGGCAGTTGCTCGTAGGTTCTGTAACCGATGAAATGCGTATTGGGGAGTTGTTTCAGCTCAGAAACAAATCCGCTCCGCTGCCCCTCTCGTTCGTTTCCAATGAAAACCCACTGCCAATCAGGCCGCATACGTGCGGCGGCAAGAATCAGCGGAAAATCGACCTTGAAATCGGAAAGAACGCCGTGATAGACGAGCCGGGGCCCGGGGATCGGCGCGAGATCCGGCGGAAGCGGACCTGCATCGAGCGCGCGTCCGAAGTGGTCGGCGTCGGCTACATTCGGGAAAAAATGCGTATTCGAATTCAGGCGCGAGCATCGTTCATACAAAGCCGATGCCGTCGTGAACACGACATCGCTTGAGCTCAACAGTTCGTGCTCAGCTCGCTCGAACGCTTGAACGTCGACACCGGGGATCGCCGCAATGTCGTCAACACAATGGTAGACGAGCCGGCCGCGAGGGAGACCCTCGACAGCGGTCAGCATGTACGGATGGTACGTCCAGACTACGGGCGCGACACAACGGTGCACGCTCATGAACCGCGCGATGCTTGATTTCAGCAATGCCTGATTGAGCATGCGGACGATCGGCCAATGGTGCTTCGCGGGGATCATTAGCGGCGAAAGCACCCATATGTTCTGCTCGCGCTCCGTTGGCCCGATGAAAGTGGAGCGCAACCCTCGCCACAACCTGCGCCAGATTCGAGCCCAGTCCTTGCCGCTCGAGAGCTTCGGCGAGCGAAAGCCCACGCTTTCCACATAAAGCACGCGCCAGCCACGGCGCGCGAGAACGCGTGCCGTATGTTGCTTGTTGGTCCAGTAAGGCTCGTCCCAATCCGCGGTCGAAAACAGCAAGCAATCGCCCGCTATTCGCATCGGATCGGAAGACCGAGACTCAGCCATTGAACACCTCGACTGGGTGCCCAAGCAGGCTAGATACGATGCGCTGAGAGGCTCCGCCATCCCCGTATGGGTTCGGACGGTTGCGTAACGCGAGGCGACGCTGCTCATCGTCGAGCCAAGCTTTGGCGGCAGCCTCGATGCTTTCCGGTGCCTGGCCGGCAAGCGTCGCGAATCCTGCATCGACGCCTTCTCGTCGTTCGGTGTGGTTACGCATGACGACCACGGGCACACCGAAGGTGGGCGCCTCTTCCTGAATACCGCCCGAGTCGCTGACGGCGAGCACGCTTCTGCTCAGCAGGTAAAGACTCGACGGGTAGTCGACGGGCTCGATCAACGCCAGGTTATCGATGCCAGCCAGCTCGCGCATGACCGGTTCGCGAACGGCCGGGTTCAAATGAACCGGGAAGACCCACTGATATTGCCGGTACTGGCCGCAAAGGTCGCGCAGTACCCGGCAAATGCCCTCGAGCGCGCTGAAGTTCTCGCGGCGGTGGCAAGTAACAAGCACATGCGCACGGTCGGGGCCGCTCCACTCCGGCAATCGAAGCGTGGCAGGCGCATGCTCCCAGCTGTTGCGAACAAGCATGATCGCATCCACGACCGTGTTACCCGTCACGATCACGTGACTCTCGTCGATTCCCTCGCGCAGCAAGTTCTCGCGTGCAAGCGCCGTCGGAGCGAAGTGTCGTGTGACGATGCGACTTAGAAGATTGCGATTGGCTTCCTCGGGAAACGGGCTTTTCAGGTTGCGCGTCCGCAGGCCCGCTTCGACGTGGGCGACGGGAATCCCATGGTGGAATGCTGCGAGGCCGGCGCAGAACGCCGTTGTGGTATCGCCTTGAACGACGACCCAGTCAGGACGCACCTGCTGGACCACGCGGTCCATCTCCGTCAGAAGCCGCGCCGACAGCACGTTGAGCGACTGCCCGGGGCTCATCGTATCGACGCTGACGTCAGGCGCGATTTCGAAGAAATCGAGGGCCTGTGCGAGCATCTCCTTGTGCTGGCCACTCGTGCAAACGACGGTCTGGACGCTTCGTCGCAGTACGTCGACGACGGGCGCCAGCTTAATGACTTCCGGGCGCGTGCCCATGACGACCATGATTTTCATGTCAGCCGCCCGCCTGAAATCATCTCGACGCGCTCGCCACGGAATTCGACAGCGAGCGTAAGATCCGTCGTCGCGTTGCGAGACGGTTGCAAGAGAAAGGAGTCATCCGTTTGGGCGATGCGGCTAAGCGACTTGGCCCGCAGAAAATCCATGGCCGCGTCCTCATTGAGAAAGAGAGGGCGACTCGCACGGCTACGGATATGCTCGATGAACTGTTGGTGCGCCTGAATGCGCTCCTCTTCGCTTAGCCAACCATATTGGTATCGCGGCGAAAACGGATGATCGAGGTAGCCAAAAAATGTGTTGGTCTCGAAAGCGAGGTCAAAGGCTTGTTTGAAGACCGATAGCGGATCGCCCTCGGCCAACATGCAATCGCCGTGGAGCATGCACTGCTGGCTATGGCCGATAAAGCCTTCCTGCATACCGGCCAACGCACCCGCCCGAGCCAGCAGGAATTCAGGATCGTTGCGAATGATGCCGCCGATGCAACCTGCATATCCCGCGTCTGCCAACGCCTCGAGCGCATAGCGCGGGCTCTGATGAAACGGCGAGACTGCGTATCGGACCGGCTTGCCGGTCACGGCTTCGATGGCCCTCGCCGATTCCCGCCCTTCTTCGAAGGCAGCCTCATAGCTGCCTCCCCAGTTGGGCGCATGTGTAGCCGTGTGCGAGAGGATAGCAGCGCTCGGTTCCGCCGCAAGCTCACGCAAGATCGCTTGATGCGCCGGCTCACGAAGATTCGAAGTATGCACGGCGAGCGAAAATGGCACATTGAGTGACCGATACTTCTGCCAGAGCGGACGCGCGGACTCGATGTCTTCATCGCAATCGAGCCGCGACGTCACGGCCGCATCGAAGCCCCACGGAATCTCGCTCAACACAGGCTGACACGGCAGCTCGTCGGCTCGATGCCCGGAAAGGAAGTTCTCGATCGTTCGCCATTCGAACGAATCGCAAGGCCCGACTGCACGGTTGAACCAGAGCACACTGGCCGAATCGAGGTCCCACAAAGCCGCATACGAGAAGCGACGTTCACCGTCCACATAGACCGAAGCCAGCCTCGCGTGAGGTGGCACGTCAACCGGATCTCGGACCGACCAGATCGAACCGTCGGCGCGGATTGCACCAAAGCCGAGATTGTTCCATTCATCGGTGAAGTCAAAGCGCTCGAACGGCCGCAACCAGGCACGCTCGCCCAACCGGGGGTGAGACGCGTCATAGCGAATATCGGCACGACTCGATGCGGTCTGGCGGCTGGCCGCCGCCGCACTGCGTGCGGCAGAAGCAAAGTCATCGGGCCATGCGCATGGCCGGCACTCGAGCAGCTCGGCGAGTGGCTCGGGCAGCCGCCCGAACACGATAAGCTTGGCTTTCGCGCCGTTCCCATCTTTCGCGGCGTGCAACCACTCAATCAGCGCCTGCCCATCTTCATCGGAAGCATCCACGGCCGCCAGTGCAGCCGCTGAGCCTGAGCGCACGTCGCAGCGGGCGACGTGACGCGCCTGGCTCGCGCTGACCGAACGTCGCAGCGCCGCCAGGACAATCTGTCCGGCTTCAGCCGCACGGTGTGAAAACAGCACGTCTATCATGCGGTCACCACATGGCGGAATTTCGCGCGACGGCCGACGCGAACCATCTGATCGTGCCCCACGTAAGCGATCGTAAACGCCTCGTTCCAGAAGTGTTTGATCTTGGCTGTCGTATCCGCCTCGTTGGCCCATGGCTCGAGCACAATCCGCAGAGTTGGCGGCGAAGTCCGCAGGTCGATCTGAAATTCCTGAATGCCGCCGACGCGGTGATCGAGCATGTCCTGGATATGGTGCGTCGGATGCGCGACACCATTGATCGGCACGACATCGTGAATGCGGCCAACCACGTCGACGAGAAAAAAGCCATTCTCTCGATCCTCGACGCGCGCGCGATCTCCCGTTGCATAACGGATCAACGGCATCAGACGATTCCGAAAGCCCGTGAAAATGAGCTCGGCAGCGCCGTCAGGATCGTCGTCGAGGGGCCGATGCTCGGGCCATCCCTCCGATTCGAGGATCTGGAAGCCGCCCTCGTGACCGTCGAGCTCATAGGCCATCACACCGAGTTCGGCCAAACCATAGCGATTGATCACTCGGCATTGAAGCGCGCGCTCGATCACCTCCCGTGCATGGTCTTCGAGGAGTTCGCCACTCGACTCGAAGATAGAAAAAGCCTTCCCACGCCCGTACTTGCGCTCCACATAGCAGGCGAGTGCGTACATCGTCGAAGGATGGCCATGCGCGAGGTACGGTTTGCGTCGCTTCAGCGTGCGCCACATCTCCTCTAGGCCTTCATCGTCGATTCGGTCGAAGAATATGTTGCTGCGGTTCATCGCAAAACACTTGAAGTCCTCACGCGATGGCCAGTTCGGCACGACCTGGTCGGGGAATCGGCAGGCGAAATGCAATTCGGAGCGATAGCCGTGCTTTCCCGCACGCCGGCGCGCGTAGAACGTCACCGCCGACGAGTAATCGGCCGCTTCCTGGTCGTAGTAGATCGTGCACGACAACCCTGTGGAGCCCCCTGTCTTGCACGCGTGGTGCCGGACTTCCTCGAGCGGACGAGAATAGAGGCGTGCACCCTGTTCCCGGATCACGTCCTTCGTCAGATAAGGCAAGTCTTGCAGATACCGCGGATCGGAGCCCGCCTTGACGGGATCGAAGCGCCGCTCGCGAAAGAGGTCGCGGTAGTAAGGCACATGCTCGCCCGCAAACCGCAAAATCTGCGAGAGCCTGTCGAGCGCGATTCGCCGCCGCTCGGGCATCGGCAGCCGATAGTGATGGCGCAGCTCGGCGACTTTCGGGCGGACGCTGCGCTTCTCGCGGCTTTCCGCGATTGGATAGGCGACGTAGGCACCCGCAAGGCCCTTCATCAGCCGAAACGGCTGATGCCAGAACAACGTACCGCCGTAACGGATCAGTGGATGATCAGCGCGCATGTTATTGAGCCTTATAAACGCTCGTGTCTAGCCGGCGTCCGGACCGAGCCCTGAACTGTCGTGGTCGCACTTCGCAGAGAGCCAGTCACGGCAGCGACGCCGAATCGGACGGAACTTCAAGCTTGGCGGGTTTCGGCGCCACCACCTCGTCAGAGACGATCTTGCCATGCTCGAGGCCAATCTTGCGCGTACATACGCGCTCGACGAGCGAGGGATCGTGCGTGGCAACAACGACGATCGCGGCGCTGCCGACCAGCGCTTCGAGTCGCTGCGCAGCTTTGGCGCTGAACTCGGCGTCACCGACGCTGAGCCATTCATCCATGATCAGGATGTCCGCCTCAACGCTCGTCGAGATCGAAAACGCAAGGCGCAGCATCATCCCGCTCGAGTAGGTGCGCACCGGCAAGTTCAGGTATTCGCCGAGATCGCTGAAGTCCGCGATTTCGTCGATCTTGCTGCGGATGCGCGCCGGCGACAGGCCGTCGAGGATGCCGCGCAAGTAAATGTTCTCGAACCCGGTCGCATCGGGATCGAGCCCCATCGAAACGTCGAGTAGCGACGCGACGGTGCCGCTCACCTTCAGGCTGCCGCGAACGGGCTCGTACACGCCCGACAGCGTACGCAGCAAGGTCGTCTTTCCCGAGCCGTTGTGGCCGACAAGACCGACACGCTCACCCTCGGTGAATCGAAAACTCAAGTCGTCGAGCGCTCGCACGACTGCGTGGCGGCCCGCGTCGTGACCGATGCGGCCGCCGGTCGTCAAGTTCAGCACCGCCTTCTTCAGCGAGCGATGCGAATTCTCGTAAATGGGGAACTCGACCGAGATTCCCTCGGCAACAATGGACGAACTCATCATGTGTCAAAGCCAATACGGGACGCGATGACGTGTTCGTCGCATCAGGTACTGCGCAAAAGCAAAGCCGACAATCAACAGGGCAACCGACCAGCCCCACGATTCCCAGCGAATCGGCCGGCCCGTCAGCGGAGCGCGGACTATCTCGATCATGTGGTAAAGCGGATTGAATTCGGCAACCCATCCTCGATCCTTGAGAACCTCGGGCGACCACATGACCGGCGTAAAGAAGAAGACAACCTGCGTGAGATTTGTCACGATCGGCGGGATGTCGCGAAAGCGCGCGCAAAGAATGCCGAGAGCCGTGCCGATCCACACGCCGTGAAGCATCAGCAACACCAAACCTACCGGGACCAGAAGAAACTCCCAGGTCGGCCATCTTCCGAAGGCGATGAGCAACAGGACGACGACGGGCAGGCTATGAAGCAGGATCGCGAAGTTCCGCCATACGATCCTACAGACGTGCACGGTCAGCGGAATACGGATCTGCTTGATCAGATACGCCGAGCCGATGAACGCATTGCAGCTTTCGTTCGCGATCGATGCCATGTACTGCCAGATCACTAGACCAACTGCGAGATACGGCAGATAGCTTTGCACTTCCTGGTGCAGCAGCGTCGAGTAGAGCGCCCCCAGCACGACGACCATGATGGCCGTGCTCAATGTGAACCAGAAAGGCCCGATGATCGAGCGGCGGTAACGCTGACGGATGTCGTGCCACCCGAGCGTGCCCCAGACCCGCATCGCCTTCATTCCGACAAGCAAATCATCGCTGCCGCTATGGCCACTGAGGTGACCGCCTTTACGTTCGATTACTGCTACGTCCATATCAGGTGCGCCCGTAAACGTCCTGGAACCTGACGATGTCGTCTTCGCCGAGGTACTCGCCGCTTTGCACCTCGATCATCACGAGGTCGACGACGCCGGGATTCTCGAGGCGATGTCTGTGCCCCGCGGGAATATAGGTAGATTCATTCCTCGCGACGAAAAACTCGCGCTCACCATTGACCACCTTAGCCATTCCACTCACGACGATCCAATGTTCGCTGCGGTGATGGTGCATCTGAAGGCTCAAACTCGCGCCCGGCTTTACTTCGATGCGCTTGATCTTGAAGCCCGGTGCTTCTTCGAGGACGGTGTAAGTGCCCCATGGCCGGTGAACCGTGCGGTGCAGCTTGTGTGCCTCGTGACCGCGCGCCTTCAGCTGCGCGTAGATGTGCCGCACTTCCTGCGCTCGCTCGCGGTTCGCGACGAGCAAGGCGTCCGGCGTATCGATGACGATGAGGTTCTCGACGCCCACGGCGCCGATGATCCTGTCGTGGCTCATCAAATAGCAATTGTCGACGTCATGCAGCAGCGCTTCGCCCTCGATGCGATTGCCGTGACTGTCCGGCTTCGAGAGCTCGCTGACGGCCGTCCAGGAACCGATATCGCTCCAGCCGATGCTGCACGGAACCACGGCCACGTTCTTCGACTTTTCCATGACCGCGTAGTCGATGGAATCTTCCGGGACCGCGCCGAACGTCTTCGGGTCCAGCTGAACCTGGGTCCATCCGGCGCCGCTCGCTATACGGGATTCGACCATGCATGCCGTAACGGCGTCCAAAATCTCCGGGCAATGCTGCTTCATCTCACGCAACATCGCAGCGGCCGTAAAGCAAAACATGCCCGAATTCCAGTAAAACCCTTCTGAGGCGACGTACTCCCGCGCCTTTTCCAATGCAGGTTTCTCGATAAAACGAATGACTGCGTTGCCATCGGCTTCGATATAACCGTAGCCCGTCTCCGGCGCATCGGGGCGCACGCCGAAAGTGACGATCTTCCCGCCCGCCGCCAGTTTTACCGCCTCATCCACTGCTTTTGCGAACGCGGCTTCGTCGACGACGAGATGGTCGGCCGCCAACACCAGCATAAGCGTGTCGGGGCCCGCCGTCTCGGCAACGCGATTGACGGCCGCCGCAATAGCGGGCGCCGTATTTCGACCGAATGGCTCACAAATAAATGAGGTGCCGATTTGGTCGGTATTAATTTCCCGAAACTCGTCCTCTGCTTTGAAGAATAATTCCCGATTTGTTACGGTAAGGATTTCCTTAACCTCGGGTAAGCACGCTGCACGAAGAAAAGCTTTTTGCAGCAAGCTGCGCCCATCCGCAAGGCGAATGAAAGGTTTCGGGTGTAATTCCCGCGACACCGGCCACAGGCGCGATCCGACGCCCCCGCACAGGATGATGGGTATCAAGCTCACAAACTCCCTCTTCGTCTTTTGTATGTGGAACGGATAAAGTCGGTCGCTCAGCGCGGCCCTCTTTCCGCTCCGAGAATGATCAGCGTGGGACCTGCGGGAGGAGCCGAGCAGTAATCTGCTGTAAGCAAACCGTCCTCCGGCAAGACCAGCATTCTAGCCTACCGGCCATGCCCTGAACACCTTGCGCCCTTGGCGCGTGGGTCTGCGTTGTAAAAATAGCGACAGCTATGTACTCGCAAGGCAGAGGGCCAGCGCCTCGCGCCACGGCGGCGGCCGGACCCCGAACATCGCTGCCAGCTTGGCGTTCGAGAGACGTGAATTGGCGGGTCGCCGCGCCGGCGTCGCGTACTCGGCTGAGCTGATCGGCACGACGTTGGGTCGCTTGCCGGCAGGCGCCAGATCGAAGATTGCCTCGGCGAACCCGGCCCACGACGTTTGACCATCCGCAGTCAAATGGTATGTACCCGAACGCGTCGCCCACCAGTCGGCGCGCGCATCATCGGACATTCCAATCGACTGCGCGACGATATGCGCAGTCACCTCCGCAATCGTTCGCGACCAAGTCGGCGCGCCGATCTGGTCAGCAACAACCTTCAATTCCGCGTGCTCCGCGGCGAGCCGGAGCATCGTACGAACGAAGTTCCGACCACGTGCGCTATACACCCAGCTCGTGCGAAGCACGAGGTACGCGCCGTCAGCTTCCGCGACAGCCCGCTCCCCGGCCAACTTGCTCGCCCCGTATACGTTCAACGGCCCGACGCAATCGCCTTCCTCATAAGGCGCGTCCTTAGCGCCGTCAAATACGTAATCCGTCGAATAGTGAATCAGCGGCACCCCAAGCCGCCGAGCCTCGGCGGCAAGCACTCCGGGAGCGGCCCCGTTGATGCGCATCGCAGCATCCGCATTCGTTTCGGCTTGGTCCACCGCCGTATAAGCAGCGGGATTAATGATGATCGCCGGTGCAATGTCCCGAACGACAGCAGCAAGACGACTTCCGTCGGCCAGATCGAGTGTGCCCCGATCCGGCGCGATGACACGGCCGAGGCCTTGCAGACTGCGCACTAGCTCGAAGCCTACTTGGCCGGAGGCGCCCGTCACCAGAATAGGCCGTTCGCTTAATTCAGGCATCGAGTCATGCACCCGTAAATACGTGGCGTCCATGTCGCCGCCACCGCCGCTCGGACAGCGGAAACGTTAGGACACCGAATTATAGAAGGACGGCCGACGAGCCCAAAACGGGCTAACAATATGATACAAGGGCCAAAAAGCAGTTTTTTCTTACGCAAACTTGCTCCGGGAAAAATTACCGTCGCAACAAGCAATGATCAGTGCCTATCCGCCCGCTGCACCATCCACCGAATCGTCTCGGCGAAGTCAATAGGCTCGACCGTCGGCGCCAGTTGCCTCAGCTTGGCGGCCGACCCGACAAGCACCTTCACCTCGTTGTCGCGCACGAAGGCGCGATTGACGCGAATTTCCAGTTCGTGCCCCGAAGCCTCCCGAACGAGATCCACCACTTCGTGCAGCGTATGCGGATGCTCGCTGCAGACATTGACGATCTCACCAGCGGCCGGCGATTCGAGTAGCGCGCGATAGGCCTTCGCCACCATGCGAACATCAGAAAAATCGCGCGCGACGTCGAGGTTGCCGAGTTCGATGAAAGGCCGCCCCTGTGTGAAGTGCGACACGATCTTCGGCACAAGAAATCGGCTTTCCTGCCCGCGCCCCGTATAGTTGAACGGCCTCGTGATAACGATCGGCAAACGGTCCGACCACGTCTTCGCGAGATGCTCCATGGCGAGCTTGCTCGCGGCATAGTGATTGACCGGGGCCGGAGGCACGCTTTCGTCAATCACGCCCGCCGCGTTCCCATACACGTTCGCGCTGCTCGCAATCAGTATCTTCTGGGGATGGCAGCCCACGTCGATGCAGGCCTGAAGCAGGTTCAACGTGCCCAGCACGTTGACGCGATACATGTCGAGCGCCTCGTCATGCGCCACAAAGCTGATCGCGGCCAGATGCACGATATGCGTCGGCCTCACCACCCCGATGATGCGCCTGCATTCGTGCACCGAGGTAATGTCGAGCACGTGCTCGTTCTCCTCCAGGCCGTTGGTGCCGGCGCGTGCCACGGTGCCGTGCACTTCATAGCCGGCGCGCTTCAATTCATCGCGCACGTACGCGCCCGTAAATCCCCGAACGCCGGTAACCAAGGCGCGCCGAGGACTCGGTCGGGAGGAAGGGGCCAAATCAGCAATCATCTTATGTCGAAAACTCATTCATTCAATCCCGGTCAGCCCGAGGGAACGGGCGTGACGACGGGCGCTCGTCCGGCCTCCGCAGCCGGAACGCAGACGAATATTAACTTAGCGAATACAAGTATCCGCCCGCCGCTGTCGGCGACGAAACGGCGGGTCGATGCAATCCGTCGCCGTTATGCGAACAGCTCGGCATCGCGCAGCCGCTTTCCGGCAGCGTCCTTCGCCGCCAGCACAGGCTCGAAGTCGATGGGCCATTCGATCGCGACTTGCGGATCGTTCCAGAGAAGACAGCGTTCGAACTCGGGATACCAGTAGTCGGTGGTCTTATAGAGAAACTGCGCTGTGTCGGACAGCACGACGAAGCCATGCGCGAACCCAGCCGGAATCCACAGTTGCCGGTAGTTGTCGCTTGAGAGAACGAATCCCTCCCACTTGCCGAACGTCGGCGAGCTGCGCCGCAGATCGACAGCGACATCGAAAACAGTCCCCTCCACCACGCGCACGAGCTTGCCCTGCGCATGCTCGATCTGATAATGGAGCCCCCGCAGAACCCCCCTGGCCGAACGCGAGTGGTTGTCCTGCACAAATTCGACGCCATGCTCGACATGCTCGGCGAAATTCCGCGCATTGAAGCTCTCGAAAAAAAATCCGCGTGCGTCACCGAATACCTTCGGCTCGATGACCTTGACGCCGTCAAGCGATGTCGATGCAACTTGAATGCTCATGCGATTTGACCGGAGAGAAGGCTCGTCAGGTAGGCGCCGTAGTGGCTCTTGTTGAGGGGCTGCGCCAGGCGGCGCAGTTGCTCGGCATCGATCCAGTTGCGGCGGTAAGCGATCTCCTCGGGACACGCCACCATCAGGCCCTGGCGCTTTTGCAACGTCGCGATGAATGCCGATGCTTCGATCAAAGAATCGTGCGTGCCGGTATCGAGCCAGGCATAACCGCGTCCCATGATCTCGACGTTGAGCGCGCCGTCGGCAAGGTAGCGCGAATTGACGTCCGTTATCTCGAGCTCGCCGCGCGCCGAAGGTTTGATATCGGCCGCAATGTCGCATACGCGCTCGTCGTAGAAGTAAAGCCCGGTCACCGCATAGCTCGAGCGCGGCCGCGCCGGCTTTTCCTCGATGGAGATGGCCCGGAACTCGGCATCGAACTCCACGACGCCATAACGCTCGGGATCGTTGACGTGGTAGGCAAACACGGTTGCCCCCGTCTCTCGCGCGCTGGCTCGCTCGAGCTGGGCCACGAGATCGTGGCCGTAAAAAATGTTGTCGCCGAGTATCAGCGTCGACGGGCGTCCGCCAATAAAGTCCTTGCCGATGACGAATGCCTGCGCGAGGCCGTCGGGCGAGGGCTGCACCGCATACTGCAGGTTCATGCCCCACTGGCTGCCGTCGCCGAGCATCGCCGTGAAACGCGGCGTGTCCTGAGGCGTGGATATGATCAGGACATCGCGAATCCCCGAGACCATCAGCGTGGAAAGCGGGTAGTAGATCATCGGCTTGTCGTAGACGGGCAGCAGCTGCTTCGACACAGCGTGCGTGATCGGATA
This sequence comes from uncultured Burkholderia sp., assembly GCA_964414365.1. Lineage (GTDB taxonomy): Bacteria > Pseudomonadota > Gammaproteobacteria > Burkholderiales > Burkholderiaceae > Trinickia. The sequence continues at coordinate 12,338 of CAYPWK010000068.1, forward strand.
AAGCCGCGTGCCCGAGCCGCCTGCCAGGATAATGCCCTTGCGTGTCATGAGTTCCCCCCTCGGATCAGATGATCTGACGATGTGGCCAGATCGTCCGTATTACGCGCGGCCGGCATAGTTCGTTTCTACCCACTTCCGATATTCGCCCGTTGCGACTTCTGTAACCCATGCCTCGTTGTCCAGGTACCAGCGCACGGTTTTCGAGAGCCCTGTCTCGAACGTCTCTGCCGGCTTCCATCCGAGTTCGCGCTCGAGCTTACGCGCATCGATCGCGTAACGCCGATCGTGTCCCGGCCGATCCTTGACGAAGGCGATTTGCTCACGGTATGAACCGCCGCCCGCCTTGGGCCGCGCTTCGTCGAGCAGATCGCATAACGTCTGCACGACCTCGATGTTGGCCTTCTCGTTCCATCCGCCGACGTTGTAAGTCTCGCCCGGCACGCCCTCGGCGAGAACGACGCGCACCGCGGCGCAATGATCGCCGACGTAAAGCCAATCGCGCACGTTCCGACCATCGCCGTACACCGGCAGCGGCTTGCCGGCGATCGCATTGGCGATGATGAGCGGAATCAGCTTCTCGGGGAACTGGTAAGGGCCGTAGTTATTCGAGCAGTTCGTGGTGAGCGTCGGAATTCCATACGTGTGATGGTACGCGCGCACGAGGTGATCGGAGCCCGCTTTCGTCGCCGAGTAGGGGCTGTTCGGCGCATAGGGCGTTGTTTCGGAGAACTGAGGATCCGTGGGCGACAGTGAACCGAACACCTCGTCCGTCGAAATATGCAGGAAACGGAATGCGGCGCGCGCCGGCTCATCGAGCCCGCTCCAGTATCGGCGCACAGCTTCGAGCAGCGTGAACGTCCCGACCACGTTCGTCTGGACGAAATCGGCGGGACCATGGATAGAACGATCCACATGGCTTTCCGCCGCAAAATGCACGACGGCTCGTGGCTTGTGCTCGGCAAGCAATCCGTCGACGAGCGCGGCGTCGCAGATGTCTCCGCGTACGAATACGTGACGCGGGTTCTGCTCCACTGAGCTTAGTGTCCGGAGGTTCCCCGCATAGGTCAATTTGTCGAGGTTCAATACAGGCTCATCGGAAAGACGCAACCAGTCGAGAACGAAATTCGCTCCGATAAAGCCTGCACCGCCCGTTACGAGGATCATTCAATTCCCTTGAAATGCTCGGCCAGCAACGCCGCAGCGAAACTTTACGTACAATCCCTCACCGAAAGCAGCCGTTTGACAGTACGCCGGCTTCCGGCCCGGCTTCGCCGAAGCCGCGCTTGCTAGTCCATTCGATAAACACGTAATTATACGTGCCGCAAATACTAACAAAACGATTGAACGCGGCCCCGCGCCCTTTCGCACATGACTTCACTCTCGCGCACCTCTTCGTCCGTCGATCCGTCCGCCGGTCCGCCCGCCCCCTTCGCCTTCGGCGACCTCCAAGGCTGCCACGAGCCGTTCATGCGTCTCCTCGGGCAACTGCCCGCCGGCGCTGACACGCCGCTCTGGTTCGCCGGCGACCTCATCAACCGGGGCCCCGACTCGCTGGCCACGCTACGCGAAGTGGCGGGTTTCGGCTCGCGCGCGACCGTCGTGCTCGGCAACCACGATCTGCATCTGCTCGCCGTCTCGGCCGGCGTGAGGCGCACAAAAACGGGCGATACGCTCAGCGACATCCTGGCCGCGCCGGACGCGCCCGAACTGCTCGACTGGCTGCGCAACCGCCCTTTGGCCCACTTCGAGCACGGCATGTTGCTCGTTCATGCAGGCGTTTTGCCGCAATGGGACGCCGCACTGACGCTCGAGTTGGCCGACGAACTGCAGCGCGCGTTGCGCGGCCCCAACTGGGCCGATACCCTAGCCGACCTCTACGGCAACGAGCCATCCGCTTGGAGCCCCAACCTGAAACGAAAGGAGCGATTGCGAGTGGCATTCAACGCACTGACCCGCATTCGCTTTTGTTCCGCCGACGGGCAGATGGATTTCGCCGCGAACGGCGGCCCCGGCACGGCGCCACCCGGGTACGTGCCCTGGTTCGACGTCCCGGGCCGCCAAACGGCGAATGTCACCGTCGTCTTCGGCCACTGGGCGGCGCTCGGCCTCATGATGCGCGACAACGTCATCGGCCTCGATTCGGGATGCGTCTGGGGCAATCGACTGTCGGCAGTCCGTCTGGCCGCGAACCCAGCCGAGCGGACGCTCGTTCAGGTGGACTGCGGAGGATGCGGTCCCAGCACCGGCGAACGCGGGCGGCGCCGATCGGATTCGTGACCGGACGCGCAGCGGGCGCGAACGTACAGAACTTTCATCTTTCCGGGCGAAATATTGCGTAATATTCCGCGCGGTTGGGGGGACCCTTAACCTTTCTACAATTACGGTATTGCTCTTCATCGGCAGGAACGATTTTGCGAACCCTTGACGGCTTGAGATCCGGAACCGGCGCCATTGAAAACGGCGCAGGACAAACGCGCGTTTGGACCCGCAACCGCACTGGCACGGCGGCCGTAAGCTATGGCGGCGTGCTCTGGATGACGGGACTCTCCGGCGCGGGCAAGTCGACGATCGCGAACGCGCTGAAAGAGCGGCTTGAAGCGGATCGATGCTTGGTGCAGGTTCTCGACGGCGATGTCCTGCGCACGGGACTCAATTCAGGATTGGGATTCAGCGATAGCGACCGCCTTGAAAACATCCGTCGCACAGCGGAAGTCGCGACGCTGTTCAAGCGAGCGGGCTTCGTCGTCGTTTGCTCGCTGATCTCGCCGATGGCAGCGCATCGAGCACTTGCAAGAAAGATTGTGGGCGACCGCTTCTTCGAGGTTCACGTCGACAGCAGTCTCGACATTTGCGAATCGCGCGACCCGAAGGGTCTCTATGCCAAAGCGCGCAAGGGCGCGATCTCGGAATTCACGGGCATATCAGCGCCCTATGAAGCGCCGTCTTCGCCCGATCTGAAGATCGATACGTCGCGCTCGACGATCGCCGATTCCGTAGCAAAGCTCATCACGTTTATCGGAAACCATATCGAACGGCGGCACTTCGAGCGTTAACCGCCGGGCGCTCCGGCGATGAGTCGATCAGACGGGCGATCAAATTCACCCCCGAATAGCAGCCAACTGGCTCTCACGCGCCGCCCGCTCCGCCGGCCTCGGCAGGCCGCCCTTCATCTGCCATCAGTTCGTACCGCGCCTCGGCCCCAGCGGGCGGCGGCCACTGCGCCTGCATCTGCGTGAGCGCACATGCCACGGCATCGCGCGCTTCGGCCGCGAGCACGCGCCGGTCCGCCGTAGGCATGATCGGCTCGCCCACGAACAAATGCGCCGTGATCGGTCCGCCGCTCAATGTCGCATCGAGCGATTCACCGAGCGACATTTCGCCGATGTAAGCAGGCGCCGTCGTCTGCCGACCTTGCGCATCTTCGTAAAGCAAGCAGATCGGCTGCACCGGGCACCCGGCTGAGACGGCAGCCTGGAACAGGTTGGCGTGAAACGGCAGCAGCGTCAGTCCATCGGAGGTCGTGCCCTCGGGAAACACGCACATCACTTCGCCCGACTGAAGGCGCGTGGCCATTTCGTGCATGGTCCGAAGTGCGTCCTTGCGCTTCTCGCGTTGAAGAAACACCGTGCCGAGCCGGTACGCGAGCCAGCCGACGATCGGCCAATCACGCACCTCGGCCTTCGAGACGAAGGGCGTGGGCCGCCATGCGTTGATCACGTAGATATCGATCCACGATATGTGATTGCCGACGACGAGCGCACCGCGATCGAGCCTCCGCTCATCGCCATGAACGACGAGCCGCATGCCCGACAAGCGCAAGAGCTTTAGCGACCACGAGCGGATTCGCGCGGCCTTGTACGCTTCCGATGCACGCGAAAAACGCGTGGCAACCACCCACATGCCATGCAGCAAATGCACGACGAGCCGAACCTTGGCGAACTCTACCTTCATCGTTTCTTCCTTCTTGTCTCGTCTTGCAGGTCTCGATACGCCGAACTCAACTCCGCTCGAATGCGACACGTCCCGCGACGACGGTCGCACGCACACGCGCCGGCAACTCGTAGCCGAGGAATGGGGTGTTATGCCCCTGGCTCTTCAGCGAGCGAGGCTCGACTCGCCAGTGCCCAGTTGCGTCGAAGACACAAACGTCGGCCGTCGCCCCGACGTCGATGCGCCCGGCCGGCAGCTTCAAGACATCGGCCGGCGAAACGGTGATGCGGTTCAACGCCTTCGCAAGCGGCACGCGCGCCTCTTCGGCCCATTTCACCGTCAACGATAGCAGCAACTCGAGCCCTGTCGCGCCCGGCGTCGCCTCGGCGAACGGCAGCAGCTTCTCGTCGTCGTCGACGGGCGTATGCGCCGAACATATTGCGTCGATCGTGCCATCCGCGAGGCCCGCGCGAATCGCTTCGCGGTCGCGCTGCGAGCGCAATGGCGGATCGAGCCGGAACTGCGCGTCGAAGTAACCGATGTCGACGTCAATCAGATGGATATGGTTCGCCGATACGTCGCAGGTCACGGGCAACCCCTCGGCCTTCGCTTCGCGCACGAGCGCAATGCCCGCGGCCGACGACAGATGCGGGAGATGCACGCGCGCACCGGTTACGCGCATCAACTCGAAGATCGTATGCAGGGCGATGGTCTCGGCCGCCACCGGCACGCCGGACAAGCCGAGGCGCGACGCGACAGCACCGCTCGCGGCAACACCGCCCTTGGCGAGATAGGCATCCAAGGGCCGCAGCCATGCGGTATAGCCGTATGTGCTCGCATATTGAAGCGCGCGCAAGAGCACCTGCGTGTCGACGATCGGCACGTCCGCCTGCGAGAACCCCACGCAGCCGGCCTCGGTCAGTGCGACCATCTCGGTGATGACCTGGCCTTTGAGTCCGACCGTCAGCGCCCCCAGCGGATACACGTGTGCGCGATCGAGCTTGCGCGCGCGAAACCTAAGCATTTCGACAAGGCCTGGCTCGTCGAGCACGGGATCCGTATCGGGCGGGCAAACGAGGCTGGTCACTCCGCCGGCGAGGGCCGCGGCCGTTTCAGATTCGAGCGTTGCCTTGTGTTCGTAGCCGGGCTCGCGAAGGCGAGCCGAGAGATCGACGAAACCGGGCGCCACGTACAGTCCGTTCGCATCGATCGTCCTCGTCGCTTGGAAGTCGGCCGGCGCCACGCCGTTGCCGACGATCTTGCCGTCCGCGATGAAAACGTCCGCTTTCCGCTCGGTGCCGGCCGCGGGATCGATGATGGTGCCGCCTTGGATATGAATCTTCATGCGCTGCTTATTCCCTTCAGATTCTCGGTATGCCGATCTTCGCTTCAGTCGTTGTTGCCGGCCACGATGCTCATCACGGCCATGCGCACCGCGATTCCGAACGTCACCTGATTGAGGATCACCGATTGCGGGCCGTCGGCCACCTGCGAATCGATTTCGACGCCGCGATTCATCGGCCCCGGGTGCATCACAATGGCGTCGGGCTTCGCGCGCGCGAGGCGCTCGGTGTCAGCCCCCAGCTCTTGAAATACTCCTGCGCCGACGGC
>CAYPWK010000069.1:0-17850 GCA_964414365.1 uncultured Burkholderia sp.
CGTGCTCGGCGACGAGCGCCTCGACCGCGGGGCGCGCACCGAACAGCGCTTCCGCGAGGCTCTCCTCGGTGGCAACGAACAGGTGCGTCAGCTTCTCGAATTCGGCCAACTCGCGCATGAGCGCGAGCATAGAAAGTACATCGGCCGGCTCAGCCGCTCGGATGGTCCAGGCCTCCCGCCGGGCCGCCCCAAGGGCAGTCTGAGCCCCTGGGGGAGCGGGCAGCGAGCGATGGTCAGCGTGAGGGCCATCGTTCTTCATCAGGCTTCCTCTGGCGCGTCCGACAGAACGATCTCGATGCCGCCGAAGCGCGAGGCGACCCAGTTGTACGCGTGGCATGCGATCCAGAGCAGGACGAAGCCGAGAATTGCGTTGAGCAGCAGTGCGCTGAAGATCGTGCTCAACTCGACCGATCCGTATTTGATGAATGCAACGAGCATTCCGAGCAAGACGATGGGCACGCTGAACGTCAGGTAGACGAGGATCAGCGCTTTCGCGGTCTGACCTGGTGCGATCGACGAGATTTGTTTTTTCATATGGCGGAGGCCCCGGTAAGAGACGGTCTGGCTCGATTCGTTAATCATGATTAGATAAGCCCTTCGAAGGGCATGATGTCGACGCGTTCGCCCGCGGTTACATTGCCTCGCTCATGCGCCAGGACGATGAAGCAGTTCGCTTCGCTCATCGAGCTCAAAGCGCCAGAGCTTTGTGTGCGCGTCGGCGCGACTTGCCACGCCCCATCGCTGTCGCGTGAAGCTATTCCGCGCACGTATTCGGTCCGGCCCGCGCGCTTTTTCATCGTGGCCGTGGCGACGGCAGTCAGTGTCAGCGGCGCGGGGGCGTCGGCGCCCGACATCGAAAGCAAGGCTGCGCGGACGATCTGATAGAAGGTGGCCATCACGGCCACGGGATTGCCGGGCAATCCGAAAAAGAGCGCGGGCCGTTCCCCGCCTTGTCTTCCGCGCGCACCATTCGGCCAGAGACGTCCGAACGCGAGTGGCCGGCCCGGCCGCATGGCGAGGTGCCAGAACGCAACGTCGCCGAGCTTTTCGAACATGCGGCGTGTGAAGTCGGCTTCTCCGACCGATACGCCGCCCGAGCTAAGCACGACGTCGGCGCTTTGCGCCGCCGACTGGAATGCCGCTTCAAGCGCGGTGGGCTCGTCACGGACGACGCCGAGGTCGAGTGCTTCGACGCCGAGCCGCGCAAGCATGGCGGCGATCGTATATCGGTTGCTGTCGTAGACCGAGCCCGCCGTCAGCGGCTCGCCGATCGAGCGCAACTCGTCGCCCGTCGAAAAGAAGGCGACGCGAAGACGACGGCGCACAGGCACCTCCGCGATCCCGAGCGATGCGAGCAGCCCGACGTCGGATGCACGAATGATGCGCCCGGCGCGCAGCGCCGGCTGACCGCGCGTGAGGTCTTCGCCGGCGCGCCGACGATTGGCGCCGCGCTCAATGCGCCGCGGATCGAACGCAATGCGCTCACCACTGAGCGTGACCCACTCCTGGGGTATGACCGTGTCGCAACCGGGCGGCATCGGCGCGCCCGTCATGATTCGAACGCATTGGCCCGTTGCAAGCTTGCCCGCGAACGGATGGCCGGCGAGGGCTTGGCCCGCCACGTCGAGCGTCAATTGCGGCGCCGCACCCGATACAGCACCGTCGGCATCGACCGTTTCGCCACTCTGCGCGCCATTCCCCTTGGTGGATCCGGGCGTGGCTTCGTCGAGGATCACTCCGTCGAGCGCGTAACCGTCCATCGCGGCGTTATCGTGCGCGGGGACATCGATCGGCGATACGACGTCTTCGGCGAGCACGCGATCGAGTGAGGCGCGCAGCGCGACGCGCTCGATCGTCGTTATCGGCACCGCCCATTGCCGCACGATGGCCTGAGCCGCGCTGACGGGCAAGGCTTGCGAGTCAGGCTCGGAAACGCAGCTGGAGATGTTGTCGGACGTTGTCATCGCAGGGGAAACCGCGCGCCAAATAGTCAGATAGCGGGGGATGTCAGGCAGGGGTCACGAGCGTGCACCTGAAGGGCGTCGCTTTTCGGGCGGCGCTCTCGTTCAGGGCTCGCGCCTCGATTCGCCAAAGACCGGCAGGGCGCGCTCGAGCTCGGCGAGCTCCTGCAAAGAGTTGGCATTGTAAAACGCAAGCTCGTCGGGAAAGACGACTTCGACGTTCATGTGGCGCGCGTACCACGCGCGAACTTTGCGCTCGCCGCGAGCAAGCGTCGCCGCCAGGTCGTCGGCAAGCGCCGTGCGCACGAGCGCAAAGACAGGATGCAGCGTGGCCTGTCCGTTCGCGCCGCGCGTGGCGACCGTCGCAATATCGGCACGCGCCGCCGCAAGAGCGTCGGTCAACTGGTCCGCGAGGTCGAGCGGCAGATTCGGTGTATCGCAGGGTGCGCATAGAACGAGCTCCGTGCGCGCCGCCCGTAGCCCCGCGAGCATGCCCGCGAGCGGGCCGGGGAAGTCGCCCGTTGCATCGGCCACGACCTGCGCGTCGAAGGGCGCGCCGAGCGTGGCGTACTGTTCGAGATGACGATTGGCGCTCACGAAAAGGGCATCGACTTGCGGCGCGAGCCGCCTTGCCACATGCAAAGCGAGCGGCTCGCCGTGAAACAGCTGCAGCCCTTTATCGAGGCCGCCCATGCGCGTGCCGCGTCCACCTGCGAGGATGAGCCCCGTGATGTGCGAGTGCCGAGCGGACCGTTCCATATGGCGACGTTCGTTATCCGCCGATGTACGACATTTCGATACGGTGTGCGGCCGCCGCGGGCGAGTCCGCCGTCTGCCTTCCGCGCAGCAGCGAGTAGCGGTCGTCGCGCGCTTGCCAAATCCGTGCAATAGCCGTGGCGATTTCGGCATCGGACTTGCCGTTGCGCAATAGTGCGCGCAGGTCGTGCCCCGACGACGCGAACAGGCAAAGGTAGAGCTTGCCTTCCGTGGAAAGCCTTGCGCGCGTGCAGGTGCCGCAAAACGCGCGCGTGACGCTCGAGATGACACCGATTTCGCCGCTGCCGTCCGCATAGCCCCAGCGCTGCGCCGTTTCAGCCGGCGTATGCCGCTCGAGCGGCACGAGCGGGAAAGCTTCGGCAATGCGCGCAATCACGTCGGCCGAGGGCAGCACTTCCGCCATGTTCCAGCCGTTCGACGTGCCGACGTCCATGTATTCGATGAAGCGCACGACGACGCCCGAACCTTTGAAATGGCGGGCCATCGGCACGATCTCGCCTTCGTTCGTGCCGCGCTTGACCACCATATTGACCTTGATCGGCTCGAGCCCAACCGCCTTGGCGGCCGAAATGCCGTCGAGCACGCTCGCCGCCGAGAAATCGGCGTCGTTCATCCGTTTGAAGAGGGCGTCGTCGAGGGCGTCGAGGCTGACGGTGATCCGCGTCAAGCCCGCATCCTTGAGCGGGCGCGCTTTGCGCGCTAGCAGCGAGCCGTTCGTCGTGAGCGTTACGTCGACTGGCCGGCCGTCGGTTGTCGAAAGTCGGGCGAGGCGCTCGATCAGCCATTCGAGATTCTTGCGAAGCAGCGGCTCGCCGCCCGTCAGACGAATCTTCTCGACGCCATGCGCCACGAAAATGCGTGCAAGCCGCTCGATCTCTTCGAACGTCAGTAAGGCATCGTGCGGCAGGAACGGGTAGTCCTTGTCGAACACGGCGCGCGGCATGCAGTAGATGCAGCGGAAGTTGCAGCGGTCCGTCACCGACACGCGAAGATCGCGCATCGGCCTCGCGAATGTGTCGGTCACGATCCCACGCGGCTCGATCGGAACGCCGGCGACATCGGGGGCTGCTGCGCTGATATCGGCGACCGGAATGATACGGCGGGACATGATCGGGAGGCCAAAGAGGACTAAACGGTCATTTTAGCCCAATGGGCGGGGCCGAGATGGGCAGGGGTTTCCTGCCCTATGCGGCCAGCGAGCTTTGTGTACACCGCCAATAAGCCAAAAGCCTGCCGAAGGGCAGGCTTTTGGCATCGCCGGATCGGCGATCGAGGGCAACAAGCGTGGCTTACTCCGCCTTGCGCGTCTCGATTTGCTGCATCGGCGCCGTATCGACCGGCGGCAACGGCTTGCGTTCACGGGGCACGCGCAGCGGTGCCGGGGTCTGCGCGGCGGCTTCCTGCGCGGCCCTCAGCTTCTCCGCGTCCGTATTCACCCAGACCAGGCCTGCGGACTCGAGCATCGGCTGTAGTTCGGCGACCGAAAGCCCCTTCGCTACGCCATTCGGCAGACCAGTCCGCTGATGCTGGGCCGCAGTTTCGACTGCCGCGGGCGAGTCGGCTTGCGCAGGCGTCCGCTCGAGATCGGCTGCTTGGACGTTGGCCGTTTCCTCGGACTTGGGCGCAGCCGGTGCTGCGCTCTCGGCCGCCTGCGCTACGGCGGCACTCGTCGATACGGGCTCGACGGCCGGAATGGGCGCCGGCTCTGTCACCTGGGGTGCATGCGCGAATTCCGACGGGACTTCTGTGGCCTCAGCGGGCGACGACTGCGACCCCGCTTCCACCGGAGCGGCAGGGGCCGCCGGCACAACGGGTTCTGTCACGGCCGTCTGCTCTATCGGAGAACGGAAGGGTTGCGCGGCCGGTTCCGCCGCTGCGCTTTCCGGCAAGGGCGCGGCTATCGGCATCTCGCTCGGCACTGGTGTTACGAATGCCTGCTGCGCCCCCGCGCCAGGTTCCGCATGCTGCGCGGCGGCCCGGTTCAGGCTGTGCGGCGCGTGTTCCGACGCAGTGGCTTCACTGCCTGCGCCGGCAGCGTGATGAGCCGTGGGGGCCGGCTCAGCGACCATGTTATCGACAGTGGCGGCGTGCATGCCGGTAGTCGGCACTTCGGCAGCGGTGCCTTCAGCCTCGGCAACGTCGGCCGCATGCGTTACATTGACTGCCTCTTCCTCGCGCTCGCGGCGGCCGCCACGGCGGCCGCGGCGACGGCGGCGACGCTCTTCGCCGTCACGCGCGCCCATCGTTTCTTGGTCGGGGGCAGGAACGCCTTGCGCGACGCTCGCCGCGACCGCGTCCTCGGCGGCCGGCGATTCGGGCCGGGTCGTCACCTCCGCGATTTCCGTCAGCGGCTTGCGGCGTTCGCCGCGTTCGGGGCGCTCGGCCCGCTCGCGGCGCTCGCCACGCTCCTGGCGCTCACCGCGCGGCGCGGCTTCGTTCACCTCGGCGCGTTCGACGCGCTCGCCACGTTCTGCACGCTCACCGCGTTCGGCACGCTCAAGCGCGCGTTCCCGGCCGTCGCGGCCTTCACGCGGCTCCCGTCCTTCGCGCGGCTCGCGTCCCTCGCGTCCCTCGCGTCCTTCTCGCGCTTCGCGTGGCTCGCGCCGCTGAGACGGCTGCTGCGCCTGGCGCAGCCCGGCGACACCGTCGCCGCGCGCCACGGCTTCGCGGGTTGCGCCCCCGCGCTTGCCGCGATTGCGATCACCGGCGCGTTCCGCGCCGCGCGCCGTTGCGGCTTCACGAGCGGGCCGCGCCGGCTGGACCGGTTCGGGTGCCGGCGCGGGAGCGGCCGGCTGTGCGCCGAAGAGGCCCTTGAGCCAGTTGATGAAACCGCCGCCGGTGCGGGCCGTCGCCACGGCCTGCGCGGTACCGACCACAGGCGCTTCCTGCGGGCGGACCGGTGCGCTCGGAGCGGGTTTCTCCGGGGTGATGCCCTTGACGGCCGCTTCCTGCTTCGGCTTGACGTCTTCGGACCGCTTGCTGTAGCCGGTTTCGGACTCGAGCTCGCGTGCTGCTTCCTCCGCCATCCGCCACGACGCGCGCGGCTCGTCGAGACGCGCGTCGTCATGACGCAGGCGCTCGAGCTTGTAGTGCGGCGTGTCGAGGTGCTTGTTCGGAATCAGGATGACGTTGACCTTGAAGCGCGACTCGATCTTGTTGATTTCCTGACGCTTTTCGTTGAGCAAGAATGCGGTGACTTCGACGGGCACCTGGCAGTGGATCGCCGCGGTGTTCTCCTTCATCGCCTCTTCCTGGATGATTCGCAGGACTTGCAGCGCCGACGATTCGGTATCTCGGATATGTCCGGTGCCGTTGCAGCGCGGACAGGTGACGTGGCTGCCTTCCGAGAGGGCGGGGCGCAGCCGCTGGCGCGACAGCTCCATCAGGCCGAAACGGGAGATCTTGCCCATCTGCACGCGCGCGCGGTCGTGCTTCAACGCATCCTTCAGGCGCTGCTCGACTTCCCGCTGGCTTTTCGTCGACTCCATATCGATGAAGTCGATGACGATGAGGCCGCCGAGGTCACGCAGGCGCAACTGGCGGGCGACTTCATCGGCAGCTTCGAGGTTCGTGCGCGTCGCCGTTTCCTCGATGTCGGCGCCCTTCGTGGCGCGGGCCGAGTTCACGTCGATGGCGACGAGCGCCTCGGTGTGGTCGATGACGATCGCACCTCCCGACGGCAGCGGTACCGTGCGCGAGTAGGCCGTCTCGATCTGGTGCTCGATCTGAAAGCGTGAGAAGAGCGGCACATCGTCGTGATAGCGCTTCACTTTGCCGACATTGTCGGGCATCACGATATCCATGAAGGCTCGCGCCTGATCATGGATTTCGGTCGTATCTATCAGGATCTCGCCGATATCGGGCTGGAAATAGTCGCGAATCGCGCGGATGACGAGGCTCGACTCCAGATAGATCAGCATCGGCTGGCCGGACTGGCCGCTCTGCGAGGCAGCCTCGATCGCGCGCCACAGCTGCAGCAGGTAATTGAGGTCCCATTGCAGCTCTTCGGCGCTTCGGCCGATGCCGGCCGTGCGCGCTATCATGCTCATGCCGTCGGGCACCTGCAGCTGCGCCATGGTTTCACGCAGTTCCTGCCGATCCTCGCCCTCGATGCGGCGCGAGACGCCGCCCGCGCGCGGGTTGTTCGGCATCAGCACCAGATAACGCCCGGCGAGCGAGATAAAGGTCGTAAGGGCCGCGCCTTTGTTGCCGCGCTCCTCTTTCTCGACCTGGACGATGAGCTCCTGGCCCTCGCGCAGCGCATCCTGAATGCGGGCCGAGCGCGTTTCGACGCCGTCGCGGAAATACTGGCGGGCGACTTCCTTGAACGGCAGGAAGCCGTGACGATCTTCGCCGTAGTTGACGAAGCAGGCTTCGAGCGACGGCTCGATGCGGGTGACGACGCCTTTATAGATATTGCCCTTGCGCTGCTCGCGCCCGGCGGTCTCGATGTCGATATCGATGAGCTTCTGCCCATCGACGATGGCGACGCGCAGTTCTTCCTGCTGCGTCGCGTTGAACAGCATGCGTTTCATTGAACGGCTCCAGAGCGGCTTCGCCGACGAGCCCGCCGGTCAGTTGAAGCCTGAGCCGGACGAGCGTTCGCGATGGCGCGCCGCGTCTTTGTTTTGTTGTGCCAAGCACGCTGGAGCAGGAAAGATGGCGGGGAGAATTGCCTTGAAGGGGCTCGCCGCGGATGGAAATAAGGCCGCGAGCCGCCGGGGCGCATGCGAACACGGCTTCAAATAACGGCGTCGCACAGGCGCGCTTTGCGCTGCCGGGCGTCCATGCCGCGGCGCACATCGTACGCTGCGCGTCTCGAAGCGCCAGGGAATCCCGCGTCGAAGGGACGCGGCTTGAAGCCCGGGACGCTCGATAGCCGCGCGGGTGCCTCGCCAATTTTGACGTCGCCGAAAACGCCGCTCGACGCGGTACGTTCATGGGCGCTCGCCGTGGTCTTCGCAATCGGGGAGCCCGGGCGCCGGCTACGTGTGCCCCGACGCTTGCAGCTCTCCGGACGAATTCTTTTTTACCAAAATTCCGTTACCGTCGGCACCGGCGCGACCGAACGCGCCTGTGGGCGCCGTCCTTGCCGCGGCGAATGCCGCGCGTGCAACTCGTTGCTTCTCGATTACAGGGCAAGCAACCAGCCCTTGGGTACTGCCAACGAAGCTAAAATACGGCTTCCTGCTTTGTCCCCGCACAACCCGCCGGCTTTCCCGGCGAAACGCGCCGGCACCGTGAGTTGCTCGGGTAAATTATATTCAGAATGAATGAGTTAGGCAAAATATCCCAGAAATTGGTCGCAGCCGACCAAGTCTCGATGATACAGGTAGATGAAGGTATCGCCGGGCAGCGGATCGATAATTTTTTGTTGCGCGTCTGTAAGGGCGTTCCGAAAAGCCACATCTACCGGATCCTGCGCAGCGGGGAAGTGCGGGTCAACAAGGGGCGTGTCGATGCGAAATATCGGCTCGTTTCGGGCGACGTCGTTCGGGTGCCGCCGGTGCGACTGGCCGAGCGCGGCGCCCAAGACGCGCCTGCCGCGCCGCCTGCGCGGTTCGACGTGCTGTTCGAGGACGAATACCTCCTCGTTATCGACAAGCCGGCCGGCGTCGCCGTGCACGGCGGCAGCGGGATCGCGTTCGGCGTCATCGAGCAGATGCGCGAGGCGCGGCCGCTCGGGAAGTTCCTCGAGCTCGTGCACCGGCTCGATCGTGAGACGTCGGGCGTGCTGATGCTCGCGAAAAAGCGCGCGGCGCTCGTCGGCCTGCACGAGCAAATTCGCGACAGCCGTATCGACAAGCGCTACTACGCCTGTTCGCACGGCGACTGGCCGGCCGACTGGGGCCGGCGGCGGGCCGTCAAGGAGCCGCTTCACAAGTACCTGACCGGCGAGGGCGAGCGGCGCGTGCGCGTCGATCCCGACGGCCTGCCGTCGCATACTGTGTTCAACCTCGTCGAGCGCTGGCCGGCCTATGCGCTCGTCGAAGCGGAGCTGAAGACGGGCCGCACGCACCAAATTCGCGTCCACCTCGCGCATCTGGGGCTGCCGATCGTCGGCGACGCCAAGTACGGCGACTTCGCGCTCAACAAGGCGCTCGCGCGCTCCGACGCGCGCCCGGGATTCAAGCGGATGTTCCTGCACGCGCACCGGTTGCGCCTGACGCACCCGGTCACGGGAGAGCCGTTGACTTTCGAGTCCCCCCTGCCCGACGATTGCCGGCGTTTTCTCGATCAACTGAATGCAATGCGCGACGAGGCGCAACACGATGGCCCGAAAGCAATTTGACCTGCTCGTCTTCGATTGGGACGGCACCCTCATGGATTCGACGGCCCATATCACGCGCAGCATCCAGGCTGCCTGCCGCGATCTCGGGCTGCCTGTGCCGGCCGACGAAGCCGCGAGCTACGTGATCGGGCTCGGTTTGCGCGATGCGCTCGAGATCGCGGCGCCGTCGCTCGATCCGGCCGACTATCCGCGGCTTGCCGAGCGCTACCGTTATCACTATCTGATCAAAGGCACGCGGACCGAGCTTTTCGGCGGGGTACGCGAGTTGCTCGAAGAGCTGCGCGATGTGGGGTACCTGCTCGCCGTCGCGACGGGCAAGAGCCGCGTCGGCCTCAATCGCGCGCTCGACGAAGCGCGCCTCACGTGCCTTTTCGACGGCACACGCTGCGCCGACGAGACATTTTCGAAGCCGCATCCCGCGATGCTGCATGAACTCTCGCGCGAGCTGGGCCAGGACCTTGCGCGGACAGTCATGATCGGTGACACGACGCACGATTTGCAGATGGCGCTGAATGCCGGAACGGCCGGCGTCGCCGTGACGTACGGCGCGCACCGGGCAGAGGCGCTCGCCGCGCTCGAGCCGAAGTTCGTCGCCGACAGCGTGCCGGCGCTTGCGGCGTGGCTTAGGGAGCATGCATGAGCGCGAGCGAGGCGAATACGGAAGCGGGCGTGCGCATTTGTGCGTCCGATGAGCTGATGGACGGCGGGGCGGGCGTGCGTGTCGCCGCAAAGCACCGCGGCGAGGACGCCGTTGTGTTCTTCGTCCGCTTCGGCGGCGGCGTGTACGGGTATTTGAACCGCTGCGCACACGTGCCGATGGAGCTGGATTGGCTCGAAGGCCAATTCTTCGAATCGTCGGGCTTATACTTGATGTGCGCGACGCACGGCGCGATCTACGAACCGGAGACCGGACGATGCGTCGGCGGGCCCTGCCGCGGCGCGAGGCTCCATCAGGTCACCGTCGAGGAGCGCGAGGCGCCCGAGGGGCGCGCGGTGTTCTGGTTGCCTGACGAGGTGCTGGTCCCGGCGGGCTGAGAGCGGTGCCGTGCACGAATCGATAGGCGGGCCCTTGACGTTCGGCAGGCAGTCGGCCCGCGTTTCTCACGTCTTTTTCATACCCTAACCATCGACGCATGTCCGACATTCCGAATCCCGAACCGCGCGACGACTTTGGCCTCCGCCCGCCGCCTTCCGCTTCTTCCGGCGGCGGGGCGAGCTGGGAGCGGGCCGCGCTCGAGCGTGTCGCGCTTGCCGCCATCGCCGAGCAGCGCGCCGCGCGCCGCTGGCGGATCTTCTTTCGTTTCGCCTTCCTCGTTGTCTTGCTGCTGATCGTGTTCGGCGTTTTCCACGCCTCGGGCAACAAGGTGTCGGCGGCGGGGCGGCATACCGCGCTCGTGAAGCTCGACGGCGAAATCGCGGCCGAGACGAATGCGAATGCGGACGATATCGACACGGCATTGCGGCGCGCGTTCGAGGACGCCGATACGGCCGGCGTCATTCTGCAAATCGACAGTCCCGGCGGCAGTCCCGTGCAGGCCAGCACGATCAATGCGGAAATCCGGCGGCTGCGTGCCCGATATCCGTCGAAGCCACTTTATGTCGTCGTGGGCGACATGTGCGCGTCGGGCGGCTACTACATTGCCGTGGCCGCCGACAAGATCTACGTCAACAAAGCCAGCATCGTCGGCTCGATCGGCGTGCTCATGGACAGCTTCGGCTTCACGGGGCTCATGGACAAGCTCGGCATCCAGCGCCGTTTGCACACGTCGGGCGTCAACAAGGGCTACTACGATCCCTTCTCGCCCGAGACGCCCGCGATGGACCAGCACGCGCAGCGGTTGCTCGATGAGATCCATCAGCAGTTCATCTCCGCCGTGCGGGAGGGGCGCGGCAAGCGGCTGCACGAGACGCCCGACATTTTCTCGGGCCTCTTCTGGACCGGCGCGAAGAGCGTCGAGCTCGGGCTCGCCGACGGCTTCGGCGATACACGCTACGTCGCGCGCGAGGTCATCAAGGCGCCGCGCATCGTCGATTACACCATCAAGGAAAGCCTCTCCGACCGGATCGCCCGCAAGTTCGGCACGGCGGTGGGGAGTGCCGCTGTCAAGGCGCTCGTCTTCGACGGGCTCAAGCTGCACTGAGCGACGGACTGGGCGCTCGAACGGCTGCCGAGCAGCCGTTCCGTCCGTCTCGGCCGCCACATTCAGCTCGCGAGCATCAGGAAAATGGCGGGCCGCTTATGGAAATCAACCGCGGCGGCATCCTTTTTCCAAGCCGATACCGGCCGGCTCACGATCGTTTCCGTCTCGAGCGTGAGGTCGACGGCTACGGCGACAAGCGTCGAGGGCGCTAGTGCGGCCAATAGCGCATCGAGGAGCGCGCGATTGCGGTAGGGTGTCTCGATGAAAATCTGCGTTTCTTTGGCTTTGCGCGAGTGCTGCTCGAGCTCGCGGAGCCTTTTCGCGCGCTCCGCCGCGTCGACGGGCAGATAGCCGTGAAACGCAAAGCGCTGGCCGTTGAGCCCCGATGCCATCAAGGCGAGCAGGATCGAGCTCGGTCCGACGAGCGGCACGACCTTCACGCCGCGCTCGTGCGCGCGTCGAACGAGCAATGCGCCCGGATCGGCCACGGCCGGACAGCCGGCTTCCGAGACGAGGCCGACATCGGTGCCGGCCAGCACCGGCGCGAGCAGCGAATCGATGTCAGCCGCCGGCGTGTTGACGTTCAATTCCCGGATCGCGATTTCCTGGATCGGCCGGGTAGGGCCGACCCTTTTCAGGAATGCGCGTGTCGATTTGGCGTTCTCGCCGATGAAGTAGGCGAGCGTCGCTGCCCGCGCGAGCACGCTCGCGGGCAGCACGGCGGCGAGCGCATCGCCGTCGCCGTCGCCGAGCGCGTTTGGAATGAGGTAGAGCGTGCCGCTCCCAAGCGTACTGGGCGCCCCCTCGGGAGGCAGCGAACGAAGCGAGCGTGGGGGCTGGTTCATCGAGCAGCTCCAAAGAGCGCGTAGCCCGCACTGAAAAGCATGCGCGTTAGCGCGATCAGCGGCAGCCCGATGAGCGCCGTCGGATCGTCCGAGTCGATTGCATCGACGAGCGCGATGCCGAGACCTTCGGCCTTCGCGCTGCCTGCCACATCGTAGGGCGTCTCCGCGCGCAGGTAGGCGTCGAGCGCGGCATCGGGAAGATCGCGAAAACGCACGCGCGTGACGACATCTTCGGTTTGGGCGGTGTTGCGGGCGCTGTCGAAGAGGCAAAGCGCGCTATGGAACTCGACGACGCGTCCGCGCATCGCCTGCAACTGCGCAAGCGCCTTCTCGTGCGTGCCGGGCTTGCCGATCTGGCGTCCGTCGAGCGTGGCGACCTGGTCCGAGCCGATGATGAGCGCCGGCGCCGAGCGTTGCGGCCGGCCGGGCTCGTCTTCCTGGGTGCGGGCGGCGACGGCCCGGGCCTTGGCCTCGGCGAGTCGCAGCGCCGTCGCCGCTGGGGCTTCGCCCGGATGCGGCGTTTCGTCGACCGAGGGCACGACGACATCGAATGGAATGCATAGCCGTTCGAGCAGCGCGCGGCGGTACGGCGAGCTGGAGGCGAGAATGAGGCGCGGCGGCGGGCGGTCGGCGGAAGTCGGCATGACGATATCGATCGAATTCGTGGGCGTCGGGATTGTAGGCGGCTGGAATCGAAGCGGCGAGCGTCCACTTGCGCCGGGCACTTTGCGCTGTTCTGGATGAGGTCTTAAGTGCTTGACTTCAAACGGTAAAACAGCTATCCTCTCACGTTTCCCATGGTTTGCCGTTTCGAACCCGGGGAGCCAATCGGAAGCCCGCCCCGTTGGGCGCCGGCGGAGAGCAAGAGGCGCAAGAGCCGAGGAAAGGAGGAGCCCATGAGTCGACATCCAGGCAAGTCCGCCGGTTCCATCGATCCGCACGGGCTCGACGTCTTCGAATTCGCACACAGCGCGCGTCAGGCCGCGGGCTCGGTGCGCGTCACGCAGTTGCCGCGCATGTTAAACGAAGTCCCGGCCGAGGCGCCAGAGCGCGACACCTCGTTCACCTGGCAGGCGGAAGGTTCGACGCAGCCGGAGCTGCAGGACGACGGCAGCGAGGCGGCGCAGCCTTATTTGCGGCTCGCGGTGCACGGCTCGGTATGGCTCGAATGTCAGCGCTGTCTGACGGCGTACGAGCAGCGGTTCGATGTCGACGCCACCTACCGGCTCGTGCAGACGGAAGAGGAGGCCGACGCATACCCGCTCGACGACGATGAGCTCGATGTCATCGTCGGCTCGCGCCAATTCGATCTCATCGATCTGATCGAGGAGGAACTGCTGCTTTCCTTGCCGCTCGTGCCGAAGCACGACGTTTGTCCGCAGGTGCACGAGAGCCTCGCTTCGGGTGTCGCAGGCCGCGACGAGGACGAGGACGAGGACGACGGCGAGGATCAGGACGAGGCGGCCGACGAAGGTGAAAACGGCGAGTCCGGCGAGTCGGGCAAGCCAAACCCGTTCGCGGCGCTAGAAGCGCTGAAGCGCGGCGCGGGCGGCAACGATGGCGGCGGCAAAAAGCACTGAAAAGCCGCTCGACGAGTGAACGGCAGCGCGAAGCCGCGCGGTGCCAATGGCCGTTTGGTCATGGCGTTCCGCCGATCGGGCTGTGTTAGAATCCCCAAAATTTTTAGGAGTTATCATGGCAGTCCAGCAAAACAAGAAGTCGCCGTCGAAGCGCGGCATGCACCGCTCGCACGATTTCCTGACGGCAGCGCCGCTCGCTGTCGAACCGAGCACGGGCGAGGTGCATCTGCGCCATCACGTCAGCCCGAATGGCTACTACCGCGGCAAGAAAGTCGTCAAGACGAAGAACGACTGAGACTGATCGCGTTCTTGCGATGCTTGCCGAGCCCGGCCGTGGCCTGCGCGGCGAGCGGCATGCGTGGCAGCTTGCTTGAAGGTTCCCTGGCTCCCGAAGGGAGCACCCTTTGGGGTGCGCTCCATGAGGAAGTACTCTCGGGGTACTCGACGAAAAGGCGGCATTCGATTGCCGCTTTTTTATGCCTGAAATTCGTCGCAGTTCATGATCACTAAGCTCACGATAGACTGCATGGGAGGCGACCACGGGCCGTCCGTGACGGTTCCCGCGGCAGTCAGCTTCGTACGCTCGCATCCCGATGCGGAACTCGTGCTGGTCGGTCTCGAAGCGCCGATTCGAGCTCAACTGAAGAAAGCGAAGGCGCTGGACTTGCCGGCGCTCAACATCGTGCCGGCATCGGAAGTCGTCGCGATGGACGATCCCGTCGAAGTCGCATTGCGCAGAAAGAAGGATTCGTCGATGCGCGTCGCGCTCGGCCTCGTCAAGGACGAGTCGGCGCAGGCTTGCATTTCTGCCGGCAACACGGGCGCGCTGATGGCGGTTTCGCGCTATGTGCTGAAGACGCTTCCCGGCATCGAGCGCCCCGCAATCGCCTCCGCGCTGCCGAATCCGCGCGGCTACACGATGATGCTCGACCTCGGCGCCAACGTCGATTGCGAGCCGCAGCACCTGCTTCAGTTTGCCGAGATGGGCCATGCGCTCGTTTCCGCGCTCGAAGGCAAGGACCGGCCGACCATCGGTCTGCTCAACATCGGTGAAGAAGTCATCAAGGGCAACGACACGATCAAGCGCGCGGGCGAGCTTCTGCGCGCCAGTACGCTCAACTTTCGTGGCAACGTCGAAGGCAACGACATCTACAAGGGCACGGCGGACGTCATCGTGTGCGACGGCTTCGTCGGCAATGTCGCGCTGAAGACGTCGGAGGGCCTCGCGCAGATGCTGTCCGAGATCATTCGCGAAGAGTTCGGGCGTTCCCCCCTCACGAAGCTGATGGCGCTTTTGGCGCTGCCGGTCCTCATGCGCTTCAAGAAGCGCGTCGACCACCGCCAGTACAACGGCGCGGCGCTGCTCGGCCTGCGCGGCCTCGTCATCAAGAGCCACGGCTCTGCGGACGCCTACGCGTTTGAGTGGGCCATCAAACGCGGGTATGATGCCGTCAAAAATGGCGTCCTCGAGCGCCTCGCGCGGGCGATGGAGGAAAATGCCTATCCGCTCGAGCAGGCCGCGCGCGCCTCAGGCGGCGCCGGCTCCGTCAGTCCGGCCGGCCGTCGCCCGGCCGAGCCCTACGCTGCGGTATCTTCGAAAGCATAATGGTCCAATCAAAAATCTATTCCCGCGTGCTTGGCACGGGCAGCTATCTGCCGCCTAACCGCATTACGAATCAGGATCTGGCGGATCGCCTCGCCAAGCGCGGTGTCGACACGAGTGACGAGTGGATCGTCGCGCGCACGGGCATTCACGCCCGCCACTTTGCCGATCCCGGCGTGACGACGAGCGATCTTGCGCTCGTCGCTTCGCAGCGGGCGATCGAGGCGGCAGGCGTCGATCCACAGTCGATCGATCTGATCGTCGTCGCCACTTCCACGCCTGATTTCGTCTTTCCGAGCGCAGCGTGCCTGCTGCAGAACAAACTCGAGATCAAGAACAACGGCGCCGCGTTCGATGTGCAGGCCGTCTGTTCAGGGTTCGCTTACGCTCTGGCGACCGTCGATGCGCTCATTCGCAGCGGACAGCACCGGACCGCGCTCGTGGTGGGCGCCGAAACGTTCTCGCGCATACTCGATTTCGATGACCGCACCACATGCGTGCTGTTCGGCGACGGCGCCGGCGCGGTCGTTCTCTCGGCTTCCGACGAGCCCGGCGTGCTCGCGAGCGCGCTGCATGCCGACGGCAGTCATGCCGACATTCTTTGCACACCGGGCCATGTGGCGGGCGGCGTCGTGGCCGGCAGCGCTTTCCTTCATATGGATGGCCAGGCTGTCTTCAAGCTCGCCGTCAACGTGCTCGAGAAGGTGGCCGTGGAGGCGCTCGACAAGGCGCATCTGTCGCCCGGCCAGGTCGATTGGCTAATTCCGCATCAAGCCAATATCCGTATCATGACAAGCACCTGCCGCAAGCTGGGGCTGCCGGCGGAGCGCATGGTCGTCACCGTGGGCGACCATGGCAACACGTCGGCCGCGTCGATTCCGCTTGCGCTCGATGTCGCCGTGCGCGACGGGCGCATCAAGCGGGGCCAGCATGTGCTGATCGAAGGTGTCGGCGGCGGCTTCACGTGGGGTGCGTCCGTCATTCGCTATTGATGATCGGTCGTTATCGGCGGCAATCGCCGGCTTATCGAGCGCTCGCTCCGGAGTTGCGTAAGCGCGCTGTCATGCGCGGCTCGCCTGCGTGAGCGCAGCGCGGGCGCTCGATGTCCCAATAGATTTCCGAATAAGAAGTTCTGCAATCGAGGAAGAGATGACATTCGCGTTCGTTTTTCCCGGGCAAGGCTCGCAATCGATCGGCATGCTCGGCGCGTTCGCCGAAAATACCGCCGTCCGTGAAACGCTTCAGGAAGCGTCCGACGCGCTTGGGCAGGATCTCGGCAAGTTGATTTCCGAAGGTCCGGCAGACGAGCTGAACCTCACCGCGAACACGCAGCCCGTCATGCTCACCGCGGCATACGCGATTTACCGGGCCTGGCGCGCGGCGGGTGGTCCCGCGCCGTCGATCGTCGCGGGACACAGCCTCGGCGAATACACGGCGCTCGTTGCGGCGGGTGCCCTCGCTTTTCGCGACGCCGTGCCGCTCGTGCGCTTTCGCGCCCAGGCGATGCAAACGGCGGTTCCCGTCGGTGTCGGTGGCATGGCCGCGATCCTCGGTCTCGACGACGACAGTGTGCGCGCACTGTGCGACGAGGCGGCGCGTGAGGGCGCCGGCGTCGTCGAGGCGGTCAATTTCAATGCGCCGTCTCAGGTGGTGATCGCCGGACACAAGGCGGCCGTCGAGAAAGCCTGCGAACTCGCGAAGGCCAAGGGCGCGAAGCGGGCGCTGCCGCTGCCGGTCTCGGCGCCGTTTCACTCGTCGCTGCTCAAGCCCGCCTCGGATCGCCTGCGCGAGTATCTCGCGAGCGTCGAGCTCAACGTGCCGCACATTCCTGTCGTCAACAATGTCGACGTGGCGACGGTCATGGAGCCGGCAGCCATCAAGGACGCACTCGTGCGCCAAGCGGCGGGCCCCGTGCGCTGGGTCGAATGCGTGCAGGCGATCGCGAAAAGCGGCGCGACGCAGGTAATCGAATGCGGTCCCGGCAAGGTGCTCGCCGGGCTCACGAAGCGCATCGACGCGAACCTCGTCGGCGGGGCGATCACGGATCCAGCTTCGCTCGAGGAAACGCTGAAAGCCGTTGCGGGCTGAGCAGGCCTCGCTTCGGTCTGAATGAAACGTTCTGCACGACGGGTCACCGTCAGCAGGCAGCCAGACAACGAAGCAACGAAACAAGCGGTAAGCGTAAAAGCGGATCAATCGGACACATCATGGAAAAAGCTCTCGATAAACAGATCGCGCTCGTGACGGGCGCCTCGCGCGGCATCGGCCGAGCCATTGCGCTCGAGCTCGCGCGGCAGGGTGCGACTGTCATCGGCACGGCGACGAGCGAGGCCGGTGCCCAAAGCATCGGCGATGCACTGGCCGCCGCGGGCGGCGCAGGACGGGGCGCTGTGCTCGACGTGAACGACGGCGCGGCCGTCGAAGCGCTCGTCGAGACCACGGTGAAGGAGTTTGGCGCACTTAACGTGCTCGTGAACAACGCCGGCATCACACAGGATCAGCTGGCGATGCGGATGAAGGACGAAGACTGGGACGCGGTCATCGATACGAACCTGAAAGCCGTGTTCCGTCTCTCGCGCGCCGTGCTGCGCCCGATGATGAAGGCGCGCGGCGGACGGATCATCAACATCACGTCGGTGGTCGGCTCGTCA
>CAYPWK010000070.1:0-4346 GCA_964414365.1 uncultured Burkholderia sp.
AATCTCGTTGTCGGGGCCCGTGCTGTACGCGGTCCAGACTGGCTTGCCGTCCTTGATGTTGTATGCGACGACACGACCGCGCACGCCGAACTCGCCGCCCGAGATGCCGGTCAGCACCTTGTCGCCGAATACATGCGGGGCGTTCGTATTCGTTTCACCCTTCTTCGGATCGCCGTTCTTCGCCGTCCAGACCACATCGCCCGTCTTCGCATTGAGCGCGACGAGCGTCGTATCGGCCTGTTGAAGGAAGATCTTGCCGTCGCCGTAAGCGAGACCGCGATTGACCGTGTCGCAGCACATCACCGAGACGACCTGGTCATCCTGCTTTGGCTCGTACACCCATTGGAACGTCTGATCCCTGAGGCTGATGGCCGTCACCTTGTTCGGGAACGGCGTATGGATGTACATCGTATCGCCGATGACGAGCGGCGAGCCTTCATGACCGCGCAAGACGCCCGTGGACATCGTCCAGGCAACCTGCAGGTTCTTGACATTGCCCGTCGTGATCTGCTTGAGCGGGCTGTACCGGTGATTGGCGTAGTCGCCGGCCTGCGCCGCCCAGTTCGACGAGTTCTTTAGCTTCGCGTCGAGATCGGGATCAGCTTGTGCCAGCATCGAGTTAAGGCCCGCGGTAACGAGGATCGCGAGCCCAAGAACCATGGTGCGTAAGTTCATGTCTCCTCCAGAATTGTCTTGCTGTTCAACTCACGAACGAATGACCCACGCTACCTCATCGCACCGGGCGCGCCCTCTCGGATGCGGGTAACGATCAACGCCGCTCACCTGCTTCTTTTTTCGACTCTCTCTTGCTACGCGTACCGCACGAGAGCCGCTTCGTTTTATGCTCCATCGCTGCTGCTCGACTTGCCGGTGTACCGCTCAAGGCGGCAGGCTTCATGGCGTATGGGGGGCGAACGCATATTCCATGCCGACGTAAGCGTCCCGCGGTGCAACAAGAGCGAGCGGACAGAACTGAGCCCGTATCCACGGCCTTGAGCGGCAGACGCCCGAGAGACGACTTGCCCGCGCCCCACTGGCGGCGCATAGGCCCCGCGGCCGCTGGCGAAACGAAACGTGCCGGGCCGGCTGCTTCAGAGCGAGACATACTGTGTCAATTCCGCGATTGAACAGCCCGCAAGCGGCAAAGGACGTGTCGTATTGCGCGAGCGACGGCCGGCAATGCACCGCGCCGCCTCTTTAGGCTGATGAGCCGCTTGCTGCGCTCGAGCCTTGTTGGGTGTCTAATCGTGTTTCTGCGGAGTTCGTTTTCAATCGATGGGGGAGCGACGATCATGACCAATCAGGAGCGCGTCTATTCGGACGACGAGATCAGCCAGCGTCTCGTTGGCCCGCTCGAGCACTGGTATCTCGAGGACGGGTGGCTGCGGCGCAAGTACCGCACCGAAAGCTGGAAAGGGACGTTGATGGTAGTGAATACGGTCGGTCACCTCGCGGAGGCGGCCTGGCATCATCCCGATCTCACGGTCTCCTACGCCTTCGTCATCGTGAAGCTGAAGACGCACACGGCGAAGGGCATCACCGACAAGGACTTCGCCCTTGCGACGAAGATCGAGGAAGTCATCCAGTGGCAGCCCGGCCGCGAAGGCGGGCCCCTCGAAGGAACGCCGTCCGACGATCAGCGTTTCCGCTATATCAAGTACGACGCGCCGAAGGGCAATCCCTCGCAAGGCTGACCTCGACATCGGCTTGCTGCCCGCTTGCTGCCCGCTTGCTGCCCGCTTGCTGCCTGCGGGCTGCGAGCGGGCTGGCGGACCGAGGCGAGCAGTTACGTCCGAGTGAGCGGTGACACAGTGCGCCTTGCGCGGCACAAAACGCTTAAATCGATGCACCGTGACGCGCAAGCGGCGGTCAGCCGCGCATAGGTCCGAAGTGCGTCGCCGCTCGACGCGGCGGGCCTTTCGAGGATTGGTACGGCTCATGCTTGGCATCCGCCGGCTTCAAGCCCCCTATGAGGATCCTTGCGATGCCGCTCCACTTCCGCCGCCCTGCTCATCACAGCACTGTCACCGTCGATGCACCGGCCCGGCTGCACCTAGGCTTTCTCGATCCGAGCGGCTCGCTCGGTCGAGTGTTCGGCAGCCTCGGGCTCGTGATCGACGGCCCCGGCACGCTCATCGATGCGCGCATCGCCGAAACCGATACGATCGGCGGCAAGTGCTCGACAGAGGAGCGCGAGCGCATCGCATCGTGTCTCGATCGGCTGCGCGCGGCCTACGGCGCCACACCGGTCGCCATCGACGTAGTGCGTACACCGCGCGCGCATAGCGGCCTCGGCTCCGGCACTCAGCTCGCGCTTGCGGTCGGCACCGCGTATGTCCGCCTCCTTGAAAAAACCGCGACGACGGCCGAGCTCGCCGCGCTTTTCGGTCGCGGGCGCCGGTCCGGCATCGGGATCCTCGGCTTCGACTCGGGCGGGCTCATCGTCGACGGCGGAGCCAGCCCGGACAACGACGCTCGTGGGTTGCCGCCGCTGATCGCGCGCCACCCGTTTCCCGATGCCTGGCGCGTGCTGCTCGTCACGGACCACTCGCGCGAAGGGCTCTCGGGCGAAGCGGAACGGCGCGGCCTCGCCGTGCTGCCGCCGTTTCCGCGCGCGCTGGCAGCGCATCTCTGTCATCTGGTGCTGATGGAGATCGTCCCCGGGGCTGCCGACGGCGACTTCGCCGCGTTCGCGCACGGCATTACCGAGATGCAGCAAACCATCGGCGAATATTTCGCGCCCGTGCAGGGCGGGGTGTTTTCGAGCCCCGACGTCGAGGAGACGTTGCGCGCGATCGCGGCGCGACATCGGGCCGGGATCGGGCAAACGTCGTGGGGGCCGACCGGGTTCGCGTTTCTGCCGGATCCGGAGGAAGCCGAAGCGGCGCTTCAGAGCGCGCGCCAGGCGGCGAGCGGCAAGCCCCATATCGAATGCGCGCTCGCGACAGGACGCAATCGCGGCGCTGTCGTCCGCATTGCCGCCACGCATGAGGCGCGGATCGGAGCGGCCTGATCGGAGGCAACACATCGCCACATCATCGCCGCGGCCGAGCCGCGGATCGATCATCGAACTGAAGACTAAGACACGAGTACTTCGCCATGTCAGATGCCACTGAAAGGCCCTACATCCTCCACATGCTCACGGCCACGCCGCAGATGAGCCCGTTCGACGTCAACATGGCGGCCGACGCCGGCTACCAGGTGATCGTTCCATACTGCGGCGTCGATGCGGGCATGGTCACGAATCTTACGCAGGACGCGATCTTCTCGCGCGGGCCGAAAGGCGTATCGCGCACGGGCATCTTCATCGGCGGACGCGACGTAATGCTCGCCGCCGATATGCTCGAAATCGCGCGCAAGGCGATGGTGCCGCCGTTCGAGGTCTCGGTGTTCGCCGATCCGAGCGGCTCGTACACGACGGCCGCCGCGCTCGTCGCGCTCGTGGAGCGGCATCTGAAGCGCGCGCACGAGATGGAGCTCGGCGGCAAGCGTGTCCTGATTCTCGGCGGCACGGGCGCCGTGGGCCGCGTCGCGGCGGCAATGGCCGCCTCGCTCGGCGCCGATGTGACGGTCGCGAGCCACGCTTCCCTCCCCCGCGCGAAACAAGTCAGCGAGGAAATCAACGGACGCTTCGGCATCGCGACGACGGCGGTCGGCACCACTTCGTCCGACGAGCTGCGTGCCGCGCTCGCCGACACTGAAATCCTGCTCGCGACGGCCACGGCCGGCGTTCAAGTGGCAAGCGCCGACGATCTCGCGCACGCGCGGCGCCTCCTCGTTGCCGCCGATGTCAACGCCGTGCCGCCCGAGGGCATCGCGGGCGTCAACGTGATGAACGACGGCAAGCCGATCGGCCCGAGCGGCGATGCGAGCCCGATCGGCATCGGCGCATTGGCGATCGGCAACGTCAAGTACCAGGTCGAGCATCGGCTGTTCGTCCAAATGCGTACGAGCAAAAAGCCGGTATACCTAGGCTTCCCACAGGCGTTCGACGAGGCGCGCGCCGTCGCCGCGGGGCTCGGGTGATGCCTGGCCCGGGCGGCGCGCAACCTTCGCGGGTACTCATGAAAATGTTTTCGCTCGCCCCTTCCAGTGCGGCGCCGATCGTCGCCGTCGCGGCGCTTTCCGCGCGCATGCTCGCCGAATCCGCGCGCCAGGCGGGCCTGGGCGTCGCCGCGCTCGACCTCTTCGGCGATCGGGACACGCGCGCCGCTTCGTCGCTCTGGTTCGACATCGGCGGCAATGCGCTTTCGATCGATCGGGAGCGGCTAGTCGCCGCGCTGCGGCGCATCGCGCGGCTGCCGCGCGTCGTCGGCTGGATCGCCGGCAGCGGGACCGAGCCGCTG
>CAYPWK010000070.1:4356-6978 GCA_964414365.1 uncultured Burkholderia sp.
GCTGATCGAAGAATTGAGCCAAATGCGCGACCTCCCCTTGCTGATCGGCAACGACGGGCAAACGGCCGCCGCCGTCCGCGATCCTTCGCGCTTCTTCCCGCTCCTCGATACCCTTCGCATCGCTCATCCGCCCGTCTCGACGACACGGCCGGCGGAGCCCGGGTGGCTGTTCAAGGAGGCCGACGGCTGCGGCGGCACGCATGTGGTTCCGGCCGAGAAGTTGCCGCAGGCGAATGCGCCGCAGACGGCGGCCGGACGACATGGCTATTTCCAGCGCCGGGCGAGCGGACGCGCATTCTCCGCGCTCTTCGTCGCCGCCCGCGGCCGCGCGCAAGTGCTTGGATTCGCGGAGCAACTGACCTCGGCGATCGGCGATTCGCCGTTCGTCCACACAGGCTCGATCGGTCCCGTCGAATTGCCCGAGACGCTCGCGCGCAGCCTGCGCGAGGCCATCGCCGCCGTGACCGCGCAAACGGGCCTCACCGGCCTCAATAGCTTCGACTTTCTGCTCGACGGCGAGGACTTCTCGCTGCTCGAAATCAATGCGCGCCCTTCGTCGACGATGGCGCTTTACGAGGCGGCCTGGCGCGAGCACTGGCCGTTCGGCCTGGTCAGCTGCCATCTCGACGCCTGCCTGCGCGGGCGGCTGCCGAGCAAGCCCCACGGGCCGCCTCAGCGCTGCGAGGGCCAGCAGGTGCTGTTCACGCCACGTTCGCTCATCTGGTCGGCGGCGCTCAGCGATGTCTGCATGGCCGACCCGGGCTGCCGAGACGTGCCGATGCCGGGCACGCGCATCGAAGCGGGGCAGCCGCTCGTCACGCTCGTTGCGACGGCTTCCTCGCCCGATGCCGTCAAGCGCGCACTCGACGCGCAGCGCACGCGCATGCTCGAACGAATCGACACCTTTGAAGAGCCCGATCATGTCCTCCTCGTCAAGCACGGCTAGCAACGTCAACGGCCATGACGGCCCCGGCCGCCTTGCGCGGCAGAGCGTCAGCGTCAACGCGCTCAGCGAGCCTCTCGTCTCCCGCCTCGTCGATGAGGCCGAGCGCCTGCGGGTGTCGCCAACTCTCACGGACGGCGGGACGGTTATCGTCGACGCCGGGATCGAGGCGGCGGGCGGCATCGAGGCCGGCGTGCTCGTCGCCAGCATCTGCATGGGCGGGCTCGGCCATGTCAACGTGCGCTCGAGTGTGGAAAGCGCCCCGCTCTGGCCGACCATGGTCGATGTGCAGACTTCCTGGCCCGTTCTCTCTTGCCTCGCGAGCCAATACGCGGGCTGGAGCCTCTCGGCGACGAAAGAGCAAACGGGCGGCAAGAAGTTCTTTTCGCTGGGCTCGGGGCCGGCGCGCGCACTGGCCGCGAAAGAGCCGCTCTTCGGCGAGCTCGGCTATCGCGACCGCCACGCGCGTGGCGTGCTCGTGCTCGAAGTGGACCGTCTGCCGCCGCAGGTGGTCATCGATAAAGTAGCGGGCGACTGCGGTCTCGCGCCCGAGAACCTCACGCTCGTGATCACGCCGACGCACTCGATCGCGGGCACAGTCCAGGTCATCGCTCGCGTGGTCGAGGTGGCGCTGCACAAGACGCACGTGCTTGGCGTCGACCTTGCCGAAGTGGTCGAAGGGTCGGGCTCGGCGCCGTTGCCGCCGCCGGCGCCCGACGGCATCGCGGCGATGGGCCGCACGAACGACGCAATTCTCTACGGCGGACGTGTTCATCTGACGGTTAAAAGCGATGCCGCGGCAAAGACGCTCGCGCAGCAATTGCCGTCGTCGAACTCTCGCGATTACGGCAGCCCTTTCGCCGACATCTTCACGTCGTTCAACTACGACTTCTATCAGATCGATCCCGCCCTCTTCGCGCCGGCCGAAGTCTGGATCAGCAGCCTTCAAAGCGGCGCGACGTGGCATGGCGGCGGCGTCGATGCCGAACTGCTGCAGCGGCAATGGAGCGGCTCGGCCGACGCATCGTGACGATCGCCCCACTCCTTCCCGATACCGATACCAATGCCAGTAGCGATGCCGCTGCGGTAGCCGCGCCCAGCGGGCTGCGCGTCGCGATCATGACCGACGAAACGGGCTGGCATACGGGCCGCCTGAAAAAGGCGTTCCGTGCGCGCGGCGTGGAGGCCCGTTGCGTCGATCTGGCCGACTGCCGCATCGACACGACCTGGGCCCCGCACGGACTCGTCATACCGGGCTTCGGTCATGGCTTGCCCGATGCCGCTTTTGTGCGCGGCATCGCGGGTGGCACATTCGAGCAGGTGACGCTGCGCCTCGGCATCCTGCATGCCCTGCGCGAGCTCGGCGTGCCCGTCTACAACGATGCGCGCGCGATCGAGCGCAGCGTCGACAAATCGATGACAAGCTTTTTGCTGCACCATCACCGCGTGCCGACGCCGCCGGCCTGGGCCGCGGAATCGACCGCGTTTGCGCAACGGGTCGTGATGCGCGAAGCGGCCGCGGGACGCCGCGTCGTCGTCAAACCGCTCTTCGGCTCGCAAGGCCGCGGCTTGCGGCGCGTGGGCGCAATGCGCGGCGGCACGGCGGCGGGCCGGCTATCGCCATTGCCTTCGCTCGCCGCCTATCACGA
Source organism: uncultured Burkholderia sp. (assembly GCA_964414365.1). Lineage (GTDB taxonomy): Bacteria > Pseudomonadota > Gammaproteobacteria > Burkholderiales > Burkholderiaceae > Trinickia. The sequence goes on from CAYPWK010000070.1 coordinate 6,949, forward strand.
GGTCGCCTACTTGCAGCGCTTCGTCGAACG
>CAYPWK010000070.1:7078-17721 GCA_964414365.1 uncultured Burkholderia sp.
GTCGACATTGCAGGCGCGCTCGTCGCCGATCTGCTCGACCGCAAGCTGGCGGCAGCCCGCGGCGTGATCGCGACCGACGGCGAGTCTAGCATCGTGGAATTGCCTCAACGTCATGCCTGAGATGGAGCGCTCTCCAGGCGGTGTTGGCCCCCGCAGTTAGCCCCCGCAGTTAGCCCCCTTAGCGCCCCGACACACCGACATGATCGATCCCGAAAAACCGTTGCTCGCACGCGCCTATGGCGCCTTTGTCGCGGCCTGCCGACTCGACGTCGAAGTCGCCAAGCCGGGCAACGTGAGCGTGCAGAGCGCGGGGCACGGCATGGTCGCCGCGCAGTTCATCGCAAGCGCGCAGGCCGCGGCCGGCCCGCTCTTCACTTTGGGAGCGCCCGTCGGCACGCGCATTCTCGAGGCAATACGCGCGACGAGCGGAGCCGTCGGCTGCAACACGAATCTCGGCATCGTGCTGCTCGTCGCGCCGCTCGCCGCGGCGCTCGACGCGTTTGCGGCGCCGCCCGCCGCCGGCGAGTGGCAGGGCGAGGTGAAGCGTGTGCTCGCCCGCCTGACTATCGACGATGCGCGCGCGGCCTACCACGCGATCGCGCTCGCCAACCCTGGCGGTCTCGGTGACGCGCCCGAGCAGTCCGTCCACACCGAGCCCACGGTCGACCTGAGAGCCGCCATGTCGCTCGCGGCCGAGCGCGACAGCATCGCGCGCCAGTATGCCAATGGCTTCGCCGATATCTTCGAGTGCGGACTGCCCGCGGTCACGGCGATGCCGACGGAGCACCGGGACCTCGCGATCCTCGAGGCGTTCTTCGCCTATCTCGGCGGCTGGCCCGATTCGCACATTGTGCGCAAGCACGGCATGCCGCTGGCGCAGAGTGTCACGCTCGCGGCGCGCTCGCGGCATGAGCGCTGGCGCAACGCGCTGACGAATGCGACGCAGGCGCCGTCCATCCAGCTCGCTGACTGGGACGCCGAATTGAAGGCGCGCGGACTCAATCCGGGCACCAGCGCGGACCTCGCGGTCGCCACGATGTTCGTGGCCCTCACGAGTGCCGCCTCGTAATGCGTGCGGCGAACGCCGCGAGCCGATCGCGCCCCCACTGGCACGGAAACTGTTAGGTAACGCCACCGTGCATCGACATGACCACTGCGCGCCGGCATGCGCCCTCGCGTGAATGGCGCGCCGCACAGATCGCTCGAGGGCGCCCAACATACAGAAAGTCCATATCCACCGATTGGAGGAAGAGCATGGCCAAGATCAATCGCGTCCTGGTAGGTGAGTCGCTCGTCGGCGACGGCAATGAGGTCGCACACGTCGACCTCATCATGGGACCGCGCGGCTCGGCCGCGGAGACTGCATTTTGCAATGCGCTGACCAATAACAAAGACGGCTTCACGACGCTGCTTGCTGTCGTCGCGCCGAATCTGCCCACCAAGCCCAACACCGTGCTGTTCAACAAAGTCACGATCAAAGGCGCGAAGCAGGCGGTGCAGATGTTCGGTCCCGCGCAAGCGGCCGTCGCGCGCGCCGTGTCAGACTGCGTCGAGGCAGGCACGATCCCGAAGGATGAAGCCGACGATGTGTTCATCTGCGTCGGCGTATTCATCCACTGGCAGGCTGAAGACGACACGAAGATCTTCGATTTCAACTACAGGGCGACGAAGGAGTCGATCGAGCGCGCGATAGCCGGCACACCGACCGCGGCGGACGTCGTCTCGCAGAAGGCATCCGTTCATCATCCGTTCTCGCCGAAGTAAGCATCCGACGCGTATAGAAGCGCTCGAGCCAGGAGCGGCTTGCCCTGGCTCGCCGTCGGCGTACGCGATGGAGCGTTTACTCCGATCGACACCCGCAACCGTTATGCATAGGGTGGATAGGGGGACAACTGAGCTCAACTGAAAGAGGCGCCAAACATGAGAACGAGAGTTCGTGCACTGGCCGCGCTCGCCTGCCTCGCGTGGATCAGTCAGGCCATGGCCGCCGGCGGCGCCACCGTCGATCCGCGCGCGAGTCGCGGGGGCTACGACTATCCGACTCAGGGCCGCGTCGAATACGTGCTGACCTGCATGGACGACAACGGACACGATTTCGCGAACGTCTATAAGTGCTCGTGTGTCATCGACAAGATCGCCGCGGTGGTTCCGTATGACGAGTTCGTCGACGAATCGACGTTTGCCAAATACGCGGCGCTCGGGGGCGAAGGCGGCGCCGAGTTCCGGACGGACACCGCGAGGCATCAAACGAAGACGTTCAAGACTTTGGAAGCAGAGGCCTATCGCGCCTGCGGGCTGACATCGCGGTAAACCCGGTGTGACTGTAGCGACAAGCGCTGCTTCAGCGCGCGCGTCGGCGTTGCCGGAGCGTCGAGCCGCCTCGTGCTTCAGTTCGGCACGAGCCCCGCGCCGAGCGCGGCCCACGTCGCATCGGCGTCCGCAAGCGCGCCCCGGCGCCGCTCGATCGTGACGCCGACAGCTTTGACATCGTCGAACTTGGCCGGCTTTGCGATCGACACACGAACCCAATGCGCGCCGAAATCCCGGATCAGCAATCGCGCGACTTTCTCGGCGAGCGCCTCGAGCAGCTTCACGCCGTGCGACGCGAGCAGCGCATGCAGCCGGGCTCGCACCTCGGCGTAGTTGATCGTGTCGTCGATACAGTCCGTAACACAGGCCATCAACATCGGCACGCCGATCGCCAGGTCGATTCGCACCGGTTGCGGCGTATGATGCTCCTGCGCGTCGATACCGATGACGGTTTGTCCCACGAAGTCTTCGATGAAAACGATATCGAGTGCCTGAGCGACGACCTGCCGACTTTGCGACGACGCAGCGAACGCCGGTTCTTCGGCCTTATCGGGACCAGAGGCAAACGGCGCAAGGCAGTGGGTGTCGGCACGATCCATGATGAAGCTCCGCCGCGGTTCGGCAAAAAATGGTTAAAAACGGGACAGCACCCCTTAGCGCACGAAACAAGCTGTGCCGAAGCTGCAACGATTACCACTCGTCGCGGCGACGCCGAGGCCCCCCGGCAAGTAAAGCAAGAACCACGCAAAGAGAGGCCCACATAATGCGACTACTTATTGAACAGGCGCGCCATCGAGGGTAAAGTTTTTGAGACAGTCGGACGTCATGTCCGATCCTGAGATGCCTGACGGTGCCCGCGACAGGGACAAAGCAGGCCGAAGCCGTGGCGCGCGCGGTAGAAAGTAGAGAATGGACCGCGGTGCAGAGGGGACAACGTTAAACAGAGAGCGGCACTCGCAGCGGCTGAAGCGCCTTATCGGCAAACGGCCATTGCATTGCGATATTGCACGCCGGTGGAGACAACCCCATGTCATTGCTCGCTGACAGCAGTGCGCACGTCAGAGAAGTACTGAATGTAGTTAACCATCACCTGCCGTCCCGTCCGATGAGCGAGCCCGTCGCACAATCGTGGGCGCGCTGCATCAACGAATTTCGGCTCGATCCGGGCCGGTTCGTGACGCCGCCCGTGCTGACGGAGCACGAGCTCGCCGCGCGGCGCGAAGCGGTCGGAGATCTCATCGCCTGCTCCAAGCTCGAGATGACGACGCTTTACCAGCAGCTCGCCGACCCCGAGCTCGCCGTCGTGCTCGTCGACGCGGACGGTGTGATCGTCCATCAGGTCTCGTCCACACCTTTCGCCGAAGCGGTTGCCGCCGACGGCTTTCGGATCGGCGCGCTCTGGAGCGAGCGCGAGGCAGGCACGAACGGCATGGGCACTTCCATTGCCGAGCGCGATTGCGTGGCCGTCTGCCAGCAGGATCACTTCTACGCGCGCTACACCTCGCTCACCTGCTCGGCAGCGCCGATCTTCGACGATCGAGGGGAAATTGCCGGCGTGCTCGATGTGACGAGCCGCTCGAGGCTCCTACAGCAGCATTCGCTCGTGCTTGTCGGGATGTCGCGGCAGATGATCGAAAACCGGCTTCTCTCGGCGCGCTACCGGCACGCGAACATCATTCAGTTTCACAGTCGGCCGGAGTTCGTCGGTACGCTGCACGGCGGCAAGCTGGCGGTCGACGACGACGGCACCGTGCTGGCCGCCAACCGCAGTGCTGCCTTCCAGCTCGGCTGCCGCTCGCTCGACGAGTTGCGCGGCAAGCGGATCGACGAGGCCTTCAACGCGCCGATCGAGGACATGATCGCGCGCAGCATACGCGGCTCGTTCCATCCGATCACCGTCTATAGCGCAAACGGCACGAATCGCTTCTTCCTCGTCGCGCAAACGCCGCAGGCCGGCAGCGCCGCCACGACCACGCGCATCTTCGTTACCGATCCCACCGTGCGTCGGCCCGCGCGCGAATCTCGTGCCGCGCCGGCGCCGGGACGACTCGATAAGATTTCGCACCTCGAGTTCGGCGACCCGCGCATGGCCTCGCAGATTCAGCTCGCGGCTCGCGTGATCCAGCGCAAGATTCCGATCGTGCTGCGCGGGCCGACCGGCACCGGCAAGGAAGTGTTCGCACAGGCGTTGCACGGCATCAGCCCGCTCGCGAACGGACCGTTCGTGCCCGTCAATTGCGCGTCCCTGCCCGAGAATCTGATTGAAAGCGAGCTCTTCGGCTATCGCGCGGGCGCCTTTACGGGCGCGCAACGCGAAGGCCGGCGTGGCAAGATCGTCCAGGCCAACGGCGGCACGCTCTTTCTCGACGAAATCGGCGATATGCCGCTTGCACTGCAAGCTCGGCTCTTGCGTGTCATCGAGGAGCACGAGGTCACGCCGCTTGGCGCCGAAACGACTGTGAAAGTCGATTTCCAGCTCATCAGCGCAAGCCACCGCAACCTGCTCGAGCTGGTGCAAAGCGGGCAATTTCGCGAGGACCTTTACTACCGGTTAAAGGGCATCGAGATCAATCTGCCACCGCTCGCCGACCGCATCGACAAGCTGCCCCTCATCCATCACCTGCTCGAAGCCGAGTGCGAAGGCAACGATCCGCCGGAGCTCACGTCGGAGGCACAGCGCGCGCTGCTCGCCTATTCGTGGCCGGGCAACATCCGCCAGTTGCGCCATGTGCTGCAGATGGCGGTCGCACTTTGCGACGGCCAGCCGATCGAGTGCGCGCACCTCCCGCCCGAGGTGCTCCAGGTAAGCCAGCCCGCGGCAAGCGTAAGCATGACTCTTAACGCGAGCGCGCCCGCCGCGCCCGCGCGCGCCGCCGCGCCCGAGTTGCCGCATCTCGCCGAAGATGCCGACATCTCCTCGCTGAACGCGATTCAGCTCAACGAGCGCGAAACCGTGCTGGCGATGCTCGACGAGCATCGGTGGAACGTCAGCAACGTCGCCAAGGCGCTCGGCATCAGCCGCAATACGCTCTATCGGAAGATGCATCGCCTGCACATCCGCCTCTCGCACGACGGCGCGACGGTCACGTTCGACGCATGAGTCACGAGCCCGCTCGCCGCCTCACGGAATTCAAGCCCGACGCGCGATTCGCGTGGTGTGTGACCGGCTCGGGGCACATGCTCGAGGAATCGCTCGCGCTTGCGCAGCAGTTGCCGCGCACCGACCTTTTTCTTTCGCGGGCCGCCGAGGAAGTGCTGCCGCTATACGGGTGGCCGCTCGAGCGGCTGCGGGAGCACTTTCGCGTGTTGCGCGACAATAGCGCGAGCGGTGTACCCGTCGGCATGCTTTATCACGGCCTTTATCACACTGTCGTGATTGCACCGGCCACGAGCAACACCGTCGCCAAGTGCGCCTTCGGGATCTCGGATACGTTGCCGACGAACATGTACGCGCAAGCCGGCAAGCAGTGCATTCCCGGCATCGTCTTTGCATGCGATACGGAGCCGACCGTCATCACGCAAGCGCCCGACGAATGGGTCGAGCTGAGGCCGCGCCAGATCGAGCTCGAGAACGTGGCGCGTCTGGCGCGCTTCGCGAACACCACGCTCGTGGCGACGCTAGACGGCCTCAAGGCGGCGCTCGATGAACGGCTATCGACGCTCGATCTCGCATGGACCACATCCTCTTCCTGACCGGCCGTCTCGCCCAGCCCAGTCTCACACGCGTGCTCGAAAGCATGGCGCCGACGCCGTTCACGTGGGAGATCCGCGAGCTCGGCCTGCAGGTGGCCGCGTTGATGACGGCCGACATGATCCGGCGACGTCTGCCAGCCCCGCTCTCGGCGCAGCGTGTCGTCGTGCCGGGGCGCTGCCGCGGCGACCTCGATGCCTTGAGCGCGCATTACGGCGTACCCGTCGAGCGGGGTCCCGAGGAAGTGAAGGACTTGCCGCAGTTCTTCGGCCAGAACAAGCGGGCCGTCGATCTGTCCGGCTACGAAACCGAAATCTTCGCTGAGATTGTCGATGCGCCGCGGCTCGATCTCGATGCCATCGTGGCACGAGCACGGGCCTATGCCGCACAGGGTGCCGATGTCATCGACGTCGGCTGCCTGCCGGAAACACCGTTTCCGCATCTCGAGGATGCCGTCCGCCGGCTCAAGTCGGAAGGGTTTCGCGTGAGCGTCGATTCGATGCGCACGGAAGAGCTGCTGCGCGGCGGACGCGCGGGCGCCGACTATCTGATGAGCCTCAACGTCGATACCTTGTGGGTCGTCGACGAGGTGCCGTCGACGCCGATTCTCGTCGCGCGCGAGCCGAGCGATATGGCATCGCTCGACGCGGCGATCGAAGCGTTGACGGCGCGGGGCCGCGCGTTCCTTGCCGATCCGATCCTCGATCCTATCCCGTTCGGACTGGCGGGCTCGATCGCGCGATATGTCGCATTGCGTGAGCGCCATCCGAATGTGCCGATCATGATGGGAATCGGCAACGTCACGGAGCTGACCGAAGCCGATACGAGCGGCATCAATGCAGTGTTGCTCGGCATGGCGGCGGAGCTTCGCATTGCGGCCGTGCTGACAACGTCGGTGAGCCTTCATGCGCGACGTGCGGTGCGCGAGGCCGACATGGCGCGTCGCATCATGCACGCCGCGCGTGAGGCACAGGTGCTGCCGAAAAGCATGGGCGGACTAGGCAGCTCACTCGCAACAGTGCATGAGAGGCATCCGTTTCCCTATAGCGCCGACGAAATCGACGAACTCGCGCGCGGTGTGCGCGATCCCAATTTCCGCGTGCAGGTGGCGGCCGACGGTCTGCATGTCTACAACCGCGACGGTCATTGGCGCGATATCGATCCGTTCGCACTTTATCCGAATCTGCACTTCGGCGACGATGCCGGACATGCGTTCTATATGGGCGTGCAGCTCGGCCGGGCTGAGATCGCCTGGCAACTCGGCAAGCGCTTCAACCAGGACGAGCCGCTCGAATGGGGTTGTGCCGTCGAGCGCGCCGAAGAGGATCTCGGCGCCTATTGCGCGCCCGGCACTACGATGACGAAGCATCGGGAAAAAAGCTGAGCACTCCTAAGGGAACGACCATAGCAAGAATGAGTTGCTTGACGTCTGACGAATATCGTTTGCCGCACTTTTTCCGGCGTAATCGACTCTCACCCTGTCCGAAAAAAGGGGGGCGCTTCGCCTACGCTTAAGCAGGCATGACCGCGGGGATGGCGGACACATGCCGAAGAACAAGCAAGGAGACGCCAATGAAAACGCCCGCCCTACCCGTTCGCATGACAATGCTGGCGCTAATGTTGGCGGCGTCCGCCGCATTCGCCCAGCAAGAGGTGTTGCAACGACCAACAACGACGACCACGGCAGCCCAGATGCCTCCTGACCTACCCAAGCCGGTCACGCAGGAGCGGCTCGACACATCGTGGCGCAATACCGACGACTGGCTCGTCACCAACGGCTCCTATACGCAGACGCGGTACTACCCTGGCACACAAATCAACAAAGGCAACGTCTCGCGCTTGAAACCGGCTTTCATTTTCCAGACGGCGCTCAACGAATCGATGGAGACGGCACCCGTCGTCGTCGACGGAATCATGTTCATCACTACGTCGTTCAACCACGTCTATGCGCTCGATGCGGCGACGGGCAGAGAGTTCTGGCACTACACCCACAAGATGGGGCCGATCATCACATTTTGTTGCGGGCCCAACAATCGCGGTGTGGCCGTATCGGGTGGCCGACTTTTCATGGGGACGCTCGATTCGAAGCTCGTCGCGCTAGATGCGAAAACGGGTAACGTGGTTTGGGAAAGCCAGATCGCCGATCCCGATCTCGGCTACTCGGAGACGATGGCGCCCATCGTTGTCGACGACAAGGTGATCATCGGCACGAACGGCGGCGAATACGGGATTCGCGGCTTCGTCAAAGCCTTCGACGTCGGCACGGGAAAACTGCTCTGGACGTTCTATACGATTCCCGATACGGGCCAGGAAGGCGTGTGGGCGACGAAGGATGCGACGGGTCGCGACATGCATCGCGACATCGACGCCGAAAAGAAGCAGCTGACCGAAAAAGGCGGCGACTTCTACAAGACGCTCGGCGGCGGCGTCTGGATGACGCCCGCGATCGACCGCGGAACGAATACAGCGATCTTTGCCGTCGGCAATCCATCCCCGGACCTCTATGGCGCGATCCGCCCCGGCGACAATCTCTACACGGACTCGCTAGTCGCGATCGATCTCAACACCGGCAAATACAAGTGGCACTACCAGTACATCGCCCACGACGTCTGGGACCTCGACGCGGTGAGCCCACCGATCCTGATCGACGTGCGGGGACCGGACGGCCAGATGATCCCGGGGGTGATCCAAGCGGGCAAGACCGGTCACGTCTACGTCCACGATCGCAGGACAGGGCATCTCATCCGCTTCTCGGACGCGATGATTCCGCAGGAAAACATGTGGACGTTGCCGACTGCGCAAGGCGCGCGGATGCTTCCTGGGGCGAATGGCGGCGTCGAGTGGTCGCCGATGGCGTTCAACCCGAAGACGCGCCTCGCCTATGCGGCGAATCTGCATCAGCCGATGACCTACCAGGTCGAAGAAACGCCCTATCCCGGCGGCAGCAAGCTCTGGCTCGGCGGCGCGTTCAAGGTCATTCCTTCGGAAGCGCAATGGGGCAATCTCGTCGCCGTCAACGTCGATACGGGCAAGATCGCATGGTCTTTCAAGACCGATCAGCCGCTCATCGGCGGCGTGCTCGCTACCGCCGGCGGGCTCGTCTTCAATGGCGAGGGCAACGGCTATTTCCGCGCGTTCGATGCGGCTACGGGCAAAAAGCTTTGGGAGTTCCAATGCGGCGCCGGCGTGAATGCGCCTGCCACGTCATATATGGTGCATGGAAAGCAGTACGTCGCCGTAGCGGCAGGCGGCAACACCCAGCTCGATTACAAGCGCGGCAACGCGATCGTTGTGTTTGCGTTGCCATGAACGTATGGGGAACGGCGGTGCCATCGGCCACCGCCGCTCGCCCGCACAGGAACGCGAGCCTGAGGTGGGCGAGCTTGCTGCTCTGCGCCACCGCCCTTTCGCTGGCTGGGCTGCGCGATGCATATGCGGATGCCGCGGCTGGCCAGGCAAAGGCAACGACATGCTTGGTTTGCCACGGCCCGATGGGCAATTCGACGAACCCGGAATACCCTATTTTGGCCGGACAGACGGCGCGCTACATTTATCTACAGTTGCGCGACTTCAAGGAGGGACGCCGCAGCGATCCGCGGATGTCGCCCATCGCGGCCGGACTCTCGCGCGAAGACATGCTCGATCTCGCCGATTACTTCGCGGCGCAAAAGCCGCAGGCCGTCGCGGTCAAAGCCGATCCCGCGCAAATCGAGGCAGGGCAAAAAAAGGCGGCGGCTACGCTTTGCACGATGTGCCATCTGGGCGGATTCAAAGGCCAGAATGAGATCCCGCGCGTCGCGGGGCAGTACCCGCAGTACATCGTCAAGCAATTGAAGGATTTTCGCGCGCACCAGCGGACCAACGATGCGGGGAATATGACCAGCGTGACGAAGGGCTTGTCGGACGAGGACATCGAGAATCTTGCTGTCTACATCGCGAATCTGCAGTAGGAGCATTACGATGGGACCGATTATTAGACGGCGGCGGCTGGCGACGGCATCGGTTTTCGCCAGCGCGATCGTCGTTGCACTAGCCGCGCTTGCGCCAACCAGCGCGATGGCCGCAGGCGATAAGCCTTTGAACCAGCAGCTGCTCGCCGCAGCCAAAGCGAGCGATGAGAACGCCGTGCGATCGTTGCTCGACCGGGGCGCGGCCGTCGACTCGCGCGATCGTATCGGCGATACCGCGCTCATCACCGCTTGCAGGAAAGGCGCCATCGGCACGGCTCGCTTGCTGATCGAGCGCGGTGCGAACGTGCGCCAGGCAGACGTCCACGGAATCACCCCGCTCGTGGCCGCGGCCTACGAGGGGCACGATGATGTCGTTGCTCTGCTGCTCGAGCACGGCGCCGATCCTGCCGTCACCGATCAGGTCGGCAAGACGGCGATGGTCTACGCGGCGGGGCAAGGACATACGGCAGTCGTGCGGCGGCTGCTCGATGCGGGAGTCGAAATCAATACACGCTATAAAAACGACTTGACCGCGCTAATGTGGGCATCCGGATACGATCAGGTCGATACCGTCAAGCTGCTGCTTGCGCGCGGCGCCGATCCGTCGCTGCGCGATAACCGCGGCATGACGGCGGCTGATATCGCCGCTCAGACTGGTTCACATCATGTGGCTGCGCTGTTTTCGGCGCGCT
>CAYPWK010000071.1:0-10702 GCA_964414365.1 uncultured Burkholderia sp.
TCCTCGAGCAGCGATCGCGTGAGCAGCGCCGCTTCGATCATCCGATCCCAGCCCAACGACGGATCGGGATCGAGGTCGAAGACGATCCGGTCGGGCTTCTCGAGATTCGACGCGACGCCGTTCCATGTATGGAGCTCGACGGTCCCCATTTGTGCTACGCCGATGAGCGCTTGCAAGCTCTCGATGGTCAAGAGCGGCGGATGCCCCGGATCGAGGCCCTCATGTTGCGTGACGTGCGGAATCTCCAGCCGGCTCGTATGCTTCTGGAAGAAGAGCTCGCCATCGATGCCTTCGGGCGCACGCACGAGCGCAAGCGGCCGGTCCTTCAAATGCGGAAGGATCCACTGCGCAACCGACTCGAAGTAGTGGACGAGGTCGAGTTTGCGAAAGCCCGTCGATTTGTCCATGACGCGCTCGGGATGCGAGATTCGCACACCGGCGACGGTGTCTTCGCCGTTCGGCTTTTTGCGCGTGCCGCCGCCGCTTTCCTTCTTGCGCCGAGTCGTCGATGCAGTGCCGGTACGGCGGTCCTTTGTCGACGATTCTTCGCCGGTCATGTCATCCCCCTTGCTCGGGCTTTCCTGCACGATCTCCTGCGCAGGCTTATCGCTGCGCAGGCCGATGAACGAGGCCTGCCGCACAATCCCTTCGCTGGTCCATTCCGAAAAGTCGCACTCGGCCACGAGCTCGGGCCGAACCCAATGAACCGGCGTACGGCTACGCTCGCGCGGCACTTCGGCGAACGGCATCTTCTTCGTCGCGCGCGCGTCGAGCGCCTTCTTCACTGTGCCCAGTGTGGCAGTATCGAATCCCGTGCCCACGCGGCCCGCATAGCGCAAGTTTCCTTGCTCGTCGTAGACTCCGAGCAGCAAAGCGCCGAAGCCCGAACGGCTCCCGGACGGCTCGCTATACCCGCCGATGACGAACTCCTGCCGCCGACGGCAGCGCAGCTTCACCCAGCTTCCGCTGCGCCTCGATGCGTAGCGGCTGTCGCGTTGCTTGCCGACGATCCCTTCGAGTCCCATCTCGCAGGCGCTCTTGAGCAAGTCGCCGGCATCGAGGGCGAAGTCTTCCGAGAACCGCACGGCATCCTGCTCGATGTTTTCCATCAACGCGCGCAGCAACGCGCGCCGCTGCACGAGCGGCACATCGCGCAAGTTGTAGCCGTTCAGGTAGGGCAAATCAAACAAGTAGAAGGCAATCTCTTGCGGCCTTCGCGCATCGAAGGCGTTCTGCAACGCCTGAAAGTTAGGCACACCGCGCGAATCGAGGACGGTTGCCTCGCCGTCGAGCCACGCTGTATCGACATCGATGTCCGCGAATGCTTCGGACTGCTTACCGAACTTCGCCGTCCAATCGAGCCCGTTGCGCGTAAAGACGCGCACCGGCCGTTTTTTGTCACGGCGATCGATGCGCACGAGCACCCGGTAGCCGTCGAACTTGACCTCGTACGTCCAGTTGTCGCCATGAGGAGGCGAATCGACCAGCGTGGCAAGCTGCGGCTTCAGCTCCTCCGGCATCGGCGCCTTCACCGCGCCTTCGATTGCGGGCTTCTTCGCGAGCACCCGCAGAGAGTCGGTGCTTCGCGTGGCGACGATGTCCGGACGCGCACTGCGCGCCTCGCCGACATGAGGCCCTCGGGCGGGCACCGCGAGGCGACCCGAGGCGCCTCTCGTCGCGCCCGGCGTCACGGTCTCGGCTGCGGTTTTGCTGCCCTTGCCGCGCGAGCGAGCCTTGCCGTCGCGCTTTTCCGCCAAGACGCTGCCGGGGCGCTCGGCGATGACGTCGAACTCACTTTCCCCTCGCGCCTCGTCGTCGCGTTCTTTGATCAGCAGCCACTGCTCCTTGTCGCCGCTGCCTCGCATGTGGCTCCTCACAAGCGCCCAGCCGCCGTGGAGCTTCTCGCCGTCGAGCCAGAATTTCAGCTTGCCCGCTTCGTAGTCCTTGCGCGCCTGCTCTACGCCGCCGACCGGCTCCCACGTACCGCGATCCCAAACGATCACGGTACCTGCGCCGTAATTGCCCTCAGGTATTGCGCCCTCGAACGATCCATACTCGAGCGGATGGTCTTCGACGTGGACCGCGAGCCGCTTCACGGAAGGATCGAGGCTTGGCCCCTTCGGAATAGCCCATGAGCGCAGCGTGCCGTCGAGCTCCAGCCGGAAGTCGTAATGCAGACGCCTGGCGTGATGCTCCTGGATGACATAGGACAGTGCGCCGGCGGCTTGCCTCGGCGCAGAGGTGCCCCGGCCGCGCCGCGCCGAGTGCGCGCCGGAAGGCTCCGGCGTTTCGTCAAAGCGCCGCTTCTTGCGGTAAATATCGAGTTTGTCTGACATGCTCGCCGCTTTCCTCCGTCGATTGGCTCACGCGCGGTAGCGCCGATCGTCGTTCGTGCCGCGAAGCCGGCGAAATCCGTGAATGCTGCAAAGACGCAGGTTCGCGCCTCATCCGCTCATGCCGCATGCTTGCCCTTGCCGCGCCCAAGACTGCGCCGTAGCAAATCCGAGAGGTCGACGACGTTGGCCGTCCCGCGCGTGCGTGCCGGCGCCTTCGCGCCTTCGGTGATTTCGCGCGTCTTGCCCTCGTGCACCTTCTTGTCGACGAGGGCCAGGATATCCTCGCGGAACGTGTCGTGGTACTGGGACGGATTCCACTCTTCGGTCATGTCCTCGATCAGCTTTTTAGCCATATCGATCTCGCGCTCGGACACGCCGGCCTTCTTCGCGTCGTCGGCTCGGACCGACAACTCATCGATAGCCAGCACCTCGCCGCCCCAGCGCAGTGTGTTGAGCGCAAGAATAGGTCCCGCGGGAATCAGCGCGGCCAGATGCTGCTTGTTGTGCAGCACCACATTGGCGATGCCGATCTTGCCTGATTGCATCAGTGCCTCGCGCAACAGCACGTAGGCCTTCTTGCCCTGACGCTCGGGCACGAGGTAATAAGGTGTATCGAGATAGAGAAAAGATACCGAATACGCCTCGACGAACGACAGGATATCGATCGTCTGTGTGGACTCCGGGCTGGCCGCCCGGATTTCCTCGTCGGCCAGCAAAACGTAGTGGCCTTTCTCATACTCGAAACCACGCACGATATTCTCGCGCTTGACCTCTTTGCCGGTGCGCTTATTGATCTGCTTATAGCCGATCGGGTCGGCCGTTTCCTTGTCGATCAGATTGAAGCTCGTGCGTTCTGGCCGCGTTGCAGGCCGCAGTTGCACCGGCACGTTGACGAGGCCGAAACTGATCGCCCCTTTCCAAATTATGCGTGACATGGCGGCTCCTTCTCGTCAGCGCCTGTTCACGCAACAGGCATTTGAAGGTTGATGCATCAAACGCGCCAATGCCGGTAGCGCCCGAGCGCCAGCGACCCACACGGCTGATCCCACGGCGAGCCGGCCGCGAGGTACTGCGCGCGGCCGGCAAGGATCGTCGTCATCGGAAAACGCCAATCAAAAGCGTGGCAAGGAAGATGACGAGGAAAATGAAGAACAGGATCTTCGCAATCTCGGCCGCACCGGCCGCGATGCCCGTAAATCCGAACACGGCGGCGATTAGCGCGACGATGAAAAAGATGACGGCGTATCGAAGCATGTCTCCCTCCTGGGTTGAGGCCGGCGCGCCACTCACGTTACCGCTTCGTTGACGGCGCAACCGGCAGGCGAAGTTCTCAGCGGCAACGACCACGATTACTACGTCTGCAATGGACATGCCCAGTGATTGCGGGCACAGTCGGACACTTTCCGCGCAATACGCGGCCGCTTTTGGGAGCCTTCCGCGCCGCAATATATGCGTTGGAAAGGCCTATCGATTCACGCGCGGCTCTGCGCGCGGACGTGACTCAACGCTGGTGTCCGCGACGTCGATCGGCTCGATATCTCTCGTCGGGTCGAAATCGGCCCACCGGCCGCCCTGCCAGCGACCATGCGCGCGTTCGACTTCGAGGCTTCCCGCCTCGCGAAGCACGCGCGCCGCCATCTGCTGGTTATCCGGATTCACATGAACGGCGACGAGCACGCCGGAGTCGCGCGACTCATGCGGCACGGCCCTATCAGGCAACTTTCCGCCGCCGGCCGTATGCGACATGGCACCGAGGAGCGAGCCGATATAAGCACCCACGCCGGCCGCGACTGCAAGCACGAGAAACGGCGCCGAAATCGCACCGGAAAGGGCGACGCCTATGATTGCGCCGATCACGGCGCCGATGAGGCCACCCTTGCCGGCGCCAATTGAGGCGCGCGCGGCCTGGGGATCCGCGTATTCGTCCCCGCCCACTGGAAACCGCGCATGCTGGCCGCGCGGGTTGACGAAGAAGAGCGTAACGTCCTCTTCGAGAAAGCCGTTGTCAAACAAGCGCCGCGCCGCGGCTTCCGCCTCGGCGAAAGCCGTGAATCGGCCGGCCACGATCAGCGACATAGGAAGTCCTCCTGCCTGGCAGCGCGCCGACGGTTGACCGCCGGCGACGAGAGTAAGACGGCACGCGGCCGGCCATTCAAGCAGCGTGGCCCCGCTGGACCAATTGCTCGATGATCTTGCTGTTGAACGCAGGAATGTCATCGGGCTTGCGGCTTGTAATCAGATTGTCGTCCTCGACGACTTCTTGGTCCACCCAAGTCGCACCCGCGTTGCGCAGGTCGTCCTGCAGGCTCGGCCAGCTCGTCATCGTATGGCCCTTTACGATACCGGCCGAAATAGGAAGCCAGCCGCCATGGCAAATCACGGCGACCGTCTTGTGCGCCTCATCGATCGCGCGCACGAATGCCTGCGCTTCGGGAATCGTCCGCATCGCATCGCCGTTGACGACCCCGCCCGGCAACACCACCGCGTCATAGTCGTCCGGCCGAACCTGGTCGAACGTAGCATCGACCGTCACCGTTCCGCCACGATCGGTGTGGCGGAAACCCTGGATTTGGCCGGGCTTCTTCGATATCACGTGAACGAGCGCACCCGCTTCCGTCAACGCCCGTTTCGGCTCGAGGAGCTCCGCTTCCTCGAAACCGTCCGTCGCCAGCATCGCGACTTTGCAACCCTCCAACTTCTTAGCCATGAGTCGAACTCCTCGAACAAGTGACGGTGTACTCATTCATCCCCGTCTCCCGTCCGAGGCAGCAAGCGGGGTGCCCACGAGCGCCATTTTCCCGTGCTTCGCCGCCTTCCTCGCTTCTTATTTACGCTTTACGCTCGGCCGGCAATCCTGCCAGCAGATCGGCCATATCGTCGGCGTGCTCTTCTTCCTGTGCGAGGATCGTTTCCATGATTCGGCGCGACGTCGGGTCCCGATCGCCGAGATATTCGACGATCTCGCGGTAGCTGTCGATCGCCACGCGCTCGGCCACGAGGTCTTCCTTGATCATGTCGGCGAGCGACGTGCCTTCGACGTATTCGGCGTGGCTACGCGTAAGCAGGCCTTCCGGCGAGAAATTCGGCTCGCCGCCCAACTGCACGATTCGCTCGGCCAGCAGATCGGAATGCTCGAGTTCCTCCCGCGCATGCTCCATGAATTCGTCGGCGACGCTCTTCGAATCGATGCCCTTTGCCATGAAATAGTGGCGCCGGTAGCGCAGCGTGCAAACGATCTCGGTCGCGAGCGCATCGTTGAGCAGCTTCACGACCGTGTCGCGGTCGGCCTTGTAGCCCGCCGTCACCGCGCCGTCGTCGATATGCTCGCGGGCCCGCCTGCGAATCTCTTTGACATCGGTCAAGAACGGTTGTTGATGAGCCATTGATTCCTCCATCGGTTGTAGTTACGGAACGCGAAACACCGCAGCTTCAGCGAGGCACGCCCAAAAACACGCCTGGAACGTGCGCCATGGTCGTTAGAGGCATCGATCATGCCAGTCGATCGCGGCTGCCGCACATTGCCGGAGCAACCGGCTCGGGCATCAAAGTTGCGCGCTTTTTTTGAACGACGCTTGCTTTTCGAACAGTTCGTTTCGATCACTTCGATTGTCAGAAGGGAAGACCCATGACTCGCAAACCGCATGCATCGACGCGTCATCGCTCGGGCCATCCCCCGCGCCAACGGCACGCGCAGGCCAGCGCGGGCAAGAACGGCGGAGCAAAGACGAAAAGCGACAGCAAGCCGCGCCGCTGGTCGCACGAGGTCATGCAAAAGAGCGACGCCCTCGACCTCGAGCCGGGCATCTTCAAATCGGGCAGCGCCGATGAGATCGCGCAATCGCTCAAGCGCTCGTCGCTCGCGAGCCGCAGGCGCCGCGGCACGCCGTTTCAGTCAGCCATGTCGATGCTGAATTTCTACGTCAACCGCGCCGGCAAAAATCTGCCGAAGTCACAGCGGCAGGTGCTGGAAAGCGCCAAAGGCAAGCTGCGCGAAGCGTTCGGTCGCCCTAAATAAATCACCCCGTCGCCGCCTACCGCATGCACGAAGACATCTGGTTCCTCGTCGTTGGCGGAATGTGCGTCGCGATGGGCGTCATCAGCTCGTTCGTCAAGCAATTGCCATTGACGGGCGCGATGCTCTACCTTGTCGCGGGTTTCGCGCTCGGCCCGGCCGGGGCCGGCATGCTCTCGCTCGACATCGTCCGCGATGCCCATCTCGTTCGAGTGCTGAGTGAGATTGCTCTGCTCGCGTCGCTCTTTGCCATCGGTTTGCGCCTGCGCTTGCCACTCGTTGATAGGCTTTGGATGCTGCCGCTGCGTCTCGGCGTGATCGGCATGGTCATCACCGTGGCTATGATCGCTGTCGCCGGCGTCTGGACATTGAATCTGTCGTGGCCGCTTGCTTTTCTTCTCGCGGCAATGCTTTCGCCCACCGACCCAGTGCTCGCGCACGACGTGCAGGTTCGCGACGCGAACGATCTCGACAGGGTCCGCTTCGCGCTTTCCGGCGAGGGCGGCCTCAACGACGGCATGGCTCAGCCCTTCACGATCTTCGCGCTGATGATCTGCGCGGGCTCGCTCGCGCATCCAAGCGGCGGGCAGGTGTTGGAGCTCGCCGGCAAAACGCTCTGGGGCATTTGCGGCGGCGTGGCGATCGGCGGCGCACTGGGCTTCGCGACCACCCACGCCGTCACCTGGCTGCGCACGCGGCACTCGCAGGCACTCGGCCTGGAAGGATTCTTTGCGCTCGGGCTGATCGAACTGTCGTATGGCGCCGCTCAACTCGCTCATGCGTATGGATTTCTCGCTGCTTTCGCGGCCGGTGTGGCGATGCGCCGCGTCGAGCACCGCGCGACGGGCGAGCGAACGCCGCAAGCCGCGATCGGCTCGATCGATCCGGCCGATGTGGCCGCCACGGCGGCCGACCCCGAGAGCGCGCACGCTTATATGGCTGAAACGGTGCTCCGCTTTACGGTCGAAGTGGAGCGAATCGTCGAGATGGCGATGATGATCGTCGTCGGCAACCTGCTCGCCACGCTCGGCCCGCCGCTCTTGACCTGGGGCAACGTCGCGCTCTTTCTCATCATGCTCCTCGTGGTGCGCCCGGTCACCGTCGAGCTTTCGCTGCTGGGTTCTCACGCGTCACGCAAGGAGCGCGAACTCATGGGCTGGTTCGGCATCCGCGGCGTGGGCACCATCTATTACCTCGCCGACGCACTCGAGAAAAACCAGACAAGCGGTGTCCGGGCGCTCGCGCCTATCGCGCTCGCCATCGTAACGGCATCGGTGCTCGTGCACGGGGTATCGGCCACGCCGCTGATGCGACGATATCGCCGTTACCGCATGCGCGAAGAAGCGGCGAAGCACGACTGAAAGCGAATGGCCACATTTCTGTCATTCGTTGACGGGCGCCGTCGGCCTGGCCGGCGTCGGGTAGGGCGGCAGCGCCGTCGGGTCGCTCGTCGTTTCGTCGATCACGCGTTCCACATCGGCTGTTTTCGCGAGCTCGGCAAAGAGCGCCTGTTTGTCGAAGCCGGGAGCCACACATCCCTGAACGATGATGAAGCGACGTTGCAACGTGAGCCAGAGTGTCGTGCCGCTCTTCCAATGCGTCGAACGCTCGATGAACGCCAACCGCCTTTTGACGGACTCGGCGATTTCTTTATCGTAGAGATAGCTGTTCGATAAACGGCAGCGGCCTTCCCACCAGCAACTGTTGCCTCGCTCGATCCGATAGTGTCCTTCGGCGAGCCACTCGGCCTCCGTCTCCCGCGGCCCGAGCGGAGTCGGGCAGCCGGCCACCGCCTCGGAAACCTGAAAGAACGGATCGCCGCCGCGATTGACGCGCACGTCGTCGGCCCAGGCGCAACGGCAAGCAAGCACGAAGAGCAGTGCGCAGGCCCATCCGCCGCGGCCATTCCTCACCGTCATTCGATCCATGGGTGTCGCCCCCCCGAAGAGCCCAAGCGCGGGCGTTACGCGCGCTTGATCCCGGGCGATTTGATCATGGTCGTCCCGGCTTTGGCAATCGGGGGCTCAACGATGCTCGGCACGGCCTCCGGTCGCAAACTCGAGAACGCGCAGGATCAATTCGGGTGTGAGCGGTTTTGCGCAATGCGCGTCGAAACCGGCCTCGCGGGCACGCTCCCGGTCCTGCGTCGACGCGTAACCGCTGCAAGCGATGAGAACGATCTGCGCCGTGGCGGGATCCGCGCGCAGACGTCGGGCGAGCTCGAGCCCGTCGAGCCGTGGCATCGCGATGTCGAGCAGCGCGGCAAACGGCTGCCATTCGCGTGCGATCGCGCAGGCGTCGAGCGGATCACTGGTGGCCCGGCATTCGAAACCGTCCGCGTCGAGCAAAACTTGCAACGCATCGGCCGCGTCGCGATAGTCGTCCACAACGAGCACGCGGCGATGATCGGCCATCGCCGCCTCGAAGGTCCGCCACAGCACTACGTCGTCGCTTACACCGCTTTCAGTAGAGTTGTTCACACGCGGTTCCTCGCTGCAGAGGGTAGGGATCGCCGTATTGCAATGCAAAATACGAACCTGCGTGATCCGGAACCGAAACGGCATGCGCATTGCTCGCGGTTCTGGCACGATTGATGTCAAACTCCAACCCGGATTTCCGTTACCGGGTTACGTCGCAGCCGACCCAATAGAAAACAAGGAAAAGGAAAAAGGACAGCCCATGCCGCTTTCCCCCGCCCCTGCGGTATCGCGTGTCGCCCTCGCCGGCTTGCTCGGCGCGGCGCTCGCGCCAGCGCCGGCGGCGGCGCAAACGCCGTCGCCTCTCGCTCAGTGGCAGTACTCGGCCGGCATCACGCTCGAGCAGATGTTCGAACCCGAGTTACCAAGGTGGCGCCTGCGTATGGGCCCATCGGTGAGCCTACAGCCTCGCTACGACGGCGCGGACAGCGACACGGTGCTCGCCGGCCCCAGCATCGATATTCGCTACCGCGATCGCTATTTCTTCTCGACGGGCGAAGGGCTTGGGGCGAACTTGCTGCGGGGGCCCAACTGGCGTGCGGGATTCACGATCTCTTACGATCTCGGCAGGCGCGAGGCCGACGATCGCGATCACTTGCATGGTCTCGGCAACATCAATCCCGCGCCCTCGGCGCATTTGTTCGGCGAGTACGTCGTATCGAAATCGTTTCCGCTCGTGCTGCGCGCCGACTTGAGGCGCGACATCGGCGGCGATAACGGCTGGGTCGGCGATCTCGGCGCCTACATGCCGATGCCGGGCAGCTCGGAAAAATTCGCTTGGTTCGCAGGGCCGAGCGTCGAATTCGCTGATTCCCGCTACATGAACGCCTGGTTCGGCGTGAGCGGCGCTCAGGCGGCTCGATCGGGCTACCCGCGTTATCACGCGTCGGGGGGATTCAAATCGGCCGGGCTCGGGATCGCCGCGTCGTGGATGCCAGTCAAGCATTGGTACGTGACCGGCAACGTGGCTTTTCAGCAGCTCTTCGGATCGGCCGCGCATAGCCCGATTACGCAAAGCGCCGCGGAAAGAGTCGTCGTCGTCTCGGTCGAATATGAATTCTGATTTGAAGTTGTAGGCAATATCCGACAGGGCCTGGCGAAATCGCACAGCAACTCCGTCCACCGCCGATTTCAATTCATGGCGCTTTGCACGACACTGCCGTCATGAATTCGCCCCAGCCTATTTCCGCCATCAAAGTGCTCCTCGTCGAGGACTACACGCCCATCCGCGATCAAATCGCGCAGTTGGTGCTGACCGTCTCAGGCGTGACGATTGTCGGTACAGCAGACAACGCGCACGATGCAATCGCGCTGATAGAGACGAAGAAGCCCGATGTCGCCGTACTCGATCTGCAGCTCAGGCGCGGCACGAGCGGCCTCACCGTCCTCAAGTCGCTGCACCAAAGCGCGCCCGCTGTCATCGCAATCGTCTTGAGCAATCTCGTTTATCCGCAGATGCGGAAAGCCTGTTTCGATCTCGGCGCACACTACGTGCTCGACAAGGCGAGCGAGGCGTTCAGGCTGCGGGACGTCATTCTCGAAATCGCGGCGCGAACGCGTCGGACCTAGGCGCAACTTTCAGAGAGCGACGAGAGGCGGCATGCATTTGCTTGATCTCGATCAAGGTATGAGATCGAGCAACGCGTAAATTGAACTCCGAACTGCGCAGATCAGCCCCTGCGCAGCTTTCCTGGCCCGCGCATTGCGCGGGCTTTTTTTTCGCCCCGTCGGGCCTTGCCCGCGGTCTGCTTTACCCGCCACAATCCATAGACCATTGGCAATCGCAGCGTTAATCGCGCACAATCTGATCCGATGTGGTCGGCAATTGTTTCCGACAATCGCCGGCGTCCCGATTCCATCGAATCGGTCGAGGCGTG
>CAYPWK010000071.1:10802-13958 GCA_964414365.1 uncultured Burkholderia sp.
TGCGCCGCGAGCTCGTCGACTGCATACAAGTCATGCGTGGGGCAAGCGGTCTCGTGGCATCACAGCAATCGTCCACGGGCGCGCCGCCGCTTTCCCCCGACGCCTGGGACCGATACATTGGGCGACTGGCAATCGAGGATGCGCAGCCCTGCCTGCGCACGCTCGGCTACGCGCAGGTGACGGACGATGCATTCGCCGCGGCGTCGAGCAGCCCAATTGCACGCCTTACACTCCTCTGGCCGCAGCACCTCAGTTCCGCCGGCGCCGACGGCATCGGCACGAACGCCGACACGCGCAATGCGCTGCTGCGCGCGGCCGATACGGCGCAGGTGGCGCTTGCCGTGCGCCCTGCATCGGGCGAGGAGGAATCGACGTCCGGCGCGCCCCACGCCCGAATGGATGCGTACCTGCCCGTCTACCGCGACGCGCCGGTGCCGCCCCAACCGGCCGAGCGGCGCGATTCCCTCGTCGGCTTCATCGTGGCGCGCGTCGACACCGACTACCTGTTCGCCAGCGTGGCCGCACGCATGCCGCGCACGGACCTCGAAGTCACGACAGGCACGCCGGCGGTCGTGCTCTACCCGCCGGCCGCGACGCCGGCCAATCTGCCGGTGCCGGCGCCCACGTTTCGCCGCATCGACACGCTGCGGTTCGGCGGCGAAACGTTCGCGCTCAGCTATGCGACGCGTGACCCGTCACTTACGGCGGCCGCCGAGTTCGGCACGAACACGCTCGCCGCGTCGGGCTGCGCCGCTGCGCTCCTGGCGGGCACGGGCGTATTCCTTTTCGCGCGCCGCCGGATCGAGCCGTTCGCCGACGCCGGCATGGCGCGCTCCAGCTCGACGTCGGGCGAGGCGCGGATGATGGCCATCATCCGATCCTCGCCGGAGGCCATCATCACCCTCGACGAAACGCAGCGAATCGCCATTTTTAACCCGATGGCGGAGCAGATTTTCCGTTGCTCGGCGATGGATGTAATCGGCGAGCCGATCGATCGCTTCATTCCCGAACGCTTCCGTGAGGTGCACCGAAAGCATATCGAGCAGTTCGGCGTGACCGGGGTGAGCGAGCGACATAGCCGGCATCGACTTTTGACGGGATTGCGCGCCGACGGTGAAGAGTTTCCGATGGGAGCATCGATCTCCCGATTCGCTGACGCCGAAGGCCGAAAGTTCTACACGGTCATGCTGCATGATGCGACGGCGCGCGTCGAAGTCGAGCAGGAGCTTAGGGCATCGCGCGAAGCGTTGCGCAAGCTTTCGGCGAACTTGCAGACCGTGCGCGAGCAGGAGAAGACACGTATCGCCCGGGAACTACATGACGATCTGGGGCAACAGCTGACGGCCCTGAAGATGGATCTGTCCTCGATGCACCAAACACTCGAGGGTACACCGAGCGTCCCGCCACCGATCCTCGAGCAACTGAAGACCATGCGGCGGCTCATCGATACCACGGTCGGCTCGGTACGGCGCATCGCGGCCGACCTGCGCCCCGTAATGCTCGACGACCTCGGCCTGCGGCCGGCGATCGAATGGTTGCTGACCGATTTCACCGCGCGCTACGGCATCGAAGTCGAACGCCGGATCGAGCCAGGCACCGCCGAATTCTCGCGCGACGGCGCGACGGCGGTCTTCCGCATCATCCAGGAAGCGCTGACGAACGTCGCTCGACACGCTCAAGCGCAGCACGTCGCGGTAGCGCTTGTCGTGGAAAGCGACCGATGCCTGCTGCGTATAGCCGACGACGGGCGCGGCGCAACGGAGGCGCAAATCGACGGACACACGGGCAAATCGTTCGGACTCCTCGGCATTCGCGAGCGGGTCCACATATTGGGCGGCACCGTATCGATCGACACGGCTGCGCATCGTGGTTTTACCCTCACCGTCTCGCTGCCGCTTGCGGCAATACAACAGGAAGAGGCCTTGTCATGACCAAAGTGCTATTGGCTGACGACCATACGCTCGTGCGGGACGGCTTGCGGCACATTTTGCAAGGCACGAGCGGCTTCGAGGTCGCCGGAGAAGCGCACGACGGACCGAGCACGGTCGCGCTCGTGCGAAGCACGCCGGCCGACGTGCTCGTGCTCGATCTTTCGATGCCGGGACCGCGCAACGGCGTCGAGCTCGTCAAGCAGATCAAGGAGGAAATCCCCACATTACGTATTCTTGTCCTGACGATGCATGCCGAGCAGCAATATGCGGTGCGCGCGTTCAAGGCGGGAGCATCGGGGTATCTGACGAAGGAGAGCGCGAGCACTGAGCTCGTCTCGGCGGTAACGAAAGTGGCGGCGGGCGGCGTGTATGTCAGCTTGTCGATGGCGGAGCGCCTCGCGCAAAGTTTGAACGAGCCGACCGACATGGCACCGCACCAGCGCTTGTCGGACCGCGAGTTTGAAGTTTTCCGGCGCATTGCCGCCGGCCAAACGATAACCGAGATCGCGAACGAGCTCTGCGTGAGCGCCAAAACGGTCAGTACTTATAAGACGCGGATCCTTGAAAAGATGCAGATGCCGCACGAGGCGGCGCTGGTCCGTTATGCGATCCAGCATAAGCTTTTCGACGACACGGATCAGGTGTAGCGTATAGGCTGCCCTCGGGGGCTCCTCCGTTCGCGAATACGAGGCCCCGGCGGCGGTTTGTAGGAAACGCCCTACACCACGGCTCCGAATGCCTACGAAATCTTCCTGTGCGGGCCGATATTCAGTCAATCGGACGGCGATGATACTCGTGGCATGAACTCGCCCATCACTTCCCCGCTGAGGGTTTTCGTCGTCGACGAGTCAACGCTCGTGCGCCGGCGCCTCACCGAGCGCATCGAGCCGCCCGCCGGGGAGGGGCTCGTCGTCGGTGAGGCGGAAGACGTCGAGACCGCATTGCGCGGCATCGCGGAAAGCGAGCCTGACGTCGTCATCGTCGACCTGCGGCTCACGGGCTGTAATGGCATCGATCTGCTCCATGCGTTGCGCGACCGAACAGACTCCATCGTTACGCTCGTGCTCACGAATTACGCGACCGCTGACTTCCGGAAAGCCAGCTTCTTGGCGGGCGCCGATTTTTTCTTCGACAAAACAACCGAGTTCGATCTCGCGATGGAGACGATCGCCCGCCTTGCGCGTGAAAAGCGCGAAGGGTCGGCCGGCTAGGCGCGGATGCAATA
>CAYPWK010000071.1:14058-17586 GCA_964414365.1 uncultured Burkholderia sp.
GCGGGAGCGGTCGCACCCTCCGCGGACTTGATGCAATAAGCGGGAGCGGTCGCACGCTCTGCGGACTTGATGCAATAAGCGGCAGCGGTCGCAACCTCCGCGGACTTGATGCAATAAGCGGCAGCGGTCATTCCCTCCGCGGACTTGATGCAATAAGCGGCAGCGGTCATTCCCTCCGCGGACTTGATGCAATAAGCCGGAGCGGTCGCACCCTCCGCGGACTTGATGCAATAAGCGGCGGCGGTCGCATCCTCCGCGGACTTAATGCAATAAGCGGCGGCGGTCGCATCCTCCGCGGACTTGATGCAGTAGGCCGGCGCCTCGGCGGCCGCACCGAACTCGCTCATGAAAAGCGCATTGCTGCGACGCGCTGCTTCGGCGAGACGCGCTTCATCCTCGGGCCCGTCGATGCCGATATAGGGATCATGATGAACCATGTATCCGAAGATTCGCTCGCAGTCGGCGCCATAGCGTTGCGTATCGAGGATGTGCATATGCCAGAACTCGTCCACGGCCTCGCTCGGAACGACGGGCGCATCGGGGTACTTTGCAATGATCTTCAGAAATTGCCGATAACCGGCTTCCGCACGAGCAATATCCTGCTCGGTCAGGACCGCACGGTACTTGTGCAGCATCTTCGATTTGATCCTTTCGAAGTCGAGCGCCTCGATGGCACGCCAGGCGGCGGCAACGTCCTTTTCTTGTTCGTGCATGGTCTTTCCTCGTCTTAGCTGTGGATCGAACGTCCGGAGCCGGCGCTCGGCACGTCCACGTGGTGGGGTAGCGGGTCTGCACCGCGCCCCGGTTGAACCGGCTGATTAAGGAAGGTCCTCAAATCGCCGGCGGATAGGGGGCGGCTGAAAAAGTACCCCTGCACCTCGTCGCATCCCTCCTTGCGAAGGAAGTCGATATGCGACTGTGTTTCCGCGCCTTCGCCGATGACCCTGAGCCCAAGGCTGTGTCCCAACGCGATCACGGCGCTCGTGATTTGAGCATCGCTATGGCTTTCGGGTAGATGGCGGATAAACGAGCGATCGATCTTCACGATGTCGATCGGGAATCGGTTCAAGTACGCGAGCGACGAGTAGCCGGTGCCGAAGTCGTCGATCGAAAGGCGCACGCCAGTCTTCTTGATTGCGGAAAGCCAGCGTACCGCCTGCTCGGGATGGCGCATGATGACGCTTTCGGTCAGCTCGAGCTCGAGCAGGTTGCCGGGGAGCCCGGCGGCTTCGAGCGCTTCCAGAATCGTCTCGTGCAGGCGCGGATCCGCGAACTGTCGAGCCGACAAATTGACGGCCACATGGATGTCGCCGAGGCCTTGCGCCCGCCATTGCGCCGCCTGACGGCATGCCTCGCGCAGCGCCCATGCGCCAATCGACACGATTTCTCCCGTTTCTTCGGCGAGCGGAATGAAATCGGCCGGCATCACTTGTCCGAGCGTCGGGCTGTTCCAACGAATGAGCGCCTCCGCGCCGGTGCAGTGGTTCGTGCGTAAATCCACGCGTGGCTGATAGAACAAGGTGAACTCGCCGTTTTCGACGGCCTGGCGCAGACAGGACTCCATGTCGACGCGTTGCTGAAGCGACATGCTCATTTGACGCATGTACATCTGGTAGGTGTTCTTGCCCCGCTGTTTGGCGCCATACATCGCGAGGTCCGCGTTCTTCAGCAGTGTCTGCGCATCGCGGCCGTCCTCGGGGAAGGAGCTGACACCGATGCTTGCACTCGCCTGCAATCGCATGCCGCATACGGAGAAAGACTCCGCAAGCGCGGCCTGAATGCGCTCGATCGTCGACAGAAGCTTCAGGGCGCCATCGTGGCTGTCCTTCAGGAGCACGATGAATTCGTCGCCGCCGAGCCGCGCGATCATGTCGGCTTCCGGTACGCGCTCGTGGAGCCGCTCGGCGACGGCGCGCAAAAGTTGATCGCCGATGTTGTGCCCGAGCGAATCGTTGATGTCCTTGAAACGATCGAGGTCGATGAAAAGAACGTGGATCATCGCCTCTTCCGCATCGGCGCGCAGAAGCGTCTCTTCCAGATGCGTCTTGAACATGAGTCGGTTCGGCAATCCCGTCAGCGCATCGTGGTTGGCGAGAAAATGCAGATTGCTTTCCGCCCTGCGGCGTTGCAGGAAATGGCTCATCTGGCTTGCGATCGAGCTCGCCATCGCCAGTGTCTGAGGTTCGAGGTGCCGCCGTTCGAGCGAATAGAATTCGGCCACGCCGAGCACTTCCTTGGCCATATACAGCGGAAACGAAAAAGTCGTGACGATCCCGCATGCGTTGAGCCGCGGCGAGGCGGCGCGTCCGGTCGACCAGCGCGGCGAGGCGGGCGCGTCGTCGATCGGCGGCTTGAGGCACTGCGCGCGAAGGCGCGGCTCCAGAGCAGCCGCAGACGTCGCATAAACACCGCCCAGCAACTGTTCACGGCCCGCCTGCGTCGGCCAGAACCCGCCCGCATCCCATCCCATACCCTTCGTCAACAGCGCGACGAGCTCGGCGAATACCTCCGCTTCGTTCGAGGCAGTAGCGAGTTGCAGCGTGAACGCATGCTCCAACTCGCGTGCGCGGTCGATCGATTTCTGCTTGGTGATCTCGAGCGCGGTGCCGCGCAACCTACCGCTGCCAGGCTCGCCGCAAGCATGGCCGATGATGCGCAGCCAACCGCGTCTCCCGCGCAGCGAGCGGTACCGGCACTCGATCTCGAAAGGCTGACGCGTTGCCAGCGTTCGCTTCAACTGAGTCAACAGCGCTGGACGATCGGCGCACTCGATCGCGCGTACGAGCGCCCTGACGGTCGGAGCTGCACGCCCAAGCCCGATCAGACGCGCCATCTCGTTCGAAATGTGAGTGGTGCCCCCGCGAAGGTCGATGCGCCAATCGCCGAGATGGGCGATCCGTTGCGCTTCCGCGCGCGCCATCTCGCTTTCGCGCAAACCGGCCGTCATCTGGTCAGCCACTTTCAGTGCCCGGGACCGCGAACTCGATAACGCATAGGTGAGGCTGGCCAACAGCAGACTGATGACGAGCCCCGAGAAAAGGGCGACATCCGGCAGATAGCGTTGCGAGCCCATCAACGCGGCGGGCTCGGCCGAGAAGACGACATGCCAGCGGCGCCCCGCGAAGAGTTGCGTTGCGCTGCGAGTAAAGCGCGGGTTCGTCGATGCGCTCGCGGTGTGCTCCCATCTGCCGCCTTGCCCCCGCGCCACGGCATCCTTGCGGCTCATGTCGTCGCTCGTCGCGACGTTCGAAGCCATCGATACGCCATCGACGCTGTCGTATAGCTTCGTGGAGCGCGACGGCGCAATCTCGCGGCCATAGACACTTCCCGCGTCGTAAATGCGATACCTCATCGCGCGCAACGTCTCCGCGGTCAAGAGCCCGGCCATCATGTCGTTGACCCGTATGCCGGCGCCGACCGACCCGATATAGGCGCGGCGACGCTCGTCCACTGACGCCGTCGGCATGCCTCTGCGATAAACGGGCAGGCGCATCGCAAGACCGACGTACTCAGCGCCGCGGTCCATGT
>CAYPWK010000072.1:0-17558 GCA_964414365.1 uncultured Burkholderia sp.
ATGTTGTGCCCAGCTCCGGTTGAATTCGTTGAGGAATCCTAAGAAGCGAGTCCAGTGCTCCGTTTCGCGCCTTGCATAGACGAAGCGCCACGGCTGCGAGTTGAACGAGGAAGGCGCCCATCGCGCCGCTTCGAGGAAAGTCAGCAGCGTCGATTCGGGGATGAGATCGGGTGTAAAGGCGCGAGGCGACCAACGCTCGAGGAATTGTCGGTCGATCGCATGGTCCGCTTTGCGCGAGTTCGATGTCGTCATGGCGGCGTCAAGGGAATAGTGTCGAGACGTGTTGATAAGGGTTGCAGCCGTCGCGCCGCTGAGCGGGCGGCAGCCACGTGACTGTACATCGAAACATCGGTAAGGGGTTATGCTTACCGGAAACCGAGTATAAAAACGGCACATCGTTCGCTCCAATAATGGATAGGCAGATCCTTATCGGGCATTGTCATTTGCTCGCACACTTGCCGCGATTGTAGTCCGTCATAAAACTGCACTATTCTGGAGCCGCAACAAGCGTCGTAACGGATCGTTTTAACGTCAAACGGAGCGATTGCCATGATGAAGAGGCTAATAGCGTTGTGCATTGCCCTTAGTCTGTCGCTTTTCGCCGCGTTCGCCGCGGCGGTTGAAGTCAATACGGCGGACCAGGCCGCGCTCGAATCGGTTAAGGGCATCGGTCCCGTGCACGCGAAGGCGATCATCGACGAACGGACGAAAAACGGGCCGTTCAAAGATGCCGACGACCTCGCCAACCGCGTGAAGGGCATCGGACCGAAATCGGTAGTGAATCTCGAAGCCGCAGGCCTCACGATCAACGGTTCGTCGAAACCGCCGAGCGGCAAGACAGCAACGGAAAAAAAGAAAGCACCTGTGACCAGCGCACCTTCTACCGCCGCACCCGCTGCCACTGCGCCGCCGGTCACCGCTCCATTGAGCGCGCCTTCGACCGCGGGAAAGAAGAAGTCCAAGAGGGGCAAGGCGGCATCGGCCGCTTCGGGAGCTTAGGCCGGGGCCGCATGGCGCTTGGGCGGGCGCTTCCTGACGATCGCGCTTGATGCGCGATCGTGCGTCTCAGAGCTGTCTGTAGCGGCCTGGCGATTACTCGTCACTGCTATCGAAAGCCTTCGAGGCCGCGACATGTCCCTTTTCCCGGGCGAGTAGCTGCTCTTTGAGCGCGAGCGCTTCGCTGTTGTCGGGCTGCAGTGAGAGTGCCCAAAAGACGCCCGATCGCGCCATGCGCAGATCGTTCTTATCGAATCCGTTGTGCGCTCGCGCGAGGGCGAGCGACATCAGCCTTTGATTTTTGGCGCTGTATTGCTTGCCGCTCGTCGTCGAGCTCGAAGAGGTTGCGGTGGCCTGCTTCGACTGAGCCGATGAAAGCTGTTGGACTGCTTGCGTGGTACCTCCTGCCGGCGGAGCCGATTGCGACGCGGCGATCGACCCCAGATGGTCTTCATTCGACCCCAAAGGATCGCCATTCGCTGGGTGTGCAGCAGTTCCCGATGGCTGTGCGCTCGTCACTGCAGTCGCGGAGCGCTGCCCCGCCGCGGCGGCGCCTCGGACGGCAGCCGCGGCCGGAAGGCTGCCGGATTCGCGTGCGATCGTAGGTCCACGCGACGTCCCCGCTGCTTGCTGGGCCGCTCCAGCACCGGCAGTGGTCACGGCGCCTTGCACCGACGTCTGCCGTGGCTCCCGCGCTCCAACGTCGTCGTAGCGGTGCAAGAGCACCGTCCCCCCATAAAGGACAACGAACGCGAGCAGGATCAGCACGGTGCGTTTCTCTATCGCCCAGGGATTCGAGCGCCAGCGCTCCATACTCGAACGGCCCATGGGCCAGCGATTCAAAGCCCAACGGTTCGCAGCCCAACCCCTAATATCCCAACGCCTGAGATCCCAACGGTTGCTGGCCACGCGGTCCAGTGCCCAACGATTGAAAGCCCAGCGATTGAGGCTCCATCGAGTTGAACTCGTGCTCGCGGCCGAAGGAGGGACGCCTACGTCGCCATACGGGTCGCCGTCGGGCGATGCGAACAGCGGTGTAGGACGAGGCAGCCGGAGCATTTCCGCGAGCGATGCGCCGGCACCCGCTCCGGCCGCGCTTGCCGAGCCAGGCCCTGGTGCCGATGCCGATGAACTGACCCTCTCTGGCCTGTTCGACGGCATGCGTTCGCCAAAAGCGTGCCGTGCTTCCACGCCGCAATGCGGGCAGAACGAAACAGGCCCCGATAACCTGCCTCCGCAGCGTGCACAGGTTGTCGGAAAGGTCGGGCCGCGAGCGGTTTTATCGCTCATCGTTGAGGTATCCCCTTGTATGAACTATGAAGACGCGAATGAGGCGTCAGGCGTGGACGATGTGCGTGGCGCGGCGGGGCGAGCACATGTGCAAGTTCGATTCGGCAGACAATTCGCCTCATCGGTATGACGATAAGACCGATCTGACCATGTACCCAATATCTGACAGAGGCCGGCGAGCGTCAACCGCTGGCGGCCACGTGAGCCAGCGCGCATCGGTCAAAATTTAGCGGCTGCGCGCCTCTTGGCATGCGGCGAACACTATTCGGCACGCACCGAGGCTGTCGTTTTGAACTCGTACGTCGTATCGACACGCGCCAGCAGCGCGTGCGAGACGCGTGTTGCCACGCGTTGAACGAGCCTGTCGGTCGTGCGCGAGAGCAGATACGATGCGGCCAGTGTTAAACCGAGCGCAAGAAGGAACACAACCAGAGAGAAACCGGGCCCATGCGCTGCGAGGAACGAAGAGTCCTTGAAAAGATAGAGCGCTTCGAAGGCGAAGACGAAATGCCAAAGATAGATGGCGTAGCTCTCGCGCCCCAGCGCCCCCGTCACGCGCCCGACCAAGCGGTGGTTCATCCCCGAGCAGCATGCGAGCAGGAGAGCGGCCGAACCAATGGCGGCGACGAGGGGGGCGAGCTCATTCGCAAGCCCCAGCCATACACCCGAAACGGCTACGCCGAGCGCACAGAGCGCGACAACAGCGAGCGAGACGAACATCCCGCTGCGGCTCAGGTTGGCACGCCCGGTCAGATGCGCATGGAATCCATGCCAAAACCAGATGCCTATGAGAAAGCAAGGCACCTGCACGGGAGGCCAAAAGTAAAAAAACGAGTTGTTCTCCACATTGCAATGGAGCGCGCCGCCGCAGCCTCCAGTCGCGAGCAACGCCGCGCAGACAAGCACCAGCAGGGCGCTCATCACCAAGAGCCGCGTTCGGTTCGTGGCGTAGAAGAAGATGGCGGGCGCGATCAGATAAAACAGCATCTCGACGCCGATCGACCATCCCCCGGGTACCACGTTGTTGATCGCCGAGGCCGATACGGCGTGGACGAACAGCAGATTCAGCAGGACATCCCCTGCATCATGAGGGCCGAGGATGGAAGCGTGGTCAGCCTGGAAGTTGTATGTGTACCAACTCATCGCGCCATATGCCGCGATGGCGACGTAGTAAAGCGGTGCGATGCGAAAGAAGCGCTTGATGTAAAAGCGCGTGGCCACATGACTGGGCGCGTGATAGCGTTTGCGGTCCGCGTCGAGCGTCATGAAGATCGTGATGGCGCTGATGACGAAGAACAACTGAACACCGTATTGGCCCATGCGGGCAACGATCTTGGCCCATTGCGGCAAATGAGGAAACTGAAAGGACAGGTGAACTGCGACGACTCCAATGATGGCAACAGCTCGAGCGTGGTCGAGAGCGAATATCCTTCCTCGCTGCATCGTTTCTCCAGAGTATGGCGATTCGAAAAATGCGACGGTGCATAACGAGCAGGGCGAGGAGGCAGGAAGCGCGCCTGATCGACTCGCATTGAGGCTGCGTGAAGACGGCCATGCACGCTCCAGCCGCTTCACGGCAGGCCTTGCGCGAACCAAGAAGCATCGACGAAGCGCGGTGCGCGCCCTGTCCGCATTGCGCGTATCGACAACGAGCTTGGAAGAATTTCACGAAAACCAGCGCATTGACGCGGGCGACCCCTCAATGCGCCCCCGGCGCATCGGACTTGCCGCCGCCCTTGACGGGCCGAGTAATCCAGATGAGCGGAATGATCAGCACGAAGATAATCGCCGAGACGTAGAAGACGTCGTTCAATCCCATCATCGCGGCTTGCGTATTGACGGTGAAATCGAACAGCGCATTGGCCGACCGATCGCCGATGTTCAGCAGCGATTGGCTCGATTCGATCTGATGACGGAACACGGGGTTGTCCACGGCGGTGGCCTCAGTCAGCCGCACGTGATGAAGGACTGTCCGGTTGTTCCACTCGTTCGCCGCAATCGACGTTCCCATGGCGCCGGGGATTTCTCCATCGACAATGCGCACGCAAATGCGAGTGAATTGGTTGCGTGAGCAACTATCAAACCGATCGATCGCAGCTTCGCACCGGCGAGTTCCGACAAGATTGCGGAAGGGGGCGCATACGCCCGGCTACGAGGCACTCGTTCATGGTAATCAGGCGAAGCAATTTTGTTTTGTGCGCGATGGCATTTCGAGGTGTCAGGCTTCACCTATGCTTCATCGAGGCGGAAGCTTTCTCTCTTTCCCCGTGAGCGTCGGAGCAAGCGATGCAATCCTGTCCGCTTTTTATCATTGGCGCGCCGAGATCGGGCACCACGTTTCTGTGCTCGACGCTGAACGTGCATCCGTCGATCCACCTGACCAACGAATGCCGGATCTTCGCGCTCTTCAAGAAGATGATCGATGTGGACTGTCATCGGCCCGATTTGCTGAGCCCTTCACATCGGCAGCGGTTCGAGGATTTCAGCCGGCGCACGCTTGGCGGGTGGGTCGAGCGGTTCTACCGCGAGGAGCTTGGGGTGACGGCGCCGATCTGGGGAGACAAGCATCCTCCTTACGCCGACCCTACGATCCTGTCGGGCCGCATGGGTTCGGTCGCGCGTCTTCCCTTATCCGGTTCCTGCCTGCGCTTCATTCGCGAGGCGTTGCCGCAGGCACGCTTTATTCACCTTCATCGCCATCCGGCCCACGTCGCCAAATCGTTGTTGCGTAAGCACTGGATCGGTTCGGTCGAAGACGGTGTGCGCGTCTGGGCTCAATACGTGGCGGAGATCATCGAGTTCATCGACGAATTGCCGGCCGACCACACGTTGACGTTCGCCTACAGAGATTTGATCGAACGACCCGACGCCACGGCGGCGAGCGTCGGGCAATTTCTCGGTCTCCATGATGTCTCGCCGATCGTCGACTTTCTCGCGCGCCAGCGGCAACTGCCGACGCCGTTCAGCGAGCCCGTCACGGACGTCGCGGACCTTTACCTGATACCGGCAGCAAACCGGGACGATGATCGACTCCTCGGGCTCGCGGGCCTTGGGGCCGTTCGCCTCGGTTATGCGGACGCATCGAGTGCAACGATCGGCCGTCCACCCGAAGCCGGGGCCAGCGCACGCTGAGCCAGTCTCAGTATTTGGGAGGCGACGTGTGAATGCTGCGGCGCGTCGTCAATTTGCATGAAGCGAACGCTTCCCGCAGCGCTCGCGAGCGGTTAGGCTTGGAACGGAGCACCCGAACCGATCGACGCGTCGAGCCGGAGTCTGTCCTCGATGCGCTAACTTAGAGGAGACGAAGGATGGATTTGGAACAGCGCACCATCATGCGCGTCACGACGCGACTCATCCCATTCCTGATCGTTTGCTATTTCGTGGCGTACCTCGACCGCGTCAACGTCGGCTTCGCGGCGTTGCAAATGAACAAGGCAATTGGGCTTTCGGCAAGCGCATACGGTTTTGGTGCGGGCATTTTCTTTATCGCGTACTTCTTTTTCGAAGTGCCGTCGAATCTCTTGCTCGAGAAGTTCGGCGCCCATCGCTGGATCGCTCGCATCATGCTGACGTGGGGCGTGGTGGCGGGCGCAATGGCGTTCATTCCCAATATCGCGCGCTATACCGGCTTATCCACCGCGCACGTTTTCTACTTATTGCGGATTCTGCTCGGCATTGCGGAGGCCGGGTTCTTTCCGGGGATCATCTTCCTGCTGACGCTCTGGTTCCCATCGAAGTACCGCGCGCGGATGGTCGGCTACTTCATGGCGGCCATTCCGCTTTCAACGGTGATCGGCGGCCCCATTTCGGGAGCGTTACTGTCGATGGACGGAATTGCCGGCCTCGCCGGCTGGCAATGGGTCTATCTGATCGAGGCGCTTCCGGCGATCCTGCTGTCGTTCGTCGTCGTGTTCTATCTGACCGACAAGCCTGCCGATGCGAGCTGGCTGCAAGCCGACGAGCGCGAGTGGCTCGTCGCGCGCCAGGCACGTGAACGCAGTCAACGCGAGGCCGTGCGCAAGTTCAGCGTGCGCGAGGCGCTCTTCACGCCGCGCGTGCTCGCAATTGCGCTGATCTACTTCGGCGCCAATGCCACCAACTACGGGCTCAGCTTTTTCTTGCCGCAGATCGTAAAAGGCTTTGGCCTCACGAACTTGCAGACGGGCTTCGTCACTTCCGCGCCGTATCTTGTGGGCGTCATCAGCATGATTGTCTGGGGACGTCACTCCGATCGCAAGCTCGAACGCAAGCGTCATGTCGCGATCGCATTGTGCGTTGCGGCCGCCGGCATCGCCGCTGCAGCGGTGCTCGACAATCCGGTCGAGAAGATGATCGCGCTTTCGATAGCAGGCTTCGGTATTTTCGGCTGCCTGCCCGTCATCTGGACGTTGCCGGCCGCGTTTCTGTCAGGCGCTGCAGCGGCAGGCGGCATCGCGGCCGTGAACTCGCTCGGTAACCTAGCGGGCTTCTTCGGCCCCTACGCGGTGGGCTGGATCAAGGACAGTACCGGCAGCTTCGCCGCGGGACTGCTCTGCCTTGCGGGCGCGGGCATGATCGGAGCCGCCGCGGCATTGCTGCTTCACCATGATTCTTCGCTCGAAGGCGCCGGTGGCGCGGCGGCCCGGCACCTCGCCGGAGGCGAAAAGGTTCTCGATACCTGAGTGCCGGCAACGCCCACGATGACGGCCGCTGGCTAGAACCACAACCTCTACAACATGGAGGCGGGCGTAATGACGGAACTTGCTTACGCCTGACCGTCGGACGTGCGCATTCACTGCGCCGCGGCTTCGCTCTGCTTTCTGAACTGTGACGCGAGGCGTTCCTGCTGATTCGGCGGTACGGCATCGTAGTGGCTCAGCTCGATGCTGTAACTGCCGTGTCCGCCCGCGATGGCATTGAGGCGAGACTGGTACTCGGCTAGTTCTGAAAGCGGCACCTTCCCCATCACGACGATCATGTTGCCGGCGAGATTGCGTGTGCCTTGAACCTGCGCACGCCTTGAGGAAAGATCGCCGATGATGTCGCCCATCGCCGCTTCGGGCGCCAGCACTTCGATGTTGACAATTGGCTCGAGCAGGATCGGTTGCGCTTTGAGCACGGCGTCGATGAATGCCTTGCGTCCCGCGGTGGCAAACGCGACTTCCTTGGAGTCCACGGGGTGGCTCTTGCCGTCGAAGACCGTCACGCGCACGTCCTGCATCGGAAAGCCGGCGAGTGGCCCGCTATCGATCACCTGGAGAATGCCTTTCTCGACGGCCGGCATGAACTGGCCCGGAATCGCACCGCCTTTAACCGCATCGACGAACTCATAGCCCTCGCCGCGCGTCAAGGGCTCCACGCGTAGCATGACTTCGCCGAATTGCCCCGCGCCCCCTGTTTGCTTCTTGTGCCGATGGTGTCCTTCGGCTTTCGCACCGATCGTTTCGCGATAGGCGATTTTCGGCGGCCGTGTGACGACAGCGAGCTTGTATTGATCGGTGAGCCGTTCGAGCATATGCCGCAGGTGCAGTTCGCCGAGCCCGCGGACGACCGTTTCGTTCGTGCCGACCGGATGATCGATCCGCAAGCACGGGTCTTCTGCGGCCAGCTTTTGCAAAATCTCCCAAAGACGCTGCTCGTTGCCGCGGCGCTCCGGCTCGATCGCAAGCCCGTAGATCGGCGTGGGAAAGGCCAGCGGAGCGAGATGGATATTGCCGTCCTCGGGCGCGTCGTGCAGCACCGCGTCATAGTCGATCTCGTCGACCTTCGCTGTTGCACAGATATCGCCGGGACCGGCCTGCGAAATGTCGATATGGTCCTTGCCTTGCAGCAGCATCAGATGCGCGACGCGAAACGGCTGGCGCGCATCGCCAATATAGAGCTGGCTGTCTCGCCGCACCGTGCCTTGATGAATGCGGAAGACGGCCATCTTGCCGATGTACGGGTCCATGACGATCTTGAAGACGTGCGCGAGCACGTGCTTCTCAGGGTCCGGTTCCGCCTTCACGGTCTCGCGGCGGCCGTCGACGTCGCGGTAAAAAAGCGGCGGGTTGCCCTCGAGCGGATTGGGCAGTAGCCGAACGAATACGTCGAGCAGTTCGCGAATGCCCGCGCCCGTCGCCGCCGACGTGAAGCAGACGGGCACGAGATGGCCCTCGCGTAGCGCGCGCTCGAAAGGCTCGTGCAACTGTTCGGGCCGAATCGCCTCGCCTTGCTCGAGGTAGAGGTCCATTAGCTTCGCGTCGAGCTCGATGACCTGGTCGACGAGTGCATTGTGCGCGGACTCGACCGATAAAAAGTCGGCCTCGCCGGACGGATTGAAGAAGCAATCGACGACGGCCTGTGCACCGCTTGCCGGCAGATTGATCGGCAGGCAGGTCTTGCCGAAGACGTCTTGAATCTGCGCGAGCAGCTCCGGCAAGTCCACCTTTTCCGCGTCGATGCCGTTGACGATGATGATCCGGCAGAGCTTGCGCGCCTCGGCCCAGGCCATCATCCGGCGTGTGGTCATCTCGATGCCGGTGCGCGCGTCGATGACGATTGCGGCTGTTTCGACCGCGGGCAGGGCGCCGATCGAGAGACCGGAGAAATCGGGGTAACCAGGGGTGTCGAGGAGGTAGATGCGGGTATCGCCGTAGTGCAGATGGGCGATCGCGGAGCTGAGCGAATGGTGATATTTGCGCTCGAGCGGATCGAAGTCGCAGACGGTGCTGCCTCGCTCGACGCTGCCCGCCGCATGAACGGCGCCGCCCTGGTGCAACAAGGCTTCTGCGAGCGAGGTCTTGCCGCAGCCGGCATGGCCGACCAATGCGACGGTACGGATGGCTTCGGGTGGGTAATCCATGTCCTCCCCTCATCCTGCGATCTTTATCGCGCATTATTGGTGAAAAAGCCGCGCGTTGCCACCTAGGGTATTCGACCGTTCGAGGGACGAACCCTTGAAGCAACTTTGCGGCGAATCGGGAGTCCGCGAGCGGAGGCGGTTGTTAGCCTTGGGTCGTTAGCCTTTGTCGTTAGCTCAGACGAAACGGACCCTGCGTCCTGCGCGTCGAACGTCGCCTGCTTATACTGATCGCTCCCCACGTCCTGCGACCAAAGCCGTGCGCAAAGCTTCCTCCAGCGATCGGTCGAATGACGATCCGCGTCCGACGCCGCCCGCGCGGCCTCAACCAGAGGATTGCTGCCATAGCGGCTGCGACGTTTGCGTATTCGATCTTTACGAAGACGCGCTCGATCGCTATCAAGCTGAGCTTGCCGCTTGGGAGGCCCGACGAGCAAAAGAGAAAAGGACACGGCGCCAGTGATCGCGCGTGCAGGGCTCCGTCGCTTTTTAATCGTACGTTCGCGATGGTGCAACCGAAGTGCGCCCGCAGTCATTCCTGGTCTTCCGGCGGATAAACCAACGTGCCGTCGCGCTGCGACCGAGCCGCCGGCGTCATCGTGGCTGGTGTAATATGGCGCGCATCGACGATATGCCGGACTTCCTTGCTGCGCGACAGCAAATAATCGGCAATGATGCGGCGGTGGCAGCGCCACCATACGGCCTCGGAGCACATGATCGCGCAACGATGCCGGCTCCCCAGATCGATCAGCGTCCGCAGACCCTCACGGAATTCGTCCGTAGCGGTGTAGTCCGCGTAGTTGCGAAACGCGGGATGCGTCCAGTAGCCGTTCCGCGAGGGCGGGGCGCCCGCGGCGCGACTGCGCCGTCCGCCGAGTTGTTTCAGATGCAGATATCCGATTCCCTCCGCTTCGAGCGCGCCCGGCAGCGTTTCTTCGTTGAACTGCGGGTTCGTGCGTGAGCGCGCGAAGCTGCGCACGTCGACTAGCAGCTCGATACCCGAGTCCTTGAGCAAGCCGATGAACTCGGTCAAGCTGCGCGTCGAATGTCCGATTGTAAAAAATGGCTTCGACATAGCGGGCAGCGCCAGGCGGTCGACATATAGCGTTTGTCGGTCCGCGCAGCGATTGATTCCCCACATATGTTCGCGTCGCAACGGCGCAGCCGTGTTGCATACCGGCTGAGTGCAATGTTTTGTGTCGCCGTGGTGGCCGGATACACGGCGATACAAACCACGGCCGGGTTCGCGGTATAACACGAGCGTTATCTGAACGGAGGCGGTCATGAGCCATACCGATGCGACGCGGCGCGGATCCTGTCACTGCGGGGCCGTGCAATTCGAGGTGCGCACTGCGCTGGAGCCCGCGACGCGCTGCAATTGCAGCCTTTGCCGTCGGCGCGGCGCGCTGATGTCGCCGCCGTTCGACGCGGCAGATCTGACGATTGTCAGCGGCAACGACGCGTTGACGCTGTATCAGTTCAACACGCGCGTGGCAAAGCACTACTTTTGTCGGCATTGCGGCATCTATACGTTTCATCAGATGCGCGTGGATCCCAAGCGCTGGCGCGTGAACCTAGGGTGTCTTGAGGGCGTCGATCCTTATGCGCTCGAAGCGGTCATTGTCGATGGCGCGAGTCTCTCAGTCGAGGAGGGCGAATGAGGCGTCTGATCACGATCGCCGCTTTCGTCATGGGCGGCCTTGCCGCCGAGCTCGTGCATCCGGTCCAGTGCCTGCTCCTGAATGCGGGCCCGGTCCGCGTGAAGCGGCGCAGCGTATGATCCGCGCATGGACAAAATTGATCATGTGCTCATCGTCGACGACGATCGCGCCATCCGCGAACTCGTCGGCAGTTACCTGGAAAAAAACGGCATACGCGTGTCGCTCGCGGCGAACGGGCGCGAGATGCGTCAGGTGCTCGAAAGCGGGGCGCCGGACCTTATCGTTCTCGACCTCATGCTGCCCGGCGAAGACGGCCTTGTGCTTTGCCGCGATCTGCGCGCAGGCAAATTCCGCGCGACTCCGGTGCTGATGCTGACGGCGCGCGACGAGGAGGCCGATCGCATTGTGGGACTCGAAATGGGCGCCGACGATTACCTCGCAAAGCCGTTCGCGGTGCGCGAGCTTCTCGCTCGCATTCGCGCTGTCTTGCGCCGCACGCGCATGCTGCCGCCGGGCATGCAAGTGAGTGAAACGGCGCAGATGCTGTGCTTCGGAGATTGGCGGCTCGACACGACCGCACGTCACCTGCTTGACGCGGAGGGCACGATGGTCGCATTGAGCGGCGCGGAGTACCGTCTGCTGCGGGTGTTTCTGGACCATCCGCAGCGCGTGTTGACGCGCGACCAATTGCTGAACCTGACTCAGGGGCGGCAGGCCGATGCATTCGACCGCTCGATTGACCTACTCGTGAGCCGGTTGCGACAGCGCCTGCGCGACGTCGCGCGTGAGCCGCGCTACATCAAGACCTTGCGTAGCGAGGGCTATGTCTTCTCGGCGGCGGTATCGGTGATGGAAGGGCCTCAAGAATGAGCCTTCGTGTCGCATGGCATTGGCCGCAGACGCTCTTTGCGCGCCTCGCGCTGATCCTTGCAATCGGCATCGCGCTTGCGCAGGGCATGTCGTTCTGGCTCACGATGACCGAGCGCGATGAGGCCACGACGACCATGATGGTGAGCTATATCGACAGAGAAGTGACGACGTCCGTCGCTTTGCTCGATCGCCTTCACCCGGATGAAAGGGCGGCGTGGCTGCCGCGGCTCGCGAGACGCACCTATCGCTTCGTGCTCGGTCCGGGCGTTGCCGGCAGCGCGGCTGACGAAAAGCTCTCGGCGCGAATCGCGCAAGCCATCGAAGAAGGCGTCGGTACCCGCTATCCCGTGAGCGCCAATTCGGTGCCCGGCGAGCGCAATCATCTGCAGGTTCATCTCAAGCTCAGCGACGGCATGCCGCTCACGATCGAATTTCATCCGATGTCGGGCCTGCCGCTCTCCGGATGGCTGCCGGTCGTTCTCGCGCTGCAACTCACGGTGCTCGTGGCTTGCTGCTGGCTTGCGGTGCGGCTCGCCACGCGTCCCCTGGAAGCGCTCGCGACGGCGGCCGACGCACTCGGGCCCGAATTGAAGCCGGCGAGACTATCGGAGAAAGGACCATCGGAGGTCGCGCGCGCGGCTCGAGCGTTCAATGCCATGCAGGAGCGCATCGCGATCTACACGGCGGAGCGGATGCAGATTCTCGCGGCCATTTCGCACGACTTGCAGACACCGATTACGCGGATGCGCTTGCGGCTCGACGTCGACGACGACGGCGAGCGGGCAGGCAAGCTGCAGCAGGACCTACGGGAGATGGAAAACCTCGTGAAAGAAGGCGTGGCCTATGCGCGCACGCTGCACGGCACAGGCGAGGAGGCTCGACGGATCGACCTAGACGCGCTGCTCGACAGTATCGTCTGCGATTATGTCGATGCCGGTGCGAAGGTTTCGATGGCGAGCCGTGCGACGCTTGCCGTAACGGCGCGGCCGCAGGCGTTGCGCCGCATCGTCGGCAACCTGGTCGACAATGCACTCAAGTTCGGCGGAAGCGCGACGATCGACGTTCGCGAGATGTCCGACGGCCGGGTCGCCATTTCCGTGCTCGACGGCGGCCCGGGCATACCGGCTGAATCGCTGGAGGCGGTGTTCGAGCCGTTTTATCGGCTCGAGACCTCGCGCAACCGCCATACCGGTGGGACCGGCCTCGGGCTCGCGATCGCGCGCCAACTGGCCCGGGCAATGGATGCGACACTGAGCTTGGCGAACCGGCCCGAAGGCGGGCTCGCCGCAACGCTCACGCTAAAAGGCGCCCGCTAGGTCCAATGCCCTGCGAAGCGCCGGCGACAATCACGACTTTGAGCGGGCTCGGCACAAAGAGCCTTACGGCGCCGCGACGTTAAGCGTGACCTCGATGTTGCCGCGCGTCGCTTTCGAGTATGGACACGTCTCGTGCGCGGCCTGAACGAGCGCCTCCGCCGTGTCTCGTGTGACGCCGGGCATGCTCACGTTGAGTCGTGCCTGCAGAAAGTAGGCGTCGCCCGACTTGCACAAGTCGACCTCGGCATCGACGGCGGGATCGGACGGCAGCGCCACTTTCATCTTCTTGGCCGCGAGCCCTATTGCGCCGATGAAACAGGCCGACCATCCCGCGGCGAACAGTTGCTCGGGGTTCGTTCCGCGTCCGATGCTGCCCGGAGACGAAAGCTCGATATCGAGCCGGCCGTCATCACTGCGCGATGTGCCGTCCCGGCCTCCTGTCGTGTGCGTCTTCGCTGTGTAAAGGACGTTTGTGGTCGTAGTCATGGACATTCCTCATTGATTCATAGCCTCGCTCGTAATGATCGTCTGCGAATGGGCTCGCCTACGATGTGCGCGTACCGTGGCTATGTTGCGGTACCGCGCGATGCAGCGGACGTTCTACTTTTTCGCGAGAAGGTTGCGAATTTGCTGCTCGGTCTCGGCGTACTCGCCTTCGCCGAAGTGCGTGTAAGCCACACGGCCTTCCTTGTCGATCAGATAGAAAGCAGGCCAATACTGATTGCCGTATGCGTTCCAGGTTGCATACTCGTTGTCTTGCGCGACGGGGTATTGAATGCCGAACCGCTTGATTGCGGTCTTGACGTTATCGGTGCTCCGTTCGAACGGATATTCGGGCGTATGGACGCCAACGACCACGAGTCCCTGGTCTTTGTATTTCTGGTACCAGGCCTTGACGTACGGCAGCGTATGAATGCAGTTGATGCAGGTGTAAGTCCAGAAGTCCACGAGCACGACTTTGCCGCGAAGCTGCTGTTGCGTGAGTGGCGGGCTATTGATCCAGTTGTCGATGCCGGTGAATTCAGGCGCGGTCTGGCCATTGCCCCTCTGGCTTGCTGTCGCGGTTCCGCCCGCGGTGGCAGTGCCGCCCGCGGTGGCAATCGCCGCGGCGATAGCGGCGGCAAGGACCACCGCGGCAACGGTTTTGAATCGGGCGAGCATGTCAGACTCCTTGGAACGAGGGAAAGAAGGACGAGATCCATCCGTAGGCGAGCACGTCGTATTGCAGATGAATCGCGAGCGCCGTAAGAATGATCAGTACACCGAACAATTGCTGGAGACGGTTCGCATGTCGCGCGACAAACCCCACGTGACGGACGATGTACTGGCCGCCGTAGATGATGGCGAGCATCGGAATAGCGGCTCCAACGGCATACAAGCCGAGCAAAAGTGCCGACCACCCGAGGCTCTGCGCCTTTACGACGAGCACCAGGATGGATGCGAGCACCGGGCCCGCGCACGGCGTCCACACTGCGCCGAGCGACATGCCCAGCACGAAGCCGCCCGCGTTGCCTTCGCCGTGCGAGGTGCCGGGGCCGACTTGCAGGAACGGGGCGATGCGCGCGATCAGCCAGTCGTAGGGACGGGACCAGAGGCGAAACAGCCCGAACAACGCCAAAAGGGCGATGGCGGTTTCGCGTAGTGCGTTTTGCGCAACATGAACCGCGCTTGAAACGGCCCCTAGCATCATCGCGACGGACGTGAACGTAAAGATGAAGCCTGCGATGATGAGCAGCGGGCGGACGCGGCTCGGCCTGTCCACCGACGTGCCGAGCAAGATCGGCATGACCGGGAGTACGCAGGGCGAGGCAACCGTGAAGAGGCCTGCCAGCAAGGCGAGTGAGGGTTCCAGCAGATTGTGCATGATTGGCGCTCCATGTTTTGCGCATACCGTATTGGAGCGCCGTTACGTATCTCGCTCGTGTCCCCGTTGCAATCGTATGTATCGATGCACAGCTCGGATACATTGCGACACAATCCGGTGGGCTGCCTGAGTTGAGGAATCGCATCCGCAGGTTCAATCAGCGACAGAAAGCGTCGATGAACCGGAAGCTTTTTAAACTGATGGCTCAGACGAATAGCTGAGGCCGGCAACGGAGCGGTCGCTCCGTGCCGGCCTCGTGTAAGCGGCCCGCACCGCAACGAGTGCTGCGGTTGGAGCAGGGCGCTTGCGCAGCCCCGCTCTCGAGACCAGACCTTTATTGGCCAAAATAAATCGACTTCGTGCCGATAGTGTTGGCGGTGTGTCCTGTGGCGGATGTTTCTCCGCTCACGCCACCCACGTCGGACGAAGCTGCCACACCGCCGTTTTGTGCGGCAACGCGGGCTTCGGCAGCCTGGATGTCCGTCGGATAGTACGGATCAGCGCCGCGGATCGGCGAGTAGCCGGCCTTTTCAAGTTGCACGAGTTCAGCGCGAACCTGGGCACGCGTGACGGGTTGATTCGATTGCGCGAACGACACGACCGGAGCAGCGATGGCAAGCGCGAGTGCAACGGATTTGATGATCGACTTCATGGTGTAACCTCCTGGGTTCTTTCAAGTAAGCCGCGATTCGATATCGGCAGCAGGTGCTTCGCAGTCTAGGCGTGCGCACTGATGAGTTAAATGCCTGCCAGGTGAAATCACTGCTTCGCTGAACAGAACAATTTCAATGGATGCCCTTTGACGGGCCGCCTCCTGTTTCACGCAAAACGCTGTTGCGTTGAGAGTGAAGGAGGATGCGGCCTTCTCGTCGCAAAAA
The DNA here is from genome assembly GCA_964414365.1 of uncultured Burkholderia sp. Classification (GTDB taxonomy): domain Bacteria; phylum Pseudomonadota; class Gammaproteobacteria; order Burkholderiales; family Burkholderiaceae; genus Trinickia. The sequence goes on from CAYPWK010000072.1 coordinate 15,696, forward strand.
GGGCTCATCAGTCTCCGCGATTCCCGCCGTGGTACCTGCGATTGCCTGACGTTTCCGTCATTGCGCGACGGTGTAGCGCCGCGCGGGGACGTTGCTCGAGAGGTGCGCCGACATCGTGCGGCGCGCGGCCTCATAGGCTTCCCATTCCTCCGCTGCGTGCAGCGACGGTATGGTCACGAGCTCGCGGCGGTCGAAGCCTGTCAGCGCCGCATCGACCATGTCTTCGGCCGACATGACGATTTCCTTCGGAAGGTTTTCGACGGGCAGGCCCCCGATTTGCCAAAAATCAGTGGCTGTGGCCCCCGGCAGAACGGCCTGAATTTGCACTCCTTTGTCGGCGAGTTCGTGGTGCAACGACTGGCTGAAGGCCAGCACAAACGCCTTGCTACCGCCGTAGACGCCATTGAGCACTTCCGGTGCGATCGCGACGATCGACGAAATATTGATGACCGCCCCGTTGCCGCGTGCCACGAAGCCCGGCACCGCGGCATACGTAAGGCGCGTGAGCGCCGTGACGTTGAGTTCGATCATTCGCGTCATCGCATCGACGTCGCTATCGAGCAGCGGACTGTGTGTGCCCACGCCGGCGTTATTGACGAGCAGCGTAATGCTCGCGTCCTGCTTGAGTTTCGCTTCGACGGAGGCGAGCCCGCCCCGGTCGCCGAGGTCGGCGTGGAGGATTTCGACGCTTTGGCGCGTCGCGTCGCTAATGCGTCCGGCGAGCTTGGCGAGGCGCTCGCGGTTACGCGCGACCAGAATCAGATCGTAGCCGCGGCGCGCCAGCCGGTCCGCGTAGACGGCGCCGATGCCTGACGATGCGCCAGTGATAAGGGCTGTGCCTCGATGTGCTTGCGTCATGATGTCACTCCTGTGGAAGTAGCGGGGAATTGCATGACGGCACTTTGACGCCGTTTGACGGTGGCGTAAATGACGTATAAGGTGCTGATTTAGGACGTCAGTCGACCGGAGAGCGGGCATGCATCGTATTGGGTTTCTTTTGAGTGACGGGTTCCAGGTCATGGCGCTCGCCACGCAAGCCGTTTTTGAATGCGCGAATGCGGCAACAGGCGATCCGTTTTACAAGCTCGAGAATTTTTCAGTCGACGGAGGCGAGGTGCGCTCGTCGCTGGGCATGACCGTCGGCACGCGCCCGCTGCGAACACGCCGCGAGATCGATACTTGGATTGTGGCGGGTGTCATCAATCCGCTTACGTCGCCCGCGCCTGCTGACGTGCTTGCGTTCCTGCGCAAAGAGAGCGAGCGCGCCCGGCGCGTCGCGGGCATCTGCACGGGCGGATTCGTGCTCGCCGAGGCTGGTTTGCTCGCGCAGCGGCGGGCCACCACGCACTGGGCTTTCGCGCGAGAAATGCAGAAGCGCTTTTCCGATATTCGCGTGGAAGACGATCGGATCTATATCGTCGACGGTTCAATCTGGACGTCCGCCGGAATGACGGCCGGGCTTGATCTGGCGCTTGCGATGGTTGAGAAGGATCTGGGCGAGGAGGTTGCGCGGTCGGTGGCACACAAGCTCGTCATGCACCAGCGGCGGTCGGGCGGACAATCTCAGCACTCTGAAATGCTGGACCTCGCCCCGAAGTCCGATCGCATCCAGAGCGCGTTGGATTACGCTCGCAAGAACCTAAGCCGGCCGTTGACCGTGGAGGAATTGGCCGAGGCGGTTCACCTGAGCCCGCGTCAATTCAGCCGAGTGTTTGCGCTGGAAACGGGCAAATCGCCGGCGAAGGCCATCGAAGGGTTACGGCTGGAAGCCGCACGCCTGATGATCGAGCAAAGCCGGCATTCGCTCGACACGATCGCGAAGGAAGCGGGTTTTCGCGATCGTCGCCATATGCGGGAAGCCTT